>JAIOJS010000214.1 GCA_019911795.1 Thermoanaerobaculia bacterium | reverse complement strand
CCCACCAGCCTCCCTTGCCCCGCCCCTCGAGGTCGAGCGAGCGCAGTGGACCCTCCCGTTCGATCCGCTCCAGGAGTGATTGGGCTAGCCCCGGATGCTCACCGAGGAGGTCGCCCCACCAGGGATGCCGGCGAAACTCACGTCGACGAAACTCAAAGGCGGGGTAGAGCTCGATCGGTAGCCAACTCGCCTCGTGTCCCCAGTACTCGAAGACCGGCTCCCCTGGCTGTAGGAGCTCTTCACCAAGCCCCGCCCAAAAGCCTTTGAGTCGCGACGCCAGAACAATCGAATGGCTCCGCGCCCCCGCAATCGACACGGTATCGAGCTGTAGGTAGCCAAAGCGCCGCATCACGTCCAAGGCGGCCCGGCGGGCTCGCACACCGCGCCCCGAGGCACTTCGCGGAAGGCCTTCGACGGCGGGCTCGAGTAAGCCGGCGCGTGCCAAGGCAAGGCGTCGCGCTTGGCGAAGAGATAGGGAAGCTTCCATCTCCGAAGACTATTCCATCTCCGAAGAACAGCAGTCCACTTGTCCTACCAGGCTCCGTCGCTGAGGCGGGAGAAGGAGGTCGAGACTCGGGCCTTGCCGCTCTCCAGCCACCGACGAACCTGTTCCGACAACGTCCCCTCAGATCCCTGGAAGTCGCGAACCCCTGATATGGGCTCGACGGTCTCCACACTCGACGTCGAGTCTCCATCGCTCCGCGACGGTTTACCCTCCTCAACCGACAGACCGACCCATCCGTCACGCCCCGAGCGTTTGGCGGCGTAGAGCGCGAGATCGGCGACGCCGAGAACCCGATTCCAGGACACCGCAAGGGGCGCAGCCGGATCCAAGGGGAAGGTAGCAAAGCCGATCGAGACGGTAGCCTTCACCTCCTGTCCATCCACTTCAATCAGCACCGCCCTCTCGATCGCTCGCCGCAGGCGCTCGGCAAGATCGCCGATACGCTCCCGCGGTGTCCGGCGACAAAGGACCAAGAACTCCTCGCCACCCCAGCGCATGACGCCATCGAGCGCACGACTCTGCTCCTGCAACAACGCCCCGATGCTCTTCAAGACCCGATCTCCGACCGCGTGACCATAGGTATCGTTGATGCGTTTGAAGTGGTCGACATCCACTAGCAAGAAGGAAAGGTCGTGGGACCGTTCGGCGCTCGCCTCGAGATACCCCTCGCCGCGCAGCCAATCGATCTCTTCGTCGATCATCTCGGCCGCCATGCGACGGTTGCCCAGCCCCGTAAGGAGATCGAGCTGGGACATCTCCTGAAGCCTCTCGTTGGCTTCAGCCAGGGCGGTAGCCTGCGCCTGAACCTCCCGCGTCCGTTCATCGACCGCCCGCTCGAGCTGCACGTTGCGCTCCACGACTTTGGCCGTGCGCCAACGCGCAATCACCCAGATCAAGAACGCGAGAAGGCTAGCCAGCAGGATCCTGCCCGGCCCGGTGGCATACCAGGAAAGGGGTACTTCGACGGCCACCGGGGAGAGAAGGGACTGGCGGTCCCGCGCGTCCCTCGCCTCGACCTCGAAGTGCAGAGAGCCCCCAGGAAGGTTCGTGAAGTCGCGATAGGTCTCGAACGACCACGCCGACCAATCGGCACCAAGAGGAGCCAACCGGCTGCGATACTGAATCCGTCCCGGCACCACCGATTCCTGAAGACCGAAGTCGAAGCGCAGCCCCCCGCCCGTCCGAGCCAATGACAGAACTCCGCCGTCCGGCCAAGGAATCTCTCCGCCCCAGAGAGTCTCATCTCCCGATAGATCCGTTACCCGTCCGAGACGCACAGCTGACTGCGGCTCTCGCAGCGGTCGGAATTGCCGAGGATCGTGGCGAATGATTCCCTCGCGAGCTCCGATCCAGACGATGCCATCGTCATCGATGTGCAGCGAATAGCGACGCCAATCGGGGGGACTCCGCAACCGCCTATCGTCCTGCTCGTAGCTACCATCGACAGCGGTGACGAGGGGCCCGGTGACGCCTCCGGCAATCATCCAGGGCTCCCCCGCTCCCGGATCGAAGAAGCGATGTACATCGACCGAGCCGTCGATCAGTCCTTTCGCAAAGCGCGAATCAGGAGCGAAGGGTATCGCCCGCTTCGGATCGTAGGAGTAGACGCCGTCGTACGTCCCCCACAGGAGCCCATCGTTCCAGCGGAAGATGTGTGAGTTGCCCGCGGGCACCCCTTCGGAGCGACCGAACGTCTGCACGGGACAACTGGGCCAAAGGTCGAGATCGGAGAGCAGTAAGTAGCCCTCGTTGACGGTACCGACCCAGAGTTGACCGGCGTCCTCCTCGACGAAGTAGGTGTGGGCCGAGATGTCGTCGTGACGCCCCCGCGACGCCCAGCCCTCGGAGGTTCGGTCGAGGCGTAGGAGGCCGCTACCCAGCGTAGCGTAAACAGTGTCAGGCTGACTACGGTCGCGGCTCATTGCGGAGACCCAAGGGTGATCCTCGGTGATCCGGGTAGCACTGACCCGAGGCGGCTGGACCGATTCGTCGAGAATCCGAATCTCATAGATCCCGTCGACACCTCCCACGAGGAGCGAATCCCCCAGGTCCAGGAGAGACCACGCGACGTTCGGTTCCGGTGAGGCAGTTTCGAAGTGCGCTTGGTCGGAGGAGTCGCGGGCCGGGACCAACACCTCGAGGCCGAAGTAGGTCGCCGCGAAGAGGTGTCCGCGATGGCGAGTGATCTGCTGTGTATTCCGGATGCCGAGGTCTCGCTCGAAGAGAGAGAGTCCTCCGGAGCGTTCGATCCTGGTGATTCCCTGCGACCCATGGGTCAGCCAGAGGTTGCCATCGATGTCTTCGAAGGCACTCGTGACCCACAACTCCGTCAGTCCTTGAGGCTCTCCGAGTTGTTGGATCAAATCACCGTGCGGGTCGAGCAGATAGGCACCTTGGTTGCGGGTCCCCAGGACGAGGGTGCCATCGGCGAGGTAGGTCTGGCTCGTCAATCGAGTGTCGCCCAAGCGACCATCGATCGCAGTCGGCCACGGCTGGAAACCTTCCGTCGTCTGCACGAACAGACCCTCGGAGCCCAGAGCTTGCCAGGCTCCGTCGGGACGGCGACTGAAGTTGCTAACCGAGTTGCCATGAAGGGCCTCGGTACCGGGAACAGGTCGTAGGGAAAGGGTCACGGGGTCGACAGAGTAGACCTCTTCGTCGGTGGTCAGCCACACTTCACCCTCGACCTCCTGCAGTCCGGTGATGCCGTCGATCTCGGCCCAGATCAGTCCCGTAGTGGTGCGCCACCCGAACAGGGTCTCGTAACCCGCGTAGAGGACTCCCGTCTCCGTCACCACCACCCGGCGAATGTCACCGAACGCAGGCACTTCGCTTGCGCTGTCCTGCGCACTGGGTAGTAGGGAGAAGTACTTGTAGGTGCCATCTGATTGCGGCTCGAGGTAGCCCAACTCACCGGCAGAACCGAGATAGATGCGGCCATCGTCAGAAAGAGCCATGTCGTAGACACGGTGGATCGCGGGATCACCAATTCCATACCAGTGGACCCCATCGAAGATCCTCAACCCACGGCCCTCCGCAAACAGCAGAGCGCCATCGTCGAGTTGCATCCCCTTCCAAATCTGATCGTGATTGCCCGTCTCGTTGGATCCAAAGTGCTGCAGATAGGGCCGCCCCAGTTCCCGGTTCGGACTGGCTGGCGAAGACTCGCGGGAGACCACGTCCTGCCCCAGTACGGGCAAGGTTGCCCCTACAATCAGCAAGACAGCTACGAGCCGTCGTCGTGCACCCCACCCTCGAACTCTCATCCTTCCTCCTCGAAACTCGAGCCCGACCCAATTTGATCGAAAGTTGCCGCCAAGGACACCGCAACCAAGGCTGCGGCCAAGCTCAGCTCCCGAGGACCGTTGGTGGACCCCATGCCCTACCGTAGCCCCCCGAGGGCCTGCTCTAGATCCTCGATAAGAGACGGTGGAGATTCGAGGCCCACCGAGAGTCGAATCAGTCCGGGCGGCAGACCTCGAGCCCGGAGTTCCTCCGGATCGCCGCTCTGAGGTGAATAGACGAGACTCTCCGGTCCACCCCAACTGACTCCGATTCGAAACCTGCGCAAGGCATCGACAACACTGTGGACATCCTCGCGACGGTTCGAGCCCAAGGCAAATGAGAACAGCCCCGAGTAGCCCCGAAATTCAGTCGGTGGAATCGCCGCCAGGCCGGGGTGGTAGACCCGCTCCACCGCGGGATGCTGAGCGAGAAACTCGGCAACCCGCAACCCCCCTTCGTGATGCTGCTGCAATCGGAGCGGCAGAGTTCGCAGGCCGCGGATCTGGAGCCAGGCATCAAAGGGGGAGAGGCTGGCCCCGAGCAACATGTACCCACGGTAGAAAATCTGTTCCATCAGCCCCTCGGGTCCTATCACCGCGCCGGACAGCACATCACTGTGGCCGGCCAGGTACTTCGAGCCGGCATGGACGACTAGGTCGATACCGAGCTCGATCGGCTTCAAGAACAGCGGTGTGGCCCAGCTGTTGTCGAGGCAGGTGAGGAGGTCCCTGGACTGGGCAAGATCGACCAGAGACCGCAGGTCGAGGGTCCCGAAGAGCATCGTACCTGGACTCTCCATCCACAGCATTCGAGTGTTGGGCCGCAAGGCGGCGGCAACCTCGTCCGGCACTCCGCTCGCCACCACGGTGTGCTCCACTCCGAATCGAGACAGCAGCTCGGCCAACTGGAGGGTCGGTCCGTAGGTCTGGTTCACGAAGACGATGTGATCACCCCCCTCGAGCAGCCCGATGATCGTTGCGCTGACGGCGGCCATGCCCGACCCAAAGGCCTTGGCCACCGAGCCACGCTCCAGCGCCGCCAACTGTCGTTCCAACGCCTCGACGGTGGGATTCTGTCCCCGCGAGTAAACGAAGCGGCGGTGCTCCTCCGCCTGGGCCTCGCTCAAGGCCTGCAGAGTCGGGAAGGCAAAGAGCGAACTCTGAACGATGGGAGGAGACATCGCTCCTCCACGCGCCGCGTAGTCGTCGGCGCTGCCGAGACAGATCTCGAGGTCAAGGGGATCGATTGCGGGTAGCGGCATCGGATTGAATGCTGGTCTGGAGCCCTCGGCAGCGGCACACTTCCATCTGGCGCGGCGAGGGCGGTACTTTGGATGGCTACGGCGAAGTGGTGCAGACATTCTCTCCCGTCACTAGATCCGCGGCAACCGCCCCGTCTCCCGACACGGATCCCCGAAGGTTGCTCGCCAGACTCCTGACAACACGGTGTCAGGAGGCGTATCCCCTCCTGACAGGACGCTGTCAGGAGGCTTCTGACAGTCTTCCTGCAACGGCAAATCCTCAACAACAACCAAAGGAGAAAGACCATGCCGAACCCATTCTGCTACACCGAACTACACACCCAGAAGCCCCAGGAAACCGGAGCCTTCTACTCGAAACTGCTCGATTGGAAGCTGACCACCAGTGACACCCCGATGGGGCCGTACACCATGATCGACACCCAATCCAGCCACTCCGGTGGTGTCCTGGTCACCGAGAACGGCGGCTCCCAATGGGTACCGTACATCCAGGTCGACAGCCTCGAGACCTCCACCGACCGCGCCAAGGAGCTTGGAGCTGAGGCGATCAAGGAGCTGGTTCCGGTTCCTGGGATGGGGCGATTCTCCCTCCTCGTCGATCCGGGCGGAGCGACCTTCGGCCTCTGGCAGCAGGACAGCTAGAAGTCTCAGCGAGACGGGCGGTGGCGACATCGCCGCCCGTCTTCTGGAGCCAGAGGTAGCCGGTTAGGATCCCCTCCATGCGACGCGCCGACCGACTCTTCAAGATCATCCAGCGCCTAAGACGGCGCAGTACGGTGACCACCGCTCGCGAGCTCGCCGAGGCGCTCGAGGTTTCCGAGCGTACGATCTACCGCGATATCGCCCACCTGGTCGACTCCGGAACTCCGATCCGCGGGGAGGCCGGCGTCGGCTACCTCCTCGAGCGAACGTTCGATCTACCCCCGCTGATGTTTGACGAACAGGAGATCGAAGCCCTGGTCCTCGGCGCCCGCATCGTCCGTAGTTGGTCGGACCCGGCCCTCGCCGTCGCGGCAGAGGATGCCCTCGCCAAGGTCCAGTCCGCCCTCCCCGAAGCGCTCAAGGAACGGATCGACTCGACGCCTCTGTTCGCCTTCAATTTTCGGCGCCGCGCCGGAGAGATGGAGGCTCTCGCCGACATCCGGCGCTCGATCCATCGTCGGCGTCGGCTCCGCCTCGACTACGAGGACGGCGAAGGGGCCGCGAGCCAGAGAACGGTCCGTCCGCTGGGCTTGTTCTACTGGGGCGTCACCTGGACCCTGGGCGCCTGGTGTGAACTGCGAACCGACTTTCGGAGCTTCCGCATCGACCGCATTCGGGACTTCGAAACCCTGGAGCCCTTCGCCGACGAGGCTGGCAAGACCCTAGCGGACCTGTTCCGACACTACGAAGCCGAGGTTTCGAGGCCCGATCCCCCGCCTCAACGTGGCTGACCTCTCAGCGGCGACGAGTCTCGACCCAGCATCGTCGTTCCCAGCCGCTAGGGCTCGAGACTAGCCGGGTCTGACGAGCGTTCGGCGACGAACGCGAGACGCTGCCCATCCGGCGAGAAAGCGAGGCGACTGACGTTGCCGATCCCGTCCCGTCCAAGATCGACCATCAGTCGCCAGCCACCGCCGCAGGCCGGGCAATAGCGGTAGAGACGAGACCCATCGGCCATCCACAGTCGCCCTTCTGAGTCCCACGCGAGGTCTTCCCGCTCTGGCCGGGTCCCGATCAAGGTAGCAATCTCACCGGTCTTGGCATCGAAGGAGTCGACCGACCATCCAGCCGCCCCCTTCTGCACGAAACTGAACCGCTCCGATCTCGGAATACGGTGCAGCGACCTTCCGACGTTCGAGGCGACGGTTCTCAGAGTTCCCTCGCGATCTCGCCACTGCAGGGTATGCGGCTCCCCGAGCACGAACAGCAGAACGTCGCCGTCGTCACCCCAAACATGGTAGCCGACGGGTTCGATCCCAACGTCGAGGAGCTTTGGGCTCTCCCCGTCAGCCGCGAGCGAGAACCGCCAAAGCAATTGACGCCCCTCCCCTCCGACTCTGACGACCGACATCGCGGCCCCGTCCTCGATCGGAGTCGCCGAGAACTCGCTCTCCGGAGTCTGGGTCACCGCGGTGGAGGTCTTAGACTCGAAGTCGTAACGATAGATGTCAGCTTGCTCGCCTCGAATCGAGGTGTACAGCACGCCCGATCCGTCGGGTAGAAAGATGGGCTGGTTGTCGTAGCCGGCCCGGTTCGTGATGTTGACCGGCTCTTTGAAGACCGGCTTCTCGTCGCCGCTACCCTCGAGGTCGACCAGATAGACGTCGGTCGAGGGCACGTCCTGAGCCAGGCTGCCTCCGATCAGAACAACGAGTTGGAGCACGGCGGCTACCAGTGACCAACGGCGACGGTGGGCTCTCGATGTCATGGTCTCTCTCCTCGACCGGCACGTACGGATCTCTAGACGGACCGCCCCAGTCTATTCCAGGATAGATTGGCGACCTGTAGGCCAAGGAACTCATCCGCGACCGGTGCGTCCTACTCTCGACCTTCGACCTCGCGCAACGCCCGCCGACGCATCAGCTCGACTTGAACCAAGCCAGTCGTCACCGCTACCTCGGTCCGAAGGATGCTGTCTCCCAGCCTGACGGGCTGGAACCCTTGCTCGACGAAGCTCTCAACCTCGGCATCGATCCAGCCTCCCTCGGGTCCGACCGCCAGGGTCACGCCATGGCGGAAAGAACTCACTTCGACCTCGTCGAGGAAGCTCTCGGCATTGGGATGGGTCACAAGGCGCAAGGCTTCAGGGTCATCCACCCACGACGAGCCGAGAGAATCGACGAAGGGCACGAAGAGTCGGTGGATCGCAACGGCGGGAACGGCGCAGCGACCGCCCTGTTCAGCGCCAACCGTCAGTTCCTCGAGAAGCCGCTCCGGGGCGAGAAGGGGCGATCCGAAGTAGCTACCCGACACCTTCCAGGCGTTGATGATGTCGATATGAGAAACGCCGACGCTCGCGACATCCCGCAACAGCCGACGTAGGGCCTTGGGGCGCGGCAGGGCAAGGATCAGACGGATCGGTGATGCCGGAGTTTCGATCTGGCGATCGAGCAGTCTCACCACC
>JAIOJS010000213.1 GCA_019911795.1 Thermoanaerobaculia bacterium | reverse complement strand
GGAACGCAGGACTCCCGTCCTGCTCTTTGATGCCAACCGTGAGGCTCTATCGCAATACCCGGATAGTCCACGGGGAGGTTGAGGTGTCGTGCGAGGTGTTGTGGGCTCCGGAAGCGGGGAGCAGGATAGGAATCCTGCGTTCCGAGGGAAATCCATGCTCGGCGAGATCACGATGTCGATATCTTGGGTGGCCCGTGATACTCCAAAAAAGCCACTAGCGAAGGAACCGGTAAGCATGTAGGGAATCCCCGCCGCGCCTAGGAGATCCGCGAACCGGCGGATGACCTCCTCAGGACTCGACGGAGTGGCCATAGCGCTCAAACACTAGCCGAGCCATTGCGCCCCGTTCGTCTAGAGAGGGATCCTGTCGCTTGATTCTCTGGAGCGCGAGTTGGTGCAAGGTCTCGCTCATGCGGCAGGTGGTCAGGAATCGCCCTTGGGGGCCGAGGCGACGCTGCGCCAAAGTTTGCTGGTACGCGGCCTCCGGGGAGGTATCGGTGGACATCAGGCCTGACGCTCGATGACGCCGGCGTCCATGAGTTCTTGGATGAAAGCGGCGACATCAGCGGCGAGTTCCTGCTGATCGGCTTCGACCTCGTTGACCAGCTGGTCGACGACTTCGCTCTCGCTGGCACCGCCCTCGAGGAGGGCGAGGATGCGGGTTCCGGTCCAGTTGAGGCCGAGGACTCGGCCGGCGGCGAGGCGCAGGATAACGGCTTCGTCGGCGACGACTCGATAGCGGACCTCTGCGGGCAGGCGGTACTTCTCCACGGACTCCAGACTACCATGGGGGCAGCGTTTGGAGGACAAGACAGCGTAGACTCGACGCTATGGAACCGAGCGATGAATTTGGGTCGAAGTTTCTCCAAGCACCCGATCTGTTTCCAGCCCGATTCTCGGGGACGCAGTGGGGAGATCTGCGGTTGGGCCTCGGCTTTGTCGGCGGGCCCTATGTGGTCGAGGGTCTGTCAACAGATCAGGTCGTGGCGCTTCGCGAGCGCTTTGCGGACCTCTGCGGTGAACCGAAAGAGGGTGCCCTAAGGCTTCAGGTCTTCCGGGTCGATCAGTCGGACTTCCGGGAAATCACGGAGTTCGGGTGGGAGTACTCGCTGGACCTACGCTACCGCGCGAATCGGGTTGACCTCGCCGGCCTGGAACTGATGGCGAGTCTGCAGTGGCGGCCAGATCTAGAGGCTGCCCTGTGGACCTACGTGGCCGATGGAGAGGTGTTTGCCGGGACGCTGGAGAATGTGTTTCGAGCGCTCGTCGCCTATCGGTTGGCGGCGACGGGTGGAGCACTGCTGCATAGCGCGGGAGTTCTCGACAACGGGCAGGCTCGTTTGTTCCTCGGGCGCTCGGGCGCCGGCAAGACGACCCTATCCACCCTGAGCGCCGCATCGGGTCGGCAGGTGCTCTCGGATGACCTCAACGCGGTGAGTTGGGAGGATGGCCTTCCCGTGGTGTACCAGATGCCGTTCTCGGGAGACTTTGGTCAGGCCGAGAGGGTTCCGGGCGCCTTTCCCTTGGTCGAGATCCTCCGCTTGGAGAAGGGCTCCACGGGCCAGCGGCGGGACGCCTCGCCGGCCGAGGCGTTCGGTGCCCTGGCTGCTTGCGCGACTGCAGTGGGGCGAGACCCTTTCCGATCGGCATCGGTAATGGAAACGCTCCAGCGCCTAGCCAGCGAGGTTCCGGTGTCAACGCTAACTTTCACGAAGGATGGGGATCCTTGGACTATACTCACCTGAGTTTGGCGCATCTCCCAACGACGCGCTCGGCCCCATCCGATGTCCCCAGCAACCTACCAAGACCTGATCGAGAAAACCCGCGAGGAGAACCGACTCTTTTCGGTGATGTTCGAGTTGACCTACCGGTGCAACCTCGACTGCGTTTTCTGCTACAACGACGTGGGGCTGCAGGGCACGCCGCTCTCACTCGAACGCTACTACGAGGTCTTCGAGGAGTTGGCTTCGATGGGGGTGCTGCACCTCATCCTCACCGGCGGTGAGCCTCTGGCGCATCCCCACTTCTTTGCGATGGGGGCGCGCGCGCGCGAATTGGGTTTCGCGGTCCGCGTGAAGAGCAACGGACACGCGCTGCGCGGCGCCATGGCGAAGCGGCTCCACGAGGAAGTGGACCCAATGATCCTGGAGATGAGCCTCCACGGTGCGTGCGCGGAGACTCACGATCGTCAGACGCGGGTCCCGGGGAGCTTCGACCGGCTCCTCGCCAACCTCGCCGAGATGCGGGACCTGGGACTGCGCATGAAGATCAACAGCACGGTGACTCGATGGAACGAAGCCGAGATCGAGGCGATGTATGCCATCACCGACGAACTCGGCCTACCGCTGCAGTTTGATCCCGAAGTGACGATCAAGGATGACGGGGACCGCTCACCGTTGGATATCGCGCCCAGTCGCGAGGGACTGCTCGCGCTTTTTCGGCTGCAAGAGGAACGACGGCAAGCGTTCGAAGCCGGGCGCGCGACCACTCCTACCCCACCCGCCGCTCGTGAGGGTGACCAAGTGGTTGCCGCGGTGGCGTCAACCGCCAAGCGGTACTGCGGAGCCGGGACGAATTCGTTGACGGTGGATCCGTATGGGAACGTCTATCCCTGTGTGCAGTGGCGACGTCCGGTCGGGAACCTGCATGAGAATTCGGTAACTGAGCTGTGGGCGGGGTCCGAGCCGTTGGACGAGGTCCGTAGCGGTAATGAGCGGGCTCGTTCCTCGCTGGTCAAGATCGGCTCCGACGCCAACCTGTCGTCGTTCTGCCCGGGGCAAGCGGTGCTCGCGACCGGTGTTCCGGATCGTCTGTACGACGACGCAGCGAAGCGCATCGGGCTACGACAGGAAGCGGCGGGCGCGGCGGCGAAGGATGCCGCGATCGAAGCGAAGTCGAAGGATGGGGCGACGGAGCGAGTAGCGGGCGCCTAGTCCTAGTGGCCCGGGCGACCCGCCGCAGGGGGCGAAGAGCAGGATAGGAATCCTGCGCTCCCAGGAAGGAGCGGGAGACAGTGCACCCTCTCTCGGAACGCAGGACTCCCGTCCGGCTCCCCGTGGAGTGCACCAACTACCGCCGCCCCGCAGGAGCGCCCGACGGCCAGCGGTGACGGCGCGCGGAGAGTTCTGGACCCGAGAGGCGAAGAGCAGGATAGGAAACCTGCGCTCCCAGGAAGGAGCGGGAAACAGTGCACCCTCTCTCGGAACGCAGGACTCCCGTCCTGCTCCCCGTGGAGAGCACTAACTACCGCCGCCCCGCAGGAGCGCCCGACGGCCAGCGGTGACGGCGCGCGCAGAGTTCTGGACCCGGGAGGCGAAGAGCAGGATAGGAATCCTGCGCTCCCAGGAAGGAGCGGGAGACAGAGCACTCTCTTTCGGAACGCAGGACTCCCGTCCTGCTCTTTCGCTCTCTGGCAGTCCTATGAAGAGATCGGGCCGCTCGAGCAAATAGCCGGCGAAGACTTTGCGGGTGGGTTGCACACTGTCGCAAACAGCTCGAGGGGTTCCTCGAAGAGGACGCGGGGCCGCTCGTAAGAGCGTCGGGACCTCCTGCGTTTGGCCGCGTCGTTGTCCTCTGCCGGGGTAGTTGCCTTTGCTGACACTAGCGGTTCCTCTCAACAAAATACATGAAATCAAATGGTTGGACCGAATCGGAACTCGAGGGGAGAATCATTCTCCCTCTCCGGGAGTTGGCGGTGTCCCGACGGGAGGCTCGAAGCGGAGCCTGAGAGCTGGATCCCCCATCAGGAGGAAGGTTCCAAGCGAGTCGACGAGCTCGGAGGACGTCGTCTCCTTGACCTGTCGAACCAGGTCACCGAGAACCAGAGGGGTATTCCAGTCATGGTTCTGAATCCGCTGGTAGAAGAGCTCGCCCACCGCCTTCGAAGCCAGATGATGCTCCGGCGAAGTCGGTGACCAAACGGCGGCGGCTCCGCCGGGAGCGAAAAGAAGTCTCGCCCCCAAAGTCTCGAAGCCGGTCACCTCGAACCGATTCATCAAGCAGGTGAGTCCGGTGTAGATGCTCGCAGGACCCGTCAGGGTCGAGACATCGGACAGAGTCAGGATGTTGTGGTCCGACCACACATCGGCAGCCCCATGGCCAAAGTAGTTGACGAAGGCCGGTCCAGCGGCCATCTCCTCGAACATCGCTTGCCGCAGGGTCTCGATGTCGAGCGGTCCAAGGTCGAGTTGGGTCACGTTGGCGACGCTGGAGAGTCCAGAGGCCAGGAAGGAACTCTCGGCGGAAAAATCGAGGCCCTCGCCAGGACGCTGACTGTCGGAAATCAGGAGAACGTCTGCGGTCGACTCCGCCGCCTCGTAGGCGATCACTTTCTGGGAGTAGTTCCACATGTCGTCGTAGTCGGTGGCCGGGATGCGGCCCACCGAGATGTCTGCCAGCCCATCGCCGTCGAGGTCGCCGTAGGCATCATCCGAGGCATAGAGACCGTTGGAGGTCGCCACCAGCAGCGGCGGCATGAGTTGACCACCCACCCCGTAGATGTCGCGGTAGTCGTAGTGCCCGGACCCCACCAGAGTGAGGTATCGAGGAGCACTTCCCCACTGCCTCTCAGCCGCGATGAGATAGCTGCGAATGGCGCGCGGATCAAAGATCCCGTGGTTGAACTGGTCCATCACTTCGCCGAGGGTGACCCGCTCGACATCGAGGCCCTGCGACTGACGATAACCCATCAGTTCGTCGACCGAGTGCTCAATGGTGGTCGGGACCAGGAAGATATCCTCGGCGGGAGAGGCGAGAAGGTTGCGGTTCGACATCGGCTGCATCGTCATGACTTCACGCACTGCCGTCGGTCCGACAGCCAGGTATCGACCGGCGGGGCTCGGCGGCTGGAAGGTGCCGGTGACGGCACCGGTCGCCAACTGAGGATGCCGAGGATCGGTGACGTCCAGCAGAATCACCGAGCCGCTGAAGCCATCCAAGGTGATCGCGGTATTGCCATCCGCCCCAAAGGCGAGGGAGTCGCCGCTGGCCACGTAGCGCCGATCGTAGGTCAGCTCCACGTGGTCGACGAAGACGAAGTTCTGCGTCCCACCGCTGGGGATGAGAGCCCGCAGGGACACCGTGTTGGCGCCCTCCGAGAGATCCGCGGTCGAGAATGAAGCGGTCACGGTGTGTTCACCACCCGTCCAGTTCTCGGTCGTCAGATAGTTCCCATTGAGGAAGAGATCGACCTCGTGACTTCCACCGGCTCCCGTGAATGTCGAGCCGAGGACCGAAACCGAGAGCTCAGCCGCGCCGCTACCGAGAGAGGATGCTTGAATCGTCGTCGTCCAGGTATCGAAGCTGGCGTTTCCCGCGGTCAATCCGGCCCAGAACCAGTAGTCAGATTCGGGATCGAGGCCCAGGACGAGAGCCGCCAAGCTATCGACCTCGTGTCGATCGATTGCGGCGTACGACGCTTCTGGGCTTGGCGAGGCCGAAACCCAAGGAAAAGTCGTCATCCTGCTTCCGGGAGTTGCCGAAAGTACGTAGACGTTGTCCCTCGTGTAGAGACTGTCGATCGCCTCGGCGTAGAAGTAGATTCCGCGGCTGCCCGTGGCGGGCGCCCAAGCGACGCTCTGTCCCCCGTTTGCGAGACTGATTCCACCCCGGGTGATCTGGGTCTCGATCCAGGCTACTGGCTTTCCCAGAGCTCCGGCCAGATTGACCGACGACACATAGTAGAGCCCGGCTTCTCGTACGATCAATTTGGTCGCTAAGGGAGCCCGTTCCCGTCCGGCCGGACCCCCTCGGTCTGGACGAGGACCGGAGAGCCCTTGGGTTGACCGCGGTGATCGAGAAAGTTCGGCCCGTAGGGCCTCAGCCGTCACCATGGACTCCATCTGGACGTCCAACGAACGCTCGGGGTGGGCCGAATACGGGCCGTGCGTCGACGTCGCGCCCCGAAGATCACGCTCCACCACAATGTAGTCATCGCCGACCGCACCGTCGGGATCGACAACCCGATAGATGCCACCCTGAGGTGCACCAAAGAGGGCAGGTACTTCCCCACCCCGAACGGGGTTCCATTCCCCACCGCTCGAACGCCAGAGCTCATAGCCCATGGTGCCGGATTCGGAAGCACTTTCCCACTCGACCACAAGACCGTCGCGGCTCTCATAGCTATCGAAGCGAGAGATCTTTACGTAAGTCGCAGCGTTCTGAGTCACCGAGAGCTGACACAGGGGCCCCAAAGTCGGGGTCGCTCGCGTCAGTTGCGCACCAGTGCACGCCGGCGAGGCCCCCGTACACGTCTCATCCACATACGTTGCCCTCGTGCCGTTCAGGGCTGGACTCCCGGTGATGGGAAGGGTTTGACCGATCAACGCCGGAGTCACGTTGACTTCATAGGCGAGAATCACTGTCGCTCCTGCCGCTACCGTGCCTGGGTTCCAGGTGATGTTTCCGGTGCCCCCGACGACTGGTTGGGTCAGGATCGAGCCCTGACTCACCTGAGGATTGCCGGCGTAGACAACGGTGATCCCAGGAACATTGGAGGTCACCACGTTGGAGGTATTGAAGGTCACGGCATGAGCCGTGGGATTGGCGAAGCGAACCGTTACGGTCATCCGCGTGGTCTGACCGACCAAGGGAGGGTTCGGCCCACTCTTGTAGCGCGCCTGCTGTTCTAGATACGGTTTGGTGGGGGCCACTCCCGTGTCCGTGGGTATGTAGATGTCGAAACTACCGCTGGTAGGCTGAGCGGCCGGGGCCGACACCGGAGACTGGTCGTCTCGCAGCACGATCTGGCCATAGTTGCCACTACTACCGGTTCCACCGTAGCCGATAATCGTGACGCCCATGGACCAGATCCCGTAGTTCGTCGAATTGAGGGCGACCGGGACCGTCCGCCAACCGGAAACAGTGTGGCTTGCCCACGCGTCGTTGGCCGACAGGGGGTCGGGCACGCTCTGAAAGAGGACTCCGCCCCGGTGGCTGAAGGTCAGCGAGCCTTGATCCCCGGTGTTCTGGCCATCCCAGTCGAAGTCCCACTCCGTGAGCTGACAGCCCGAGGTGACATAGGGATGGTGCGTATACGAACGGCTCAGTGTGGCAACATTCTGGTTGTTGGTCCCGTAGGTCTGGAACGACTCGGCGTAGACGTTCAACTCGGTACCCCCGGCCCCGGGAGTACCGTCGTGAGCTCGGATACCAAAGGCGTTGACGTCGTCGCCGCTCGAGCTACCGTGGTTGACCCGAACCTCCCAGTGACCGGCCATTAGAGTTACGTTGGAGCCGCGGAGAGCCACAGTGGCCGCTCGCCACTGCTCACTCTCACTCAAGGTGAATGCGGCGCTACCGGTAGCTCCGGCGGCACCTTGGGCTGCTCCCGCGGCACCCAGAGACACCGTTCCTCCGCTCGCGCTGGATTCGAGGTTGAATCGCCCGGTATGGCCGGTGGGATAAGGGGAGGCCGCAAGGTCGTCGTCATCCGCGGCGTAGAAGCGGAGGATCTGGGTGTTGGCGACGGTGGTGGTCACCGAAGGCGCGGTCGGCGTGGCCGAGGTCCCGTTGGCAGCACCCGAGACACCTACCGGAGTCGTTGCGTCGACCCCACGGTAGCAGAGAATGCCAGCCGCCGCTTGTTCGGTTCCGGTCCAGGAGAACGTCTGAGAAACCCCCACCGCGGCTGCAGTCCGTCGGAAGAGCGCCAACGTGACGTCACTGCCGTTGCTACCCTGGTTGATCTGCGTCCAGGACGACCCTGGGGCTGAGATCGTCCTCGCTCCATCCGTAGCGATGGCCGCCACGAGGAAGTCACCGATGGCGCAAGGCGCCCCCGGGATGGGGACGCTGATCGAGGTCACGTTGCTGCCCTGAACAGCGGTGGCAAAACTCACGTACGCCGGCGACGCCGTGTCAAACAGGGTCAACCAGGCGTTGTCGGAACCGCTGGGCCCCGTGCTGTCGCCGGTGGAGAAGCGGACCGGCTGGACCGCACCGAGCGGATTGCGCACAACGTAGGTTGCGGCGGTATCCGCAGTGCTCCTTATCTCGTCGCGGTTGAGATCGCGCTCGGTATTCCCGCCGATCCCGATGTCCGCATCGAAGATATCGATGACGAGGCGGGATGCTGATGGCGGCACCTCGACGTAGTAGGAGTAATAGGTTCCGAGGCCGGTGGCGCTGTTGCTGACGAAATTACCGTTTGCCCGAACCGCCCCCCCGCCCTGCGCCGTCAAGAGCTGGGTCGTTCCGGTGGTGCCGGCGATCACGGGGGAGCCTAGTAGCGAAGTCACAAGCAATACTGCACCCAGGGTGCGTTGAGGGTTAGTGCGAACGATCGGTTCTAACGTAGGTCCTAGGTGTCCAAGAGGAGCCGCTCCGCCGCGCACCTGACGACAACCGCCAACCAAGATCCTCCGAATAGACAGGGCCATAACCCAGCTCCTTTCGACTTCTCAGTCGAATTCCTTCTTCTTTCCGAACGGAGACCATCAGCCCCTCGGCCGGGGCCAAGACGGCCCTCGACTAGTCCCAGCGCACGCACGCCATCAGAGCGGCCGTTGTGGCTTTCTGGGTGTCTGTCTCGCCCTCAGCAGAGAGCCCGATGCATCAACCGATACTCCGGATAGCAAGAAGCGCGTCCATTCAAGGACGCTAAGAACACCCCAAACCAGCGCAATACAACGCTCCGCCGCGCATCATACTACTGTTCCAGCTGGCTAGATAGGCCGTTCGCAAGCCGCCCCCGGAAATCAATGAGGGGGAGCCATAGCGCTGCTACGGCGAGGTCATGCCGCCGTGATATCCCGCTCCCTACGTCCTAATGGCGCGTTCGGTCGAACACGCACACTCGAGTCCTACCTCCGGCCTGGATCCGTGCTGGCGCCAGTGTCCGGTTGTCCCCCTTGGGGCAAGCTAAGACGAAATGGGGCCACTCGAGCACGTCGCCGGCGAGGACTTGGCCGGCGGGTTGCACACGGTTGCGAAGAGTTCGAGGGGCTCTTCGAAGAGCACGCGAGGCTGCTCGTAGGAGCGCTTGCTCCTACTACGCTTTGACGCGTCGGTATTCTCAGCAGGGGCGGTTGTTATCACTGGCACTAGCGGTTCCTCACAGGGGGATAGATGAATTCAAAAGGGCGTACCGAACCGAGGTGAGTGATCATAATCACTCCACCTCCCCGGGAGTCGGCGGCGGACCAGGTATACGCCCGAAACGAAGTCTCAGAGCGGGATCACCCATGAGCAGGTAGGTACCGAGGGACTCGGGGCCCTGCCCTGCGGCTCCACTGCTGCGAATCTCGCGAACGAGGTCACCGAGGATCAAGCCTCCCTGACTCCAGTCGTGGTTCTGGATCCGCTGGTAGAAGCGCTCACCGAGGACCCGGGAGACCGCGTGGGCCTCGGGTGCGGTGGGAGACCAGGAGGCGACGGCGCCACCTTCGGCGAAGAGGAGACCTGCGCCCAAGCTCTCGAAGCCGGTGACCTCGAAGCGATTCATCAAGCAAGTCAGACCGGTGTAGACCGCGGGTGGACCCGTCAATCCAGGGAGATCGGTCAGGGTCAGGATGGCGCTGTCCGACCACACGTCGGCGGCGCCGTGGCCGAAGTAGTTGACGAAGGCGGGGCCCGCCGCGAGCCCACCGAACATCTCCGTTCGGAGATTCTCGATACCAAGCGTGCCAAGGTCGAGTTGGGAGACGTTCGCGGAGTCCCCAAACCCGGCGGCCAGGACGTCGCTCTCACCGGCGAAGTCAAGGGCTTCCCCGGGACGCTGTCCATCGGAGATCAGCAGAATGTTCGACCCGGCGCCAGCGGCCTCATAGGCGATCACCTTCTGCGAGTAGCGCCACATGTCGAAGTAGTCAGTGGCTGGAATGCGGCCCACTGAGAGGTCCGCCACACCGTCGCCGTCGAGATCGCCGTAGGCGTCGTCGTTGGCGTAGAGACCGTTCTCGGTCGCGGTCAGAAGCGGTGGCATGAGCTGGCCACCCGCACCGTAGAGGTCGCGATAGTCGTAGTGTCCGGCTCCGACGAGGGTCAGGTAATCGGGGGCGCTTCCCCATTGCGCCTCGGCCGCGATCAAGAAACTACGAATCGCGCGCGGATCGAAGATGCCGTGGTTGAACTGGTCCATCACCTGGTCCAGCGTCACGCGAAGGGTGGTGAGTCCCTGGTCCTCACGATGGGCCATGAGTTCGTCCACCGAGTGCTCGATGTCAGCTGGCACGAGGAAGATGTCGTCGGCCGCCGTGGCGAGAAGATTGCGATCGGATAGGGGCAGCAGCGCGATCGGCTCACGCACTGCACTGGATCCCACGGCCAGGAAGCTGCCGGCGCCGCCCGGAGGCTGGAAGGTGGTCCCCGAAGTACCAGTAGCCAAGCGCGGTTGCTGCGGATTGGTGATGTCCAGGAGGATCACGCTTCCACTGAAACCGTCCAAGGTAACGACCCCGTTGCCGTCAGCGCTGAAGCTCAGCTCGTCCCCGACCGCACTGTAGTGCCGTTCGTAGACCAACTCGGCCCGATCGACGAAGACAAAGCTCTCTGACGCCCCGTTCGGGAGTAGGGCCTGAAGCGAGACGGTGTTGTCGCCCACGACGAGGTCGCTGGTCGACAGCGGCACGGTCACAGTGTGTTCCGCGCCGGTCCAGGATGCCGTGGTCAAGTAGTTGCCGTTGAGGAAAAGATCTGCTTCGTGCTCGCCACCCGCACCGGAAAGAGTCGCTCCGAGGACCGAGACCGACAGCTCAGCCGAACCAGTGCCCAACGCTGACACCGGAATTGTGGTCGTCCAGGTATCGAAGTTGGCAGTTCCAGCGGTCAAGCCAGCCCAGAACCAGTAGTCGGACTCGGGATCGAGGCCGAGGACGAGGGCAGCGAGACTGTCGACTTCCTGCCGATCGTGGGCCGCGTAGGTCGCCCCTCGATCGGGAGTACCGGATAGCCACGGGAAGGTCGTCATCGTCGTGCCGGACGCCGCCGTCAGGACGTAGACGTTGTCGCGAGTGTAGAGGCTATCGATCGCCTCGCCGTAGAAGTAGAGGCCGCTGTTGCCGGCTGCCGCAGTCCATGCAATGCCGGTACCGGCATTGGTCAGGCGGAAGCCGCCCTTGCCGATCTGGTTCTCGATCCAAGCGACGGGACGGCCCAAAGCCCCTGCGATCTGCGTGGAGTCGAGCAAGTAGAGGCCACTGTCGCGGACGATGACCTTGGTGGCCAGAGGCGCTCGTTGGCGACCGGTGGGTCCGCGATCGCCGCCGTAGACCCCGAAAGCCTCCGGGTCGCTGGCGATGCCGCGCTCCGTCTGGTTCTCGAAGCCCCTCTTCTCCTCAAGAACTCTCGTCCGAGTCGGCGCTGGAATGACGAGGGCCTCCGCGGTCACTGAACTCGGCATCTCAGCCGCGAGGCTCCGTACTGGCGCCGCCTCGAACGGACCGTGGGTCGAGGTCTCGCCACGGCGGTCGTGCTCGACCACCACGTAGTAGGCGCCGGCGCCCCCGTCGGGATCGACGACCCTATAGACGCCTCCCTGAGGCGCTCCGAAGAGGGCGGGTACCTGGCCACCCTTGACGGGCACCCACTCATCTCCTTCGGCGCGCCACAACTCGTAGCTCATGGTGCCGGCCTCAGAAGCGCTTTCCCACTCCACAACCAGGCCGTCGCGACTGGTGTAGCTGTCGAACCGGTCGATCTTGACGTAGGTGAGGGCATTCTCGGTCACCGAGAGCTGGCAGAGGGGGCCGAGGGTCGGGGTAGCGCGACTCAATTGAGCGCCGCTACAGGCGGGAGAGGCGCCGGTGCAGGTCTCGTCGACGTAGCGGGCCGTCGTACCGTTGCTCGCCGGAGTTCCGGTGACCACCAACGTCTGGCCGTTGGATGTAGGGGTGACGTTGACATCGTAGGAGAGTAGCTCCGTCGACCCCGTTGTGACGGTTCCCGGATTCCACGTGATATTGCCGGTGCCACCAATCGAGGGCTGACTCACGACCGTGCCCTGGCTCACCTGGGGGTCGCCGCCGTAGACCACGCCCGAACCCGGTACGTTAGCCGTCACCAGATTCGAGGCCGAGAAGGTGATCGAGTGAGGAGTTGGGTTGACCAATCGAACGGTCACGGTAATGGTGGTGGTCTGTCCATTGTCTGGTGGGTTGGGTCCCGTTTTCCAACGAGCCGCCTGCTCCAGGTAAGGCTTGACCGGCGCCGAACCGCCGTCGGTCGGGATATAGATGTCAAAGCTAGCCGGCTCGGGCTGGGTGTCCGGATCAGCACCGGCCCCTTGGTCGTTCTCCAACAGGATCTGGCCGTAGTTTCCGTTGCCACCGGTGAATCCCGAGATCTGGACGTCCATGTCCCAGATGCCGTAGTTGATGGCATCCTCGGACGTCGTCCAACTCGAGACTGTATTCTCGGCCCAAACGTCGTTCCCGGAGAGGTCGGCATCCACGACACTGGCGAAGACGCCCCCTCCTCCTGCATGGGTGAAGTCGATATCGCCTTCCGTTCCGCTGTTGGTTGCATCGAAGTCGAAGTCGAGCACGCCGAGGTCGCAGCCAGAGGTGATGTAGGGATGGTGGGTGTAGTCCCGCGTGAAGGTGCTCCCATCCTCATTGTTTGTCCCGTAGGTCATGTAGGACTCGGCGTAGAGGTTCAGTTCGACGCCACCGGCCCCTGAAGTGCCATCGTGGGCTCTGATTCCGATGGCGTTAATGTCATCACCGCCAGTGCCGGACTGATCAACACGGACTTCCCAGTGTCCGGGGAGGAGATCAGGCGTTCCGAGATCCTCACCTTGGAGGGCGATGGTCATCGTGACCCACTGCTCCGACTGAAAAGTATCTAGGGCGAACTCAGCCACACCCGTGGCACCGGCGGTTGCCTGTGTCGTGTCGGCAACGCCGAGGCTGACCGTGCCGCCCCCCGAATTGCTCTCTTCGTTGAAACGCCCATCGTGCCCGCCAGGATATGGGGTTCCATCAAGGTCGTCGTCGTCCGCGGCATAGACCCTGATGACCCGCGTATTGTCTACGGTCGTTGTAGCTGAGGGGGCATCGGGACTGTTGCTGAAACCGTCGTCGGTTGCGAAGATGTCGATTGGATCACTGACATCGACATCGGAATAGCACAAAATGCCACCCACCGCCTCCTGACCGCCGGACCACGAGAACGTTTCGGACGTTCCGAGATTCCCACCGCCACCCGAGGTCGCTGTCGTGTAGAAGGCGGCGAGAGTCACCTCGCCACCTGAACCCAAGGAAGATGTTTCCTGGTCTATCTCAGTCCATCCCGTCGGTGTACCAATGCTGGTCGTTCCATCGGTGCCCACAAACGCCACCAGCAGGTCGCCGGCAGCGCAAGGACCGTCGGCCGGGATCGACACCGTGATCGACGTGTCACCGCTCCCCTCTGTGTCTGTCTCGTGATCTTCATAACTCGGCGTCAATAGGCCACCGGCTGTATCGCTGTCGAAGAGCGTAAGCCAAGCATTGTCAGAACTCGCCGGTCCACTGGCATCTCCCGTCGAAAAATCCGTAGTCTGTACTACGCCCAAGGGATTCCGTACGCTATAGGTCGCCGCGGTCCCCCCACCGCGGAACTCGTCACGCCCCGTAGAAGCCTCACCATCGTCGATATTGGCATCGAAGATATCGATGACCAGCCGAGAGGCCGACGGAGGGACCTCGATGTAGAAAGAGTAGTAGGTGCCGAGCCCGCCACCGTCGCTCACGTAGTCGCCCTGCGAGCGAGCCGCGCCTGCTCCTTGAATAGTCAGCAGTTCCGTGGACCCCGTGGTTCCAGCCCAAAGCGGCAGGCTGAGAGCCGAGACAAGGCAGGCGAAGAAGCATGCCATCGCAGTAGTACGAAAGTCTGAGCGGCCGGCTTGGCGCTCGCGGCGGGCGAAGTTCCTACACATCAAATCTGCTCACTTCCTACCGCTCAGCAGAGCAGTATAGGCAAAACGACCATCAAAACCGTTCCTCTGAGACAACCTAAGAGCTAGGTGCCAGTTCAAGTCACCGGATGCTCATGCAGCCGGATCAAGGTTCTTCACCCAAGGGATCAAAAAATCAAAAGACCAATCAAGGTGTGAACTCGAGTAGCACCCCCACTGGACAGGACATCGACTATCAGCTTGCAGGATCTGTACCACCAGGCTCCTGGTGGTTGTCGACGGACCCCGAGAGAGATTGTGACAATTCATGTCAATCGACAGGCCTAGAATTGACATCATGAATCGATACACGCCTCCCCTCCGCTACTCGCTAGCCATCGTAGCGGATTCAAGACTACCGATCAAATCCTACGAAGGAGACTAGGATCCGAACGACTCCTATCGGATCTCTCTGCCGATCATCCCAATGTGCCCCTTCTCCACCAGGCGGCCAACGGATGGGACGGCCGAGGAACCCTCGCTCCAGAATCGCAACGCCCACCCACTCCATCGAATGGAGGCCTAGGACGAGATCGGGCCCGAGGAACAGGTAGCGGGTGACGCCTTGGCGGGCGGGTTGCAAACCGTCGCGAACAGTTCGAGAGGCTCTTCGAAGAGAATGCAAGGCCTCTGATAGGAACGAGGGTTGGAAGCGCGATCCGCGTTGTCTGAACCGTTCTCGGGGTGGGGTCCCCTAGATGACACCATCGATTCCTCTCGATCAAAAGTAGTGGATCTTGGGCAATGAGCTGCTCGGGGGAGGGTACTCATGCCCTACCCTTGCCCCCCACCAGGCGTAGGGGGAGGTCCGGGCGGAGTCTCGAAGCGAATCCTCAGAGCCGGATCTCCAAGCAGGAGGAAGGTCTCGAGTTGTTCGAGCGCCTGCGGTGTAGTTGCTGCCTTGACCTGCTGTACGAGGTCACCCAGGGTCAACTCGTTGTCCCAGTCATGGTTCTGAACGATCTGGTAGAAGCGTTCACCCAGGACCTTCGAGAGTGCGTGAGACTCGGGAGAGGTCGGTGACCAAACCCCCACCGCGCCACCGGGCGCAAAAAGGAGCCCCGCCCCGAGGCTCTCAAAGCCTGTGACCTCAAAGCGGTTCATGAGGCAAGTCAGGCCAGTGTAGACACTCGGCGCACCAGTTAGGCCGGGCAGGTCGTCCAAACTCAGAATGGTGCTATCCGACCAGACGTCGGCCGCGCCGTGACCGAAGTAGTTGACGAAGGCGGGGCCATTGCCCATCTGGTCAAACATCGACTGTCGCAGGGTCTCGACGCCGAGATCATCGAGGTCTAGTTGGGTCACGTTGGAGACGCTCGCCAGGCGGTTGGCCAGAATGGAGTTCTCAGCGGCGAAGTCCAGGGCCTCACCGGGGCGCTGCCCATCGGAAACCAGGAGAACGTCGGAACTCGACTCCGCGGTCTCGTAGGCGATCACCTTCTGAGAGTAGAGGGCCATATCGGCATAGTTCGAAGCGGGGATCCGGCCCACCGAGATCTCCGCCAGACCATCGCCGTCGAGATCACCGTAGGCATCATCGGAGGCATAAAGACCGTTCGAAGTCGCCACTAGCAAGGGCGGCACGAGTTGGCCTCCCATTCCGTAGATGTCACGGTAGTCGTAGTGTCCCGTTCCCACGAGCGTGAGGTATCGAGGGGCAGTTCCCCATTGTGTCGCGGCCTCGGCAAGGAAGCTGCGAATGGTACGCGGATCGAAGATCCCGTAGTTGAACTGATCCATCACCTCACCGAGCGTGATCCGTTCGGTATCGAGGCCCTGCGACTCACGGAAGGCCACCAACTCGTCGACCGAGTGCTCGATTGCGGCGGGGACCAGGAAGATATCCTCGGCGGGGGTCGCGAGAAGGTCGCGTTCCGACAGCGGCTGCATGGCCACAACTTCACGGACCGCCGTGGGGCCAACCGCCAAGAACTGAGCAGAAGAAACCGGAGGCTGGAAAGCACCGCCGGCGCCACCGCTAGCCAGCTGTGGGTGACGAGGGTTGGAGACATCCAACAGGATGACCGAGCCGCTAAAGCCCTCTAGGCTGATAGCGCTATTGCCATCCGCTCCGAACGTCAGGGAGTCGTTCAGGGCCACATAGTGTCGGTCGTAGGTCAACTCAGCCTGGTCGATGAAGACGAAATTCTCCGAGCCACCAGTGGGGATGAGGGCTCGCACCGACAGCGTGTTGGACCCGTCCGAGAGATCAGACGTGGAAAGCGGAACGGTGACAGTGTGCACACCGCCCGTCCAACTCTCGGTGGTCAGGTAGTTCCCGTTGAGGAACAGATCCACTTCATGGTCACCACCCGCCCCGGTGAAGGTCGAGCCCAGGACCGATACGGATAGCTCGGCGGCGCCGCTACCGAGAGAGGATGCCGGGATCGTTGTTGTCCAGGTATCGAACGCGGCGTTTCCTGCGGTCAGGCCGGCCCAGAACCAGTAGTCCGATTCCGGGTCGAGTCCTAGGACGAGTGCCGCCAAGCTATCGACTTCGTGCCGATCCCTGGCAGCATAGGTTGCGCTCGGGTTCGGTGAGGCGGCAACCCAGGGGAAGGTCGCCATCTGACTTCCCGGGGTGGCCGAGAGCACGTAGACGTTGTCCCGCGTGTAGAGGCTGTCGATTGCCTCGGCGTAGAAATAGAGGCCGCCGTTGCCTGCAGCTGGTGTCCATGAGACGCTTTCTCCGCCATTGGCAAGGCTGAGTCCCCCGCTGGAAATTCGGTTCTCGATCCAGGCTACCGGCCTAC
>JAIOJS010000212.1 GCA_019911795.1 Thermoanaerobaculia bacterium | reverse complement strand
GAGAAGATCTCGCTGTCGACGGTGGCCTGGACCGCGCTGCTCTGATCGCTCAGCAGTTTCGAAGGCCGCGTGTTGGCGTCCGCCATCGGGTCCCCCGTCCCATCGAAGTTGAGCCCGACAGCGAACGTGATGAACCAGCTTCCGGCCGGAAGGGCGACATCGATGGACGCGGAGGTGTTCGTCGAGTGACCACCGTTCGCGCCCCCATCCGCGTCGAGGTCCGGAGTCCGGATCCACCCGGCGGGGTCTCCTGTCATGGACGGTGGCGCTGCCGCGTGGATCTTGTAGTGGAGCGAGTAGCTCGTGAGGATGTTCGTGCCGTTGGACAGGGCCTGGGCTGGCGCGGACGGGGCGAACCACGCAAGGTCGACCGTCAGGTGCGCGCCCGAGAGGTTCGGATTGCTCACTGACGGCATACCTGCTCCGCCGAGGAGTGGCGACGCTGTCGATGCGCACCCTCCGCATACAGCGGCAGCCTTCGCGTCCAGATCCGTATTGGCGTCGTCCGCGTTGCGGTCGAGGTTGATTGCGGCCCACCGCCCGCCTGAGTCGATCGTCGCCTGCTCGGCCACGAAGACCGTCCGCGAAGGGCGGTGGCCTGCACTGGCGCAGTTGGCATTGAGCCAGTTGACACCCGTAAGCGCCAGGCAGTCTCCCGAGGCCGCACAGAGCGGGCCGGTGACGAACGTACACCCCGCCTGGCAACCCACGTCGCTTCGATTCGCTCCGCCGGCTCCTGCCTCCCAGAAGTGGGCCTGCACGGGCAATGTCGGGTCGAGGGAATCGAATACGCTCGGTGCCTCGATCTCCAAGAGAAGGGCCGAGCCACACTGCGCGGCCTCCATGGGTCCGGGAAAGGCAAGGAAGGTAGCCCCGAGGGCGGTCGCCATCCAGCTCCTGAGCCTCGACATGGTGGGTCTCCGTCTCAGTAGTGGATCGGCTGCCAGGTGATGGTCTGGCCGGCCCGGTTCACCACCCCGTACGCAGTGCTACGCTCGATCTCGAACGGAGCGTCGAGCTCGCTCCCGCAGCCATACGCTTGGTACGCGGCGCTCGGCTCGTCCCACCGCACGATGGCGAGAATCTCCGTGGACCCGATTTGCCGACAGAGGTCCTCCGCGGTCACCAACAGGTCGCCGTGGCGTTCTGGGATCCTGAGGTGGTACGGCACCGACAGCCAGGAGAGCTGGCTGCCACCGGAAGGCGCGATCGAATAGGTGAAGCTGTTGTCGTGAACTCCGGCGACCGCTCCCAGGAGCGTTGCCCCCGGCGCGTTCCGAACTGCGTACGCTGTACCTTCGACGAGCGCGAAAGGACCACCGGCGCCACAGGCGTACTCGGTAAACGTCGAGGATGCTTCGTTCCAGCGCAAGATGGAACCAACAGCGGCTACCCCGCCGAGGTCCTGGCACAGATCCTCGGCATCCAGGGTCCCGATGGTACCGACGTCCACAGGTTCATAGACCCACGGGAGCGAAATCCAGTGGAGGTTGGGCCCGGTGGTCGGTGGGAAGTTGAACTGGCGCGTGAAGCCCATGACGACCGCGACCTGCGATGAGGCCGCGCTCGCCACCAAGAAAAGAAGCGCAACAGCCAGAATCGGGAGTGCCAGTCCGGCTTGCGGCGAAAAGGGCGCCTTGGGGGACGGGGCTGTCGCTGCCGGTG
>JAIOJS010000211.1 GCA_019911795.1 Thermoanaerobaculia bacterium | reverse complement strand
GTCCCTGCTCCGTGCGCTCGAGCGTCTCCTGAGAGATCTCGGTCACCCCGTGCTCGAGT
This sequence comes from Thermoanaerobaculia bacterium, assembly GCA_019911795.1. Taxonomy (GTDB): domain Bacteria; phylum Acidobacteriota; class Thermoanaerobaculia; order Multivoradales; family JAIOJS01; genus JAIOJS01. The sequence goes on along the minus strand of JAIOJS010000211.1, from coordinate 7,380 downwards.
CTCGAATCGAACCCGCGGGGCCATCACACCTCATCGTTACAGTCGTCGCCGTGACGAACCAGTCGAGGATCGGGGAGTTGCTGCGACACCTCCATCGGAACCTCTGTCGACCCGCGTCGGCAACGGGGCCGATCCGGAGGGAAGAGGACCGCGTTGGGTTGGAACAGCGTGGGGTGAGGATGGCGCGCTAAGGGCATCGTAGCCTTCCCCTAGACCATCACCGAGCGGGTCTGGAAGAAGGGCTCGGCGAACGAGGTGTCGCCGTTGATCCGTGCTCTTTTCTGGGCCTCCTCCGGAGAGAGTGCATGGAAGAGGCTCTGCCAGGCGGTCTCGGGGTCCAGAGACAAGATGGTTCGAGGATTCGAGGCTTGGCCTCGCCAGAGCGTCCAGCCCTGGGCTTCTCGCACCAGAGACCAGGCCCAAGAGACGCCGTTGGCGGAGACGACTGGGGGTTCTGGATCGATCTGGCGGTTCGTGCCGATCTGGACCACCAAAGTGGCGCCTGGATCCCCGGCGACCTGTCGGTAGGCGTGGGGGAGGGCGCGCATCGAGAAATCGAGTAAGGGCTCCAACCACCGCGGTTCGAGGAGTAGCGAGGGATCGTTGAGCGCGGTTCGGATCTGCATCTGATGGTGCCACCACTCAGTGTATTCACGACCGACGTGCATCCAATTGGGCGAAGTGGATTCGCCGGCCCAGCCGACGGGGAAGCGAGCTGGGGCCATCGGTTCGAGCTGAGTGAAGAGGTTGGCGGCCTGGGATCCGATATGAGTGAGAAGATCGACCAGCACTTCCGGACTCAGCCGACGGGAGGCCTGGATCCAGTCGGCATTGAGCTGGTTCAGGAATCCGACCAGGTCGCGGTAGCTCTCGATAGGGGACGTCGACGGTGGCAAGTGACCGTCACGGAGGGCGGAGAGTGAACGGAGCTGGCCATCCAAGAGGTGGGCGGCGACGTCTCGTACCTGCCACGATCCCGCGACGGTGAGCGTCAGCCAAGCGTCGGGTTCGAGGTCGGCGAGGAGGTCGACCAGCTGCTGATGGAGTGGCCCCATGAGATGAGCGATATTGCGGGGTGCAACCGGTTGTAGAGGGTTCGTCATGAGGCTCTGCGGCCGCTTCCCTAGCCGAGCCTGCAGTCGGTAGCCGTTGACTCAGGCTGAATTCGGGACAGCAGGTGATCCTCGTAGCGGTCGAGGACAGCGTCAGTGGTCGCAGGGGCCAGCGAACGGGCCCCCGGCGCGACGAACGGGTCGAGGACTCGCCATTTCATGTAGCCGAAGACGTCGTCGGCCAGGGCGACGATTCGTTGCCTGTCCTCCTCGAGAAGGTCCTCGTCATCGTCGGTTCCCACGGTCACGCTGTACAACACGGTCTTGGCGGGGAGGGTGTGACTCCGTCCATAGGCGAATCCATAGCTCAGCACGCGGTCGATCCATCCCTTCAGGGTGGCGGGATAGCTGGCCCACCACAGGGGAAACTGCACGATCAGTAGGTCGCACCATTCCAGCTTCTCCTGTTCGACCTGAATGTCGGGGGAGAACTCACCCGAGGTCACCGCTTCCAGTTGGGCATCCAAGATCCGAAGGGGCTGTGCGGTAGATCGACTGGGAAAGTCCCCATGGTCGAGGGCGAGCGAGAAGTTCTCCTGGGAAAGATCGGAGATGCGGATGTCGTGTCCTTGCCGTTGTAAGACATCGAGGGCACGGTCGCGAAGGGCGAAATTCAGGGACTGTTCTTCAGGATGACAGGTCACCAAGAGGACTCTCATGATCGGGGATTGTAGTACCGAGTCGGGAGATCGCCGGTGCTGTGGCCCTTTGGCTGCTACGACGAGTCGTCGGTTGTGCATCAGCGCCCTGGTGGAGTACCGCTGTAGAATCGGCAGATCATGATGGAAGTGAGCCCCGGAAAATTCTCCGCTCCCTGGTCGACAGTGGTGAAGGTCATCAGTGCGCTGGTGACCGTTCTCCTGATCGGGATCAGCATCGCCGTGTCGCAGAACTTTGGTGTCACCATCGCGGCCGCAGTGCTACCAGTGGTGGTCCTGGGTGGATCTGCGCTCTTCACCGTTCGGGGCTTCGAAATCGTTGGCAGTGAGATCCTGGTCCAACGGCTTCTATGGCAGACGCGAATCGATCTCGGGGGAGTGGAGCGTATCTGGGCGAGTGCTTTGGCGATGGAGAAGTCGTGGCGAGTTTTTGGCAACGGCGGGCTCTATTCGATCAGCGGACTCTTCCGCAACCGAAGGCTGGGTAGCTACCGAGCCTTTGCCGTGGATCCGAAGAATGCGGTCGTTCTCGAATGGGAGGATCATCGGGTAGTGGTGACCCCGGGCCGGCCGCTGGACTTTGTCGAGGCGCTCCAGCGAGCGGGGTTCGATGCCGCCGTCGTCGCCGGTAGAGAGAAGATCGAGAAGCAGGCCTAGACCCTACAGGTTCGCTGGGTGGTACCGGCTATCTCGAGAGACGAACACCTAAGACTTTTGGAGAATTGAACCATGTCAGTACGCAATGCCAGCGCCATCTGGTCGGGAGGTTTAAAGGGTGGAGGGGGCCGAATGGCCCTTGGCAGCGGAGTTTGGGAAGGCCCCTACTCGTTCTCCACCCGCTTCGGAGACGAGCCCGGCACCAATCCCGAGGAGTTGGTCGCGGCCGCCCACGCTGGGTGTTTCTCCATGGCTCTTGCTGCGGCCCTCGACAAGGCTGGCTTCGCTCCCAAGTCCGTTGCGACGAAAGCGAAGGCGCACCTCGAGATCCTCGAGTCGGGTCCGACGATCACCCGTATCGAGCTGACGACGGAAGCGTCGGTTCCGGGGATCGAGGAGGCTGTGTTTCAGGATCTGGCCGCCCAGGCCAAGGCGAACTGTCCGGTTTCGAAGGCTCTTGCCGGGGTAGATATCCAGCTCAAGGCGACACTTTCCTAGTTGGTTGGGTAGGTTGGGTTGGCTGGCCTCCGGAGCCGTTTGGACGAGTTGGGGAATGAACATCAGGATCGGGAACTGCGCCGTTCAGCGACGTGGTGAGGTCCTCGAAGGAGTTGCAGAGATGGATGCTGAGGGAGTCGTAGATCTGGTCACGGGTGTCGTGACAACTTGGGGACTTCGTGTGGTGGGAGCCATCGGGGTCCTCGTCATCGGTCGTGTCATCGCTGGTTTGATCCGACGTGCGGTGCGTAAGGCTCTGAACAAGGCGAACGTCGAACCGACGCTGATTCCGTTCTTGGCCGGATTGGTCTACAACCTCACCCTGGCCTTCGTTCTCATCTCGGTGTTGAGGCTATTCGGGTTGGAGACCACTTCGCTGGTGGCGGTTCTCGGAGCGGCGGGCCTCGCCGTCGGCCTCGCTCTCCAGGGTACGCTGTCGAACTTCGCTTCCGGGGTCATGTTGTTGCTCTTCCGTCCCTTCAAGGTCGGAGACTTCGTCGAAACCGGTGGAGTCACCGGCAAGGTTGTCGAACTGGGACTGTTCACTACCACCCTGGCCAGCCCCGGAAACGTTCGAGTCACGGTGCCGAACTCCAAAGTGTGGGGTGAGACCATCAGCAACTTCAACGGCTTTCCCACGCGCCGCGTGGATCTCGTCGTCGGCGTCTCCTACGATGACGACCTGAGTGTAGTGACCGAGACGATCCGGAAGGTTCTCGCGGCCGACTCTCGAGTGCTCAGCGAGCCCGAGCCGCAGGTCGAGGTGTCCGAGATGGGAGCCTCGTCCGTTGACCTCGTGGTTCGCCCGTGGTGCACCTCGGAGGATTATTGGAATCTCAAGTTTGCTCTCACCCGGCAGCTCAAGGAGAAGCTCGAAGAGGCCGGTTGCTCGATCCCTTACCCCCAGCGCGATGTGCACGTGCATCAGGTCGACTAGCCCTTCACCTTGCGTTTCAGAGAGTCCCCAAAGAGGTATCTAGTGCCGGTAAACGGCCCTTTGTCGAGGCGATCCGGTGGGTCCCATCGTGTCCCTTGACACCTTTGGAAAGCCGCCGGTATCCTTGCGCCACAATTTTCTTCACCAAGTCTTGACGAGTTCTTGACGAAGTTCTGACGAAACGTAGCGAGAGGAGCGGGAGCGGCCATTGGCGCAGATTTTTCCTGGTTGGACGAATCGGGTACCGATCTATATCGCCCTCGCCGCGGTGGGCGCTGCGCTTGTCGTTCCCGGTATGGTCTGGTACTTCTTTTCGCCGGAGTTCACCGACGTCGGCTATCAGCCGAAACAGCCGGTGCCGTATAGCCACGCCCTCCATGTCGGAGAACTCAACCTCGATTGCCGCTACTGCCACGCCAATGTCGAGCGCTCGAGCGTGGCCTCGATTCCGCCGACCCAGACGTGCATGAATTGCCATACCCTGGTGGGCCAAGATCGTCCGACCCTGGATCTCGTGCGAGCCAGCGCGAAGCGCGGTGAACCCCTGCGTTGGGTCCGGGTGCACAAGGTTCCGGAGTACGCCTACTTCCCGCACGACTCCCACATCGCTGCCGGTGTCGGCTGTTCCAGTTGTCACGGCGATGTGGCCTCGATGGAGGTCATAACCCTCGTGAAGAGTCTGTCGATGGGCTGGTGTCTCGACTGTCATCGCGACCCGACTCAGCACATTCGCCCGATGGAGGAAGTGACCAACACGCGCTGGCAGCCACCCGAAGATCAAGCGACGGTTGCGGCCGCGTTGATCGCCGAGCGTGGTCTGGCGCCTCCCGAAGAGTGCGGGGCCTGTCATCGATGAGGTGCGGATGAGTTCAGAATTCAAGGATAGCTCGGACGAGGGGCCGAAGGTTTGGTCAACTCTCGGCGGCCGTCGGCAGGAGCCGGTGACGGAGTCGGAGTTCAAGTTTGGAGCTCTCGATCCTCCCGATGGGGTGACTCGTCGCTCGGTCCTGAAGTTGCTGGGCGCATCGGCCGCTCTCGCCGGTACCGCGGCGTGCCGTCCGGTCGAGCACATCGTGCCGTACGTCGAGTATCCCGAAGGGATCATCCCGGGGGTTCCTCAGCGCTACGCGACCACGATGACCCGGGGCGCCGATGCCTACGGAATCGTCGTCGAGAGCCACGAGGGTCGGCCCAACAAGATCGAGGGCAATGAGCTTCACCCGGCTTCCCTGGGAGCGGCTTCGGCTCAGATCCAAGCGGCGATTCTCGAACTCTACGATCCCGATCGCGCGGTGGGTCCTCGTCGGGTGGGAGAGGCCTCCTCCTTGGACGCTTTCCGCACGGAGTGGACCGCGCTCGCTGGAGATCTGGCTGCTTCCGGGGGTGAAGGCCTGGCGGTGCTCAGCGCGGGACACTCTTCGCCGACCCTGACCGACCTCGCCGGCGAGTTTGCCGCGCGCTATCCGCAAGCGCGGTGGGTTACCTGGGACGCTGTCAGTGACCGAAATATCCTCGCCGCTCATGCGGGGCACCGCCCCGTCTATCACCTCGACCGGGCGCGGGTCGTGCTCGACCTCGATTGCGATCTCTTGCACGGCGAGGGCAACGCCCTCGTCAATGCACGCGGCTGGAGTCGGGGCCGGAACGATCCCACCGCCGGCATGAACCGGCTCTATTCGGTGGAGAGCGGCCTCAGTGTGACGGGCGCCTCGGCCGATCACCGGATTCCCCTACAGAGTCGGCAAGTGAAGGCCTTCTTGAATGCAGTGGCCAGGAGTGTGGGCGTCGCGGCCGCCGGAGAGTCTGTCGGTCTCGAACCGCGTCACTTGGAGCGGGCTCAGATCATCGGTGCGGACTTGAGGGCGGCGGGGTCCGCCGCGCTGATCGCAATCGGTCGTCGCCAGCCTCCCACCGTTCATGCCCTTGCCCTCGACATCCTGCGGACGCTGGGCGCATTGGGAGAGACCGTCACCTACCATCCGGCCACCGATGTCGCGTGGGGCAGTGACGCTGACCTCCAGGGATTAGTCGAAGCCATGACGGCGGGTTCGATTTCGACTTTGGTCATCCTCGGTGGCAACCCGGTCTACGAGACCCCAGGGTCCCTCGACTTCGCGGCGGCCTTGGATACCGTCGCCACCTCCATCCACCTGGGTGGCTACTACGACGAGACGTCGCTGCGCTGTACCTGGCATCTACCCCAGACCCATTTTCTCGAGGCGTGGGGCGATGCACGAGCCGTGGACGGTACGCCGAGTATCGTCCAACCGCTGATCGCTCCTCTGCATGGAGGGGTGAGTCCGGTCGAGGTGATTGGCTTCCTGGCTAGTGGCACTTGGTCACCGGGCTTGGAGTGGGTACAGCGCACCTGGAACTCGCGCTTCGCAGTAGGTACTGCAGGGTGGAACAAAGTTCTCCACGATGGCCTGCTCGCATCGGGTGTCCTGCCCGCCGTGGATCCTGCCGGGGCGAGCGGAGACGCTCCGAGCGGAATCCAAGCCGAGGCGGCGGTGGTCGGCGAAGGCTACGAACTCGTTTGGCTCCCCTCCTCGACTGTCTGGGACGGTCGCTATTCCAACAACGCGTGGCTTCAAGAGGCGCCCGACCCGATGAGCAAGCTCTCGTGGGACAACGCGGCCCTCATCGACCTGGAGACCGCGAACGAGTTGGGAGTGGAGACCGAGGACGCGGTGACGCTGAGTCGCGATGGACTGGAGGTCACCCTTCCGGTGATCGTCCTGCCGGGGCAGGCCAAGGGATCGATCGCCGTAGATCTCGGATACGGTCGCTCTGCGGCCGGTAGGGTGGGCAATGGGATCGGTGTCGACATCAACCCTCTGCGGGGCCTGGACGACGTAGGCTTCGTCGGGGGAGTCTCGGTGGTCAAGGCGGTGGCGACCAACGACCTTGTTTTCAGCCAGGAGGAATGGAGCCTGAACGATCGGCCCCTGGTACGACAAGCCGCCCGGGAGGAGTATCTAGAGCACCCAGCCTTCGCCCAGGAACCCGATGCGGAACTGGACTTCGTCGAGCTCTACCCGCGGCATGACTACAGCGAGGGACCGCAATGGGGCATGGCGATCGACCTCAACGCCTGCACCGGGTGCATGGCTTGTGTCACCGCTTGTCAGAGCGAGAACAACATCCCGGTGGTGGGAAAGCGCGAGATCGACCGTGGCCGAGAGATGTTCTGGCTGCGGGTCGACCGCTACTTCCAGGGGGACCCCAACGAGCCCGAAGTGCTGTTCCAACCGGTGCCCTGCATGCACTGCGAGAACGCCCCTTGCGAGCAGGTGTGCCCGGTGGCGGCAACTGTGCACAACCCCGATGGCCTCAATCTGATGGTCTACAACCGCTGTATCGGCACTCGCTACTGTTCCAACAACTGCCCCTACAAGGTGCGTCGCTTCAACTTCTACAACTTCACCCGGGATACTCCGGAGTTGACCAAGATGGCGATGAACCCCGACGTCACGGTGCGGTCGCGTGGCGTGATGGAGAAGTGCACGTACTGCAT
>JAIOJS010000210.1 GCA_019911795.1 Thermoanaerobaculia bacterium | reverse complement strand
CGGAAAGGGTCACCTCGGAGACTTGGATGCACACGCGCTCAGATTCCTTCGAGTTCGCCCTCAGGAGACCGATTGGTTCAGCAACTGGTGCCGAGGCTAAGCGCAGTCCGTGGAGGCCAAACTACCCGGCACCGCCGATACCGGCTCGACTTCAGCCACCTCAGCCGCCACCGCCGACGGACGCCGACCGCTCGTGATCAGGGCTACCGCCATCAGAACAATCGTTCCAGCGACGAGAGTCCTCCCCGTGACGATCTCACCGGCCAGAGCCCAACCCAGCAACACCGCGATGACGGGATTGACGTAGGCGTAGGTCGATACCAACGTCGAGTCTGCGTGCCGCATGAGCCAGGAGTACGCTACGAAGCCGACCAGGGAACCGAACACGATGAGGTAGAGCAATCCATAGATGGAGGTCGTCGTGACGGCGTTCAGGTCGAGGGCACTCCACTCTCCCTTGAGAGACGCCGCGATGAGCAACCAACTGCCGCCGAACAGCATGTGGGTGGAGGCCCCCATGAGGTCGGAATCGGGCAGGTCTGCATGGTGGGCGAAGACCGTTCCCGCCGCCCAGGAGCAGGCGGCGAACAGTAGCAGCGCACCGCCAAGAAGGTCGGCCGTGCCCTCGGCTCCCAACGAGCTCGGGTCGATGAGGAGGGTGATCCCCAGGAAGCCGATGATCAGTCCGGCCGTCGTCCGCAGGGATGGTCTCAGTCCTCCCGGTCGCAGAAAATCGAAGATCACGACGAAGAGGGGCACCGTAGCGACGAGAAGGGCGGCTAGTCCCGAGGACATCCAGGTTTCGGCGATGACGACGGCGCCGTTGCCGCCGAGAAGGAGCGCGGCGCCGACGATGGCCGAGTTTCGAAGTTGTCGTCGGGTGGGCAGTGAGTCCCCGCGGCTGGCCCGCCAGGCGCAGAGGATTCCGCCCGCGATCAGAAATCGCACCGCCGCCATCAGTAACGGCGGCAGACTCTCCACCGCGAAGCGGATCGCCAGGTAGGTCGAACCCCAAACCAAATACACCGTGGCCATCGCCAACAGGAGGTTGAGTTGCTTCTTGGACATTGTTCTTAGGCTTCCTCCGTCGGCACTTCGAGCCGACCGTGCTCGATCACCGTCTCGAGCACGATGGTGCTCCGACTTCCGGTCACCGATTCGATAGTCCCAATCTCTTCGCGCAACAGACGACCGAGAGCGGCCGGACTCGCCGTCCGCACCTTGACGAGAAAGCAGTCCTCTCCCGCCACGTGATGCACCTCCTGGACCCCCGGGATCTGTGCCAACCGCGTCGCGGTATTCAGCTCGCTGGGGCGTTCGTTGGCTCGCACCGCGACGAAGGCCAGAAGGCTGGCGCCGAGCGCTCGGGGAGCGATCCTCGCTTCGTAGCCGAGCAGGATTCCATCTCGCTCGAGTCGGCGAATGCGGTCGGTAATCGCCGACGGCGTCAGTCCTACTGCCCGAGCGATCTCAGAATTGCTGACTCTCGCATTGGACTGGAGTTTTCCAAGTATCTCCATGTCAATATCATCAATCTCTCTCATAGAGATGGACAATACAATCAATTTCCGTGTTTGCCAAGGACCAGGCACGGAAACCTTCGTTTCATATCTCGCCGCCCGATGGACCACCGAATCACCGCGATACCGGACTGATCAAACACCGCCGTTTAGAAGCATCCCGGGGATGCGGGCACCTTCCTGAGCACTAAGGGGCTTCCAGATCTCCCCAGAAAGGACGCAGGACGCCGCGAGCTCGGTCAACGAGCTTTCCGGCCGAGGGTGACGGCATCGGGATCTCCCCGTCCGGGTAGAGGCCCGCGAAGGCATCGAGCGTGGCCGCCACCCCCTCCTCCAACCCGACGAGGTCGTAGCCCCCCTCCAGGACCGCAGCAACCGGGCGCTGCAGCGACCGCAGCCGTTGAGTCATCCAGCCGAAGCCGGCCCCGGTCAACTCCAAACCGGCGAGCGGATCGCGACAGTGAGCGTCGTAGCCGGCCGAAACGATCACCAGATCGGGGTCCACTCGAGTCAGCAAGGGAATGACGATCTCGTCGAAGAGCGTCACGAAGTCTCCGTCGCCCGTTCCCGCCGGCATCGGAAGATTGAGGGTCCACCCTGCTCCCGGCCCCTCGCCGACATCCACCGTCGCGCCCGTGCCTGGGTAGAGTGGGGACTGATGAAGGGAGACGAAGAGCAAGTCGTCACGGTCCCAGAGGACGTTCTCCGTGCCGTTGCCATGGTGGACATCCCAATCCACGATCGCGATCCGTCGCGCCCGCCCCCGAGCCTGCATTTCGAGCGCCGCCAAGGCAACGTTGGAGTAGAGACAGAAGCCCATGGCGCGGCCACGCTCGGCGTGATGGCCGGGAGGACGTACCGCCGCGAAGCCAACCTGCGGCCCACTGTCGCCGAGCACCGCCTCACACAGGTCTACCGCTGCGCCCACCGCGGTGCGCGCCACCGCTTCCGAAGCGGGCGTCGTGTAGGTGTCCTCATCGAGGGGCTCCGCGAGCCGGCACGCCGCCGCTACCCGC
>JAIOJS010000209.1 GCA_019911795.1 Thermoanaerobaculia bacterium | reverse complement strand
CCCTGAAACGGAACCTCTACCGGAAACTCCCTCTCCGGCGGAACCGTCTCCTCCACCACCTCCCGAGTCACCTGGCATCGACTGGGAGCAGTGGGTCGGAGTACGCGGCGCGGCCGTCCTCGGCGGCATCGTGCTCGCCCTCGCGGCCATCCTGCTCCTCAAGCTATCGATCGAGCGGGGGCTAATCCCTCCCGTGGTTCGGGTAGCGATCGGCTTCCTCTCCGGGGTGGGAGCCATCGTTAGCGCTCAGTGGCTGCGCCCCCGTGGCTACGACTCGACCGCTAACGCCCTGAGCGGTTCGGGCATCGTCATCCTCTATGGAGCCACCTGGGCCGGACGCACCCTCTACGGACTCTTTCCTTCACCGGTGTCCTGGGGTCTCATGATCCTCATTACCGCGGCCGCTTGTCTCCTCTCTTCTCGCCACCGATCCCTGGTTATCGCCATGCTGGGTCTGGTCGGAGGGTTCTTGACCCCGCTGCTGCTGTCTAGTGGTTCCGATCGTCCTATCGGCCTCTTCAGTTACCTCCTTCTACTCGACGTCAGTCTTCTACTCCTAGCCCGTAAGCATGGCTGGCGCTGGCTGGGCCGACTCTGCCTCGCCGCCACCGCCCTCTACCAGGCTGGTTGGCTCTTCGATCGGATGGACGCTGACCAGGTCCTTCTCGGCCTCCTCATCATCGCGGTCTTCGCCATCCTCTTTGTCGGGTCGGTGGCTCGTCGATCAGCCGAGGGTGAGCGAAGGCTCGCCTGGGAGGGACTGGCTGCCATCCTCCTCCCTTTCCTCTTCGCCCTCAACTTCGCCGCCAAGTCCGATCTTGGAGTCCATCTCTTCCCGCTAGCCGGGTTGTTGGCGCTGCTCTCCGCCGCGGCTTGCTGGCTCGGGCCCCGACTGGGGCTGGGACAATTAGCGCTCATCGCTGCCGCTGCCGACCTCACCCTCGTCCTGGTTTGGATTGAGCGCAGTGATCTCGACGGACCACTCGCCTGGGAGGCCATCGCGATCTGCGTGGCCCTCGCCGCGATCTTCCACTTCTTCCTCGAGCGTGAGAGTCGGCGGGACGATGAGATGGTCGACGTCGAGGACGAGGAGGCTCCCGTCGACGCGGAGACCGACTGGTCACCACGGATTTCGGCCGCCTGGGCCGCCTTCTTCAGTGCCGCCAGCTTCCTCGCGGTCACTGTTTTCCTCGGGTTCGACATGCCTGGAGGCCCCTGGCCCTGGTGGCTCGCCTGGGCCCTCCTCGCCGGCTTGCTCGTTCGCCAGTCGAGGATCGGCGAGGTCGGTGTACCGGTACTGACCGCCGGACTTGCCCTGGGTATCGGTTTCGCCGGACAACTCGATCAGGTCCGAGACGCCAACTTCCCCTCCCTGACGACCTACTTGGGAGTCGCGCTCGGAGCCGGCATCGCCCTCCAGTTCATCGCCCTGGCCCCGGGCTGGTCTGCGGTCCGTCGGCGCGCCAACCAGGCGGCGACCGTCTTCGCCTGGGTCATCCTCTCCGCCCTCCTCGGACACGCCACCACCTTCCTGGTTCCGACCGTCTTTTTCGCCACGTCGTTCGTCCTGGCTCTCCTCGCTCTCCTCGCCGTGACTCGCCTGCGCTCCGGGATCGGCTATCTCGCGACGATGGGACTGCTCGCCTTGACGCACTGGAGTTGGAGTCTCTCCGCCCCCAGATCCGATGCCTGGCCGGAGGTCGCCTGGATCGGCCTGGTCGCCGAAGGACTCGCCGTCATCCTCTTCACGGTCTGGCCCTTCCTCACGGGACGCGCTTTCGCCTCCAACCGCATCGCCTGGTACGGCGCGGCGCTCGCCGGCCCTGCCTGGTTCTTCGCCCTGGCCAACTTGTGGGAGCGTCGCTGGGGCGACGGGGCGATCGGTGCCCTGCCCATCCTCCTGGGGTCGATCTCTCTCCTCGCCGCGGTCTACGGTAGGGGCACCGATGTCGGTGACCCCGCGCAACGCCGTCGCAACCTCGTCTGGTTCTCGGCCGTCGCCCTCGGTTTCATCAGCCTGGCGGTACCCCTGCAGTTGGAGAAGGAGTGGGTAACGATCGGCTGGGCCTGTGTCGGAGTCGCCCTCCTCGCCCTCTGGCAGCGCTTGGACCACCCCGGGCTCAAGGCCTTCGCTCTACTCCTGCTGGGCGCCTCGACGCTGCGCTTGCTCGTTAACCCAGCCCTGCTCAACTACCACGCTGCCTCCGGGACTCCGATTCTCAATTGGCTCCTCTACACCTACCTAGTGCCCGCAGTTGCGCTCCTCGCGTCGGCGAAGATCCTGCGTTCCCGCGAGATCGAACGACTGCGCAGCTGGGAACAGGGCCTCTACTCTGCTCAGCGTCCGCTCGGGGCTATCGCCTGCGGCCTGGCCGCCATTCTGGTCGGTTTTGCGTGGATCAATCTCACCATTGCCGACGCCTTCGCGGTGGGACCGACGCTGGCCCTCGACTGGCAGCATCAGCCCGCTCGCGACCTGACCCTCTCCCTCGCCTGGGTACTCTACGCGCTCGTCCTCCTGACTCTCGGAATGCGCCGCGGCAGCAGCGCACTGCGTTGGATTAGTCTGACCTTCCTCCTCCTCGCCATCGCCAAGGTCTTTCTCCACGACCTCGGTACTCTCCAAGACCTCTACCGCGTGGCCTCATTGGTTGGACTCGCCTTCTCCCTGATCGCGGTATCGCTGGCCTATCAGCGCTTCGTCTTTAGAAAGCCCACCGACTCTCGGAGATCGACATGATCCCAGCGCTTCGACGTACTGCGCTCCTTCTCAGCGCTCTCCTCATCACGTTCCTCACCGGTCCCGTCGCGGGACGCCCAGCCTCTGGATCCGTTGCCGAGCTCGAGATCCTGTTTCCCAAACAGGCGGACCTCTTCGTCGGCACCTCCGGCGTGGCGCGGCTTCCCCTGACCCCAGAGATCCTCGCCGAGTGCCGGCCCGACCTCTCCGACCTTCGCATCTTCGACGCCGACGGGAACGAGGTGCCCTACCTGGCCGATACCGGGTCAGGGTTCGACCGCAAACTCGAAGTGACCCAATGGCTCGAGCCCGAGGTCCTCGGCATCGAGCGTCAGGAGGTTCATCGCGACGACGGACCGGCTCTGCAACGAGAGACTTTCCGACTGGCCGTTCCCAAAGTCACCCCGTCGACCGGCCACTGGGACCTGGTTTTTCACTCCCGCGCTCGCGAATGGGTACGAACCGTCGAGGTCTCGGCCCCCAATCCAGCCAGCGGCACCCGTCCGATCATCCGAGGTTCACTGTGGCGACTGTCCGGCCCCCGACGCGAGCGAGTCCGCTTGACCCTACCTCCCCTCGACTCTTCGGTGCGGGAACTCACTGTGCAGTTGGAAGGAGAGGACCCGACCCCACTCGATCCCACGTTTGCCCTGGAGAGTAGTGTCTCCGTGGATCCAAGGCGTCGCATTGAGGTGCCCCTCGAAGAAGTGGGGCGGAGGCATGAGGACGGCCGAACTCTGGTCGATCTCGACAAGCCCCGAGGACTCAATGCCGACCGTCTCCGTCTGTCGACCTCCACCTCGAGTTACCATCGAAGGGTCGAGGTCTGGGACGAAGGGCCGGGGCGAAGCGAGGAAGCCTTGGGCGGAGCCAACCTCTTCCGCTGGAACTCTCGAGCCGACATCCAGGATGACGAACTCGCCCTCCGACGGGCCGCCGGCGACCGGCTGCGTGTGGTCATCGAAGACGGCGACAGTCCCCCCCTGGACAACCTTCAGTTTGCCGCCGTCCTAACCGGCCCCGTCCTTCTCGTCGACCTGAAGGCTCCCTTGAGGGCAGAGAATGCTGGGACGGAAGAAACGCTTCTCCCACCGAGGCCGGCCGGAGTCCTGCGCTTCGGCGGAGGCCGTGCCTTCCGTCCCAACTACGACCTCTCCGCCATGTCTCCGTCTCTACCCGCCTATGGCGAGACGGTGGAGATTGGGTTGGACCTCGCCGAAGCCCATCGGCTTCCTACTATCGAGATAGGTCCGATCGTCGCCAACCCGCAGTTCGATCCGAGACCGGCCCTCGGCTTCGCCCTGCGAGCCGGCGCTCCACTCGACCGTGGCGCCTTCTCCCATCGCCGTACGGTCGCGGTCGATGCCTCCCCAGAGGGGCTCAACCGCCTGCCCCTGCAGTTGGATGACCTGGCCGTCGCCCGTCGCGACCTCGCCGACCTCCGCGTCGTCGACGACGCTGGCAACCAGCGGCCCTACCTGCTCGAGCCACGCGCTACTCGCTTGAGCCTCGATCTCTCGATCACCCTGGACCAGGCGAAAAGCGGATCGTCTCGCTACGTACTCACCCTGCCCGCGCGGCCGGCGACCCTCGATCGACTGATTCTCGAGTCGGAAGTGCCCTTCTTCGATCGCCCCTATCGACTTTTCGCTATCGGCGATGCCGACGACACCCTCCTCACCGAAGGCCGCCTGGTGCGACGGATCGGAGACCCGAGGCCACTCACTCTCGCCTTTGCTGCCCAACGCGTCGACGGGCTCGCTCTTCAGATCGACGACGGGGACGACGCACCGTTGGCCTGGAGCAGCGTTCGGGGCCGCTTTCCCGTTCCTCAACTCTTCTTCGCCGCCCCGGTGGGGTCCTACGAGCTCCTCCTGGGAGATGCCGAAGCCGAGACTCCCCGCTACGAACTCGAGACGGTTCGCAACGTCGCTCTATCCATCGAGAGTGCCCTTCCCACCATCGGCCCACTGGAGCCGAACCCCAACCGCGGATTTCGTTGGGGAACCGGGGGTCGCCTATCCAGGTTCCTGTTGTGGGGAGCGATGGGATTGGCCGTCCTGGTCCTGATCGCCCTAACCCTGCGGCTAGCGCGGGCTCCGGAAGGCGCCTGATCGCACCGCACCTCCAGAATCAGCCAAGGGTCCTATCGAGCAGTCCCGGAAAACAGGGGTTCGACACGGCGCCGGATGGCTTCGTCAGCGTATCCCTTTCACTCGGTTGACAGAACTAGACAGAGCCCACGACTAGGGACTAGAATCCGGCCATCCTGCGGCCGGATCTGTCGCGACTACATTGATTTCCGAGTGAATGGGACGCGGCCGGGTCCCCAGCTTCCCAGCTCACCACTCACTCGATACAACGAGAGGGTGACTGTGAAAGTCGAAATTCTAGTTCCGGAGTTCGAGGGGCTCGCAGTGGACAGGCTACCAACTAGGGGCGGCAAGGAATCTTTTCCCCTAGGAGGGCGGTCCACGAGCGGGCGTTCAGTCAAGACTTGGATCTCGGTACTGTTTCTGGGACTGTGGCTCGTTCCACTAGCCGCACTAGCCGCTCCAACCGAGAAGGTCGAGGAAACTCCCCGTCCGTTGACCGAGGCCGAGAAGGCTGCGGTATCCCTCGCCCTCGACTTTTTCGAACGGGGACCGGTCGCCTGGCAGGAGTCGCTCTCTTCCACCCATCCCCTCCGCCAGCTTCTCCCATACGAAGCTCTCGACGAGATCGCGGTGCGCCTTGGATCGAGTCGAGGAGCGACGTGGGAGTTGCGGACCCCCGGCCCCCGCTACGACGACGGGACGGTGATTTTCAGTATCGAGTTTCCGTCGGGGCATGACGAAGCGATCCTGATCCATCTAGTGGAGGAGGACGGTTGGAAGATCGATACCCTCCGCAGCCTGGAAGATCCCACTCCGGCCGACTCCACCCTTGACATCCTTCTCTCCCGACCCGTCGCCATCGACCGCGAAAACCTACGAGTCGCGACGCAGCCCCTGGGGATTCTTACCCTCCTGGTGGCCGCCCTCTTCCTCGGTCTAACCGGTCGCGGACGGGACACTAGGAGAGGGATCCCGGGAGATCCTCGTCGCTCCAAGGCGTGGGTTCTACTGGGAGCGGGTTGCTTTGGCCTGGCACTCACGCTCTCGGCCTGCCGTGCCAACCCCGAAGCCGAGGCCATCGAGGGCGAGAACAAAGACGCCGAGACGATCGTCAGACTTGGGGAGCTTCTTCCCCTCAGGGACGCTCTGACCGGGGAGTCCGAAGAAGACCTCGAGGCTCTCTTTGCCGCCGCGCCTACCGAGGGAGCGATCGGCGATGTCGTCAAGTCGTGGCGTGCCGTTCAATTGATGAACGAGCTCCGCCTCGATGAGGTCACCACTGTTCTCGGCACCTTGGAAGAGGAGACCCCACTCCCCATCGCCGATCTGGCCCGAGCTCGTCTCGCCTTTCTTCGCGGTGATGTCGTCGAGACCCCGAAACTCTTTGATCTGGCCCTGACCCGCGGAATCGACCACGATGGTCTTCGCCTCGAGGCCGCCGGTCTCTACGGATACATGGGGATCGAAGGCGGCGCCGAGATCCTCTACACCCAGTTGGGTGAGATGGGCTCCCGCGATGCCGAGGCCTACTACAACCTGGCCAAGCTTGCGGCGCTGTCCGACAAGCGGGACCTCGGAGAGGCCTACTTCAAGATCGGCTGGTCCCTCTCGCCGGTCGAGCGCGAAGAGCTGTTCGACGATCCTCTCCTCGCGTGGCTCTGCACTCGAGACTCACTCTTCTCGGTCCTACAACTCGACCGCGTCGAAGAACCGGCCGTGACTGCTCCCCAGAAGGGAGAGGCTCCGATCGACCTCCCCGTCGCCGCCGAGGCCTTCCTTTCGGGCGACGTCTTGCGGATCGATCTCAACGACGCCGACCTGATCGTCTTCGGCGGGGGTATCCTCGCTCCCGACGAGGCGATCGTCGAGACCGCGGATGCCGTGACCCGGCGTGAACGTCTCGAAGCCTTGGCCGAGTTGCCCGCCCTGGCAAAGATCGTCAGATCGGGCGTCATCAACCGACCCGCGGCCCGTCAAGAAGTCCTGTCTGCCGCCAACGCGTTGGTCGAGGCTCGGCGTTGGCACGACCTCTTGGAGTTGACGGAGGGACTCGTCGTCGAGGGACGGCGAACGGATCCGCTCCTCGGCCAGATGCGAGCTCGTGCCCTCTCTGAGACCAACCGCGAAGCGGAGGCCACCCACCTCTTGATCTCCGTCGCCCAAGGCAATCTCGGCAACAAGCTGACCGCTCCCTACATGCTGTACCAGCTGGCGGAGATCTTTGTCGCCAGGGAGGAGTTCGAACTGGCCGAGCGCTTGCTGGTCAAGGCGCAGGCCGTCGCGGGGCAAAACGTTGCGGGTGCACGTATCCGCCAGGTCCGCATGATGAAGCGACTGGCCGACGACAGCGGCACCTACCAGAGCCGTCATTTCGAGATCCGCTACCCTAGACGCACGGGAGAGCGCTACGCCGCTCAGATCGCCAACGTCCTGGAGGAGGAGTTCAAGCGCATCTCGAGGTGGATCCCGAGCCAGGGTGTCGAGACCATCGACGTTGATCTCTTCCCGCTCGAGGAGTTCATGGATTCCTACTCTGGTGGCGTCTCCGTTCTCGGCATCTACGACGGCAGAGTGCGAGTCCCCTTTGCCGACCTGCGCAGTCTGCACCCGATGTTGATCTCGATCCTCAGCCATGAGCTGGCGCACGCGATGATCGACCAACGCACCGGCGACCAGGCCCCCAGCTGGTTCCACGAAGGGCTCGCCCAGCACATCGAGATGGTCCAAAACGACGTCAATCCCGTACCCGACCTGTACGCCACCTCTCGGGTCCTCACCTTGCCCGTCGTACAATCGATCCTCGGCGGCTTCGCCGAACCCCAATTCGTCTCCCTCTCCTACGGACAGGCAGCCTGGACGGTGCACTACATCGAGGCGAAGCATGGCGTCAAAGGCATCCACCGCATGCTCGAGGCGTTCTCCCGAGGAGAGGACACCGAGGCGGCACTTCAGTCCACGTTTGGTCACACTGTCTCCGAGTTCGACCGGGAGTTTTGGACCTGGAGCGTCGAGAAGGCGCCGACAATGTGGCCGGCCACCCTGCGTCGCTACGACGAAGAGGCACACTTGGCGGAGGTCACGGCACCGGCCCAGCGACGTGTCATCACGCGGGCGGCCGGTAATTCGAATCAGCGAGCCATGCAGGGAGGGCCGCGAGATGACGCCATGAAGTCCTGGCACGCCACCTACTCGGCCCGCATCGCTCCCATTCGGTCTCAACTCGCCCCGATTATCCGCTTCGTTCGGGAGGGGCAGAGCAGTCCAGAGATCGCCAAGGCCTGCAACAAGCTCTCCTCAGACCTGAGGAGTCTCCTGCAAGAGGGCACCCTAGAATCGGTTGACCCCAATGTCAGCAGAAAACTGAAGGGCGCCTTCCGTGCCTTCGAGGCGATGGCTATCGCCTGCGGACGTGGACAGAACTCGGTCATGACGACCGAACTCGACCGGGGAGAGCAGCAATTGGGGTCGGCGGCTCGATCACTCCAACGCTACGGTCTCCGTCCCTGAGGCCGAGCCCGGGCCCGGTATCAAGAGATCCAGCATCACCGATCAGGTGCCCTCGAAAGACTCCTGACAGTCGACACAAAACGGCGACTCGGGCAGAACCTCGAGTCGCCCCAGACCGATGGGACCCTTGCAGCTCCTGCACAACCCATAGCGACCCGCTGCGACATCCGCCAGGGACGCATCGACCTGCTGACGGCGGATGTCCAGCTGGTACCGATTCATCTGGGACATGCTCCGCATCTGGATCGCGTCGATGCGGGACAAGCGACCGATCGGCAGGTTGAGGTCAACCGGTTTGGCATCGCTCACCGTACGCTGCAGGAGACCCTCGATCTCCCGCTTCGCGGCGAGGAGTCGTTGGCGAAAGCTCTCGATCTGTTTCTTGGTCAGGTGTCCCATGAGGTGAATCCTAACCGCCCGGGAGCATTCTGCCGCACTCCGGTTCGAAGACCCTCTTGCCAGCGGTTAGCTGGCGCCTAGGATCTTTCCTCGGATGCGCCCAATCGGCTAATCTCTCGCGAATGGATCTGATGACAGTGCCGGACGTCGAGAGGGTCTAACCCACGGGTCTCGTCCGAGGCTCAATCCCAGAGCGCCCCGCCCGCCGACCTTCCCGACACACGACGTAGGAGAAACATGTTGAGCGCAAGCCTCCCGACTCACAGCGGACGAACCTGGGCCGAAATCCTCGGCCCCTACAAGGGCTCGCGACTCTCCAAGTCTCTGTTCCAGTTGACGACGACCGCCGCGTTGTTCGTTCTTGCCTGGTATCTCATGTTCCGGTCTCTCGAGGTCAGCTACGTACTGGCGCTTGTTCTGGCCCTGCCGGCCGCGGGACTTCTGACCCGGCTCTTCATCATTCAACACGACTGCGGACACGGCTCCTTCTTCAAGTCGGGCGCCGCTAACCACGCGGTGGGGTTCGCTATCGGCGTTCTGATGTTGACGCCCTATCAGTATTGGCGGCGCACCCACGCCATCCATCATGCGACCTCGGGTGACCTCGACCGTCGTGAACTCGGCGACATCGACACCCTGACCGTGAGCGAATACCTCGCTCTCGATCGTTGGGGACGCATCCGCTACCGGCTCTACCGCAGCATGTTCGCCCTGCTGGTGGTCGGACCGATCTATCAGTTCGTCATCAAGCATCGCTTCCCGCTCGACGCTCCCTTCTCATGGAAGAAGGAGTGGGCGGACGTCCTATGGACGAACCTCGCCATCGTCGCGGTGGTAGCAATCCTGGTCCACAACATCGGATGGAAGGCCTTTCTCATGGTGCACTTGCCGATCCTGATGATCAGCAGCGGCTTCGGCATCTGGCTCTTCTACGTCCAGCATCAGTTCGAGGATACCTACTGGCGACGAGCCCCTGAATGGGACTACTACCGAGCCGGCATCGAGGGGAGTTCGTTTCTCGACCTTCATCCGATCATGCACTGGTTCACGGGCAACATCGGCTACCACCACATCCATCACCTGTCGAGCCGGATCCCCAACTATCTGTTGCGTCAATGCCTCGACGAGAACCCCGAACTCCAC
The DNA here is from genome assembly GCA_019911795.1 of Thermoanaerobaculia bacterium. Taxonomy (GTDB): domain Bacteria; phylum Acidobacteriota; class Thermoanaerobaculia; order Multivoradales; family JAIOJS01; genus JAIOJS01. The sequence goes on along the minus strand of JAIOJS010000209.1, from coordinate 14,144 downwards.
CAGGTGACCAAGATCACCCTACGACAAAGCCTGAGCTGTGCGCGTCTGCGCCTATGGGACGAGGAGGAACGCCGGCTCGTCGGTTTCCGTGATCTCCGGCGTTCGACCGTACAGACCTGAACGCGGGGAGAGATGCAAGAACCGGTGCCAGATTGTCGGTGCCCGAAATCGCCGAAGCTCTCGAAACCGCGCAGACCAAGCTCCCGTCATCCCGTCGTAATCGATGCCAAGGGTAGCAAGCGGATCAACCCAGCTGGGTTCAGCTGAGAGCGTCGCCGCGAGGAACGACGAGCCGTGGTCGTCGGTCGATGTCGGAGAAGCCCACGAGGCGACGAGAGTCCTCGTCCCATAGCTTGAATCGCGCGCAGGAGAAGCTGGTCCGGAGACTCAAACGAGTGACGTGTTGTAGTTCTGGATTCTCCTCCATGCAACGGCGCAAGGAGTAGTTCGGAATACGGCTGGAGAGGTGGTGAATGTGGTGGTAACCAATATTCCCGGTGAACCAGTGAAGGAACTGCGGCAAGTCGAAGAAAGAACTCCCTTCGATGCCGGCGCGATGGAAATCCCATTCGGGATGGTGCTCCCAGTAGGTGTCCTCGAACTGGTGCTGAACGTAGAACAACCAAACCCCGAAGCCGCTACTGAGGACGACGATGGGAAGGTGCACCAGGGCGAGGCGTCCGAATCCTAATGTCAGGCCCAGCGTGGTGATGACGGCCGCCAAGGCCAGATTGGTCAGCATCACGCTCCGCCACTCGCTCTTCCAGGCACGAGGGGCGTCCACCGGGAGGCGATGCTTGATCGCGAACTGAAAAGTGGCGCCAACACCCAAGAGCACGAACATGCTGCGGTAGAGACGGTACTTGAACCGTCCCCAAGGGGTCCGTTCCTGGTATTCCCGCACCGTGATGGTGCGGATATCGCCTAGTTCGCGATGGTCCAGGTCACCCGATGTCGCGTGGTGAATGGCATGAGTCCGCCGCCAATACTGGTAGGGCGTCAAGGTCACGACCCCGAGAATGAATCCCACAATGTGATTGGCTCGCGAGGAGCGAAAGTAGCTCCCGTGGCCGCAATCATGCTGAATGATGAAGAGACGAGTGAGCATGCCCACCGCGGGAATCGCCAGCAACAGGGTCAGCCAGTAGCCCACTTCGAGACTCTGCAACATCAGCCACCAATTGATCACGAACAGCACGACGGTATTGCTGAGCTGCCAGATCGACTTGCCGAGGCGAGCGCCCTTATAAGGGCCAAGAATCTCGTTCCAGCTTCGCTGGGTCGGAGCTATCGAAATGGGAGCCGAATTCGTCTCGGCAACTGGTTGTAAAGCGGTGAGGGTACTCAGGGGGCGCTCCTTGTAGAGACGATGAAACTGAAGGCGGTGCTCGGACACCTTCACACTATCTGCTCCCGCCCACCTTGTGAGTCACCGTTCGGTCAGACTTCCGTCTTGTCGCTGTCTGAAAAAGCGTCCTATCGCGTAGCCTTCAACGGAATCCGCAGATGAAACCGGGTTCGACCGTCGGCGGCGGGTTCGAGTCCGAACTCGAAGCCATGCTTGACCAGGATCTCTTTGGCCAGGGTCAACCCCAAGCCCTGTCCCTGCGCTTTGGTGCTGAAGAAGGGGCTGAAGAGACTGCCTTGAGTCTCGAGATCGAGGCCACCACCATCGTCGAGAATCTCTAGCTCGACGGCGCCACCATGTTCCGATAGACGGATCTCCAGGCTCCCATGGTCACCGATCGCTTCGATGGCGTTCTTCAAGATGTTGATCAGCACTTGCTCCATCTGCTCGCGGTCGAAGGCGACCCGTGGGACCTCCTCGTCGTAATTGCGGACCCAGCGAATCGACCGCTCTCGACACTGAGCTCCGAACATGATCTCCAGCGACTCGAGCAGCTTCGACAACTGCCCGAGCTGCTTTTCGGGCTCCGGTAGCCGAACCACCTGGGCGAAGTCGCCCATGAACCGGTTGAGACCCTCGTTGCGCTCGATTACCACGCGAAGGGCATTGGCGAAATCTCCCCGATCCTCGGGGGCGATCTGCGAGGCGTAGTTGCTGCACGATTGAAGCAGGGAGTTGGTGGCGGCCACCGTGTTGTTGACTTCGTGCGACATGAGACGAATCAGCTTCTCGTAGGCGGCACGTTCCGATTCATCGATGACCCGGGTCAGTTCCTCGATGAGGACGAACTGGCGGGAGAAGCCACGATCGACGAAGACCATCTTCTCCAACCGCAGGCGGCGCATACTGCGCCAAGTCAGGAGTCGATTCTCACCCGGACGCAGCGTCCTTAAGACTTCCGCGAACTCCGATCCCAGGGAGTCGAGCTCTCGCCCCGCAATCTCGTCGGCATCGCGTTCGAGGAGTCGGGCGGCGGCCGGGTTCACGAGAGTGATCCGGCCGTCGTAGTCGAGGATGATCACCCCCAGCGGGGAGGCCTGGACAAACTGTTCGAGGAAACCTCGCTGCTCGCCGAGGCGTTGTCGCTCCTCGTAGAGGTCCGTCAGCATCCGATTGTAGGCCTCGATGAGTCGGTCCATTTCAGCCTGACCCACCGGCGAAAACCGGGCCGAGAACTCCCGTTCCCGCAGGAGATCAGAAAACGACTGAACGAAGGCCACCGGTTGGAGCGACCGGCGAGCCAACCACACGCCGCAGAGCCAGGAAGCGAGGACAGCTGCCTCGATCACGAAGAACCAGGGTCCCAGGAATTCGTACTTCCACGCCGCGATCCCCAGTACCGCCAGGTGCACGGCGGCCAGGTGAACGAAGTAGCTGCTCCTCAGGCGCATGAGTCCGCTCGGAGCCTCGAATCAGTCGTCGGCCAAGCCATGCTTCTCCAACCGACGATAGAGGGCGGCCCGACTGAGCCCGAGGTCCACGGCTGCCCGCGAAATATTGTGACTGTGCCGCTCGAGACTCTTCTCGATCATCAGCTTCTCGACCTCTTCCAACGTCAGGTGATCCCACCCGCCGATAGGACGATCGTCGGCGACCTCCTCGACCACGTCGGGATCGACGAAGTCCTCACGACGCAGTTGGCGTCGCCCCGACATGAGGACCGCACGCTCGATGGTCTGCCTGAGCTGCCGCACATTGCCGGGCCACTCGAGGCTCTCGAGCCATCGGTAGGCCAACTCGTCGATGACGATCGCTCCCACGTCGTAGAGTTCGGAGACTCTACGCAAGTGGTGGTATGCGATCTTCGAAATGTCGCTACGACGCTCGCGTAGGGGCGGGAGCCGCAAGGTGATGAGGTTGATGCGGTAGAGCAGATCTTCGCGGAAGCTCTCTTCCTGCACCATCTCGAAGAGGTCCCGATGAGTGGCTGAAACGATCCGGACGTCGGTGCGCTCGGTGGTCGACGAGCCCACTGCCTGGAAGGAGCGATCCTGAAGTACCCGCAGCAGCTTGACCTGGGATGCCCTTTCGAGGTCACCGATCTCGTCGAGGAAGATGGTTCCACCGTCGGCCGCGGCAAAGCGTCCCCGTCGGTCCGCATGGGCGTCGGTGAACGCGCCCCGGACGTGTCCAAACATCTCGCTCTCGAAGAGCGGAGCGGGCACCCCCCCGAGATTGACCTTGATGAACGGCCCGATCCGGCGCCGGCTATTGCGATGCAAGGCGTCGGCGATCAACTCTTTGCCGGTCCCGCTCTCTCCCAGAACCAGGACCGGAGCGTCCGTCGCACAGACCCGGGCGACCCGATTGAGGAGCCGAACAATCGACGGGTGGTCTCCGACGATATCGCTGAAATCGAACTTCTCGTCCAGGTTCTCGCGACTCTCCTCGATCCCCTCGTTCTCCGCCAGGGAGAGTGAGGTCTGAACCAGCTGAAGAAGGTGTTGGTTGTTCCATGGTTTGGTGACGAAGTCGACTGCCCCCGCCTGAATACCCTTGACGGCCAGTTGAATCGACCCCCAGGCGGTGATCAGGATGACCGGGACCCGCGGGGAGGTCCGTCGGATATCGTCCAGGAGTCCGAGTCCCTCCTCGCCCGTCGTCTGGCGGGAGAAGTTCATATCTTGCAACACCAGCGACACTCGGCCCGAGGCTAGGACCTCGAGGGCCTCCTTGGGGCCGTGCGCAACGACCGAGGGAAGACCGGCCTGCTTGAGCAACAGCGACAACGACGCCGTCACCGACGTGTCATCGTCTACCACAAGGATCGGTGCCACCGTAGTCGTTGGGTCGCTCACTGCCCCATCCTAGTGGACAGTAGCGGTCGAATCGACAGCCCTGCCTTGCCCTTGCGGTCGGGTGAAGAGTTCCCTATCACTCGTAGTGCAGGGCCTCCGCCGGGGACCTACGGGAAGCCAACCAGGCGGGGTAAAGGGAACAGAGCCCGGCGAGACCGAGAAGAACGACGAGACCCACGAGCATGCCGGACAGGGAGGACTGCCAGTCCAACGCCTTGAATCCGGCCGCGATGGGAAACTGCACTGCGATCAAGCAGCCGAGCAACGACGCCAGGAGCGCCAACATCAGGGTCTCCGTAACGATCAGTTGGTAGACGCGTCGCCGATGCGCCCCCAGGGCTCTCCGAAGGCCGAGTTCGTCAGTCCGGCGAGTCACACTCTGCCACAGCACCCCAAAGAGCCCGAAGGCCACCATGAGGAGCAGGAAGACCGAGATCCAGAAAGCCACCGCGAGGGGAACCATCACCTGGCGGATCTGCTGCTGTCGAAGCTTGGACAGCGGCGTAATGATGATGTTCCAGCTGGGGGCAACGGACTCCGCCAGGGACTGCAACCGTTCTTCGAAAGCCATCGGTGTTCCCGCCTCGACCCTCACCTGGATCGTCGGCGTCGAAGAAGCGGGGTCCTCGATCGGAAAACGGGTGATGACGTACGGTTTCAAAGGGCTTAGTTCGCCGTGCTGCCGAAAGCGGCGGAAGACGCCGACCACCGGCCAAGTGGTTGGATCGTCGCCGTCGCTATGATCCCGGAGATCGACGCCGGACTCAAAGCCCCCGGGGAAGAGGGTCCTCGCCACGACTTCGTCGATGATGACCGGAATCCGTTCGGGTCCGGCATCGGTCTCGTCAAAGAAACGGCCCTCGACCAGCTCGACCCCGAAATCCTCGGGACCGCCATCGGTCATCCGGTTGACGGTGACATCGACGCTACGATCGGCATAGGTGACGGAAGTGGTCCAAGACCAGTTGCGAAAGGGAGGCAGCGCGTGGTGCGCCCACTCTACCTCCGGCTGATCGCGTACCGTCGCCAGGAGCTGTCGTAGCGTAGCGCCGTCGTCCTCCGTCCACTGGCCACCGGGCGCTAGCCTGAGCTCGAGCGTGTCCTTCCACTCGAAGCCAAGAGGCTCGCTCCACAGCCGCCATGCATTGGCCCCGAACCCGGCCATGAAAAAGACGATGAGAAAGGCGAGGGCCAACTCGACGATGATGAGCGCGTTGGCTCGCTTTCGGTTCCAGATCAATCTCAGTGCGTGTCGCAGCATGCTACTCAACCTCCTCGGAGGGCATGAACGGGGTTGAACTTGGCCATCTTGTAGGCGGGATAAACGCCGGAGACCAGTCCGAAGACGAAGATGGCGAGAAGAGCCGAGAGGAAGACCGGGATATCGATTTTCAGATCGGCATAGGGGATCATCCCCGTTTCCTCGATGACCCTGAGAAAGGCGATTCCGAGTCCAAAGCCCAGAGCTCCGCCGAGCACCGAGAGCACCATGTTCTCGACCAGAAACTGTCGCACCAGATCGGCCGAGGAGGCCCCGAAGGCCTTGCGGACTCCGATCTCCGATGCCCGCTCCAGGATCCGACTGACGTTGAGGTTGATCAGATTGATCGACGGCAGGAGCATGAAGCCGAGCATGGCGATGACCATCACGAGAATGAAGACGCCCGCCTTGCTGTCGCGCTCGAAGCGGCGATCGAGGGTGTCCCGAGCCATCGCCTCGAGCTTGGTATTAGCGGGCGCGAAGGCCACCTGAAACTCCTCGGGGTCGTCGTAGACGAAGGCGGCGAGAGAGCCGAACACCTCTTCCGCAATGATGGGCAGCCGGCCCGGGTCTTCCGCGTAAAGCAAGACTTTGAAGTCCCCCAACCACTCCTGGCGATAGCTCGTCGAAGGGGCGCTCGTGTACGGAACCCAGATCTCCGAGAAGGCATGCTGACGGAGTGCGGGGACGTCCTCGACCACGCCGATCACTTCAAAGCGCTGACCGTTGGCGACAAACGACTGTCCGATGGGATCTCGATCAGAGAAGATCCGCTCGCTCGTACTGCGGTTGATCACCGCGACCAGCTTTCCCTCCTGGACATCGATACCGGAGATCGGCCTTCCCTCCACAAAGCGAAAGTCTAGGATCTTCCAGTAGTTGGCATCGGTTGCCGACACTTTGGGCGAGAGCTTACGGCCGTCGACGAAGACCGTACCCTCGGACGGATCCGTGAAGAAGGCCACCAGATCAGGAGTTTCGAGAGTCAGAAAGTGGCGCTCGATCATTCGATAGCCCGGACTCGAGGTCCAGACTCTGGATCCATTCTCGGTCCTGATCGTGGCGCTCTCTACGGCGAGGTAGTGGTCACTACGCTGCTCTTCTCCCATCGGGGCCAGAAAGTTCTGGAGCAATGCGAAGACTACGGTGAGCACAGCCAAGGTCAAGGCTACGGCGAAGAGATTCACAAAGGTAAAGAACTTCCGTCGCAGCAAGACCCTGTAGGCAGTCAGAAGGTAGTTACGAAGCATCCTTACCCCCTAATGGACCATGCGTCCGTCGAAGATACGGACGATGCGCTGAGTTTGCCTGGCCTTCTCTTCGTCGTGGGTCACCATCACGATGGTGGTCTTCTCGTCGCGATTGAGCCCTTCGAGGATGGACATGATCTCGTCCCCCATGTGGCTGTCGAGGTTGCCGGTCGGCTCGTCGGCGAGAACAATGCGGGGCTCCGCGACCACCGCACGGGCGATCGCTACTCGCTGCTGCTGTCCTCCAGAGAGCTGAGTCGGGAAGTGGTCGACTCGCGACGAGAGTCCCACCCGCTCGAGGGCCCGAACCGACCGTCGGCGGCGCTCCTTACGCGATAGTTTGCGATAGAGGAGCGGAATCTCGACATTGTCGGCCACACTCAAGTCGGGGATCAAGTGAAAACTCTGAAAGACGAAACCAACGTAGCGATTGCGCAGGTCGGCGAGTTCCTTGTCGCCGAGACCGGCCACCGGTCGACCGTCGATCGCCACCGAGCCTTCAGTAGGGTCGTCGAGGAGACCGATGAGGTTGAGTAACGTGCTCTTCCCGCAGCCCGAGGGGCCCATGATCGAGACCATCTCTCCTTCCTCTATCTCGAGCTGGATCTTGTCGAGCGCTACCGTCTCGATCCGCTCTGCCTGATAAATCTTACTAACGTCCTTCAATGCAATCATTGGGTCTATCCTCCCTACTTCACTCGAATACTCTCGAGATGTTCGATATGGCGCGGGTCGGAGATGATGACCTCGTCTCCCTCCTCGAGACCTTCGAGGACCTGCACGCGGTGGCGACTGGAGATGCCGAGGACCACGTCGGTGCGACGGGCGACTCCATCCGCAATCTTGAAGATGGTCTGGCTGACATTGCTGCCGATCGCCGGACCGTTCTTGAGACTCAAAGCGTCGGCCACTCGACCGGTAACCACCTCGACGTCGACTCGAAGTCGAGAACGGAGGAGATCGCTCTGCGGATCGGCGAGGTCGATCTGGAGGGTGATCTGGCCCCCCTCGATGGTCGGCAGGATCGCGGCCACCTCGGCATCCAAACGGTCTTCGCCAACCCTGACCACGGCCGGGAGCCCCGGCTCGAGTCGCGATGCGTAGAAGTCCGAGACCTGGGCTTCGACGCGGAAGGTCGAAAGGTCAGCGACGCGCACCAGTGCCATGCCAGGGACCACCCGAGTGCCCACTTCGTCGAGGAGCCAGGTGACGACTCCATCCCGCGGTGCGGTCACCGTGGCCGTCTCCAACTGACGCCGTCGCTCAGTCACCTGGTGGCGGAGTATCGATGTCTCGAGATCGATACGCTCCAGTTGGGTGTCCGCCGCCGCTTCGGCGTGGACCATGGAGCGCTCCAGCTGCTGCATCTCGACCGAAGTCCGGGTGACGTCGAGTTGCGCCTCGAACAGCTGATCCTTGGACACCGCGCCGTCCCGCGCCAGAGTCTCGAAGCGATTGAGTCTCGCCTGCCGGCTCTTCAGGTCGATGGCCAAGAGCTCGTGACGAGATTGCAGTCCGCCGAGGGATTCTTGCAGCGCCAACCGTTCTCCCCTGCGCAAGTTCTCCTTGAGCGCCAGCTGCTCCTCGAGATCGGCGAGTTCGAGTTCGAGTTGCCGTCCGTCGAGACCCAGGATCGGCTGCCCGGTCTCGACCGTGCTACCCACGCCGGCGATGACCGCCATCACTTCGCTAGGGAAGAGTGCGGACACCACCTGTTCCTCCATCGGAACCACCACGCCGGCGGCCGAGATGCTCGCGACCACCTCACCTCGTTCCACGATGGCAGTACGAATCTCCTCACGATCCAGGGAAGGGCGGATCCAGGAGCGAAGGGCGAGCAAGGCGATGATTCCCACCACGGTGATGCCCACTGCCAGCCGCATTCGGCGGCGTCTATCCTGGGTTTGGCGGGTGGGTGAGATAGGTCGGTCCATGGCCTACCTCAATGCACTCCCCGTGCCAGGGAGAAGGACCGCAAACAAACTGACGCCAAGTGTTTTGTTTTGTGCCGCTTAAGACATCTCGTTCGAGCATGAACCCAGATTCTGGACTGTGCGATTCCGAACAGTTTGGTTCCTCGGCGCACGAACCCGAACAGGTCCGAATAGATCCGAATGGATCCCAATAGACCAGGGCTGTCGATCCAGCCGCCGGGGTCTACTACACTCGCTACCCAACGTGTGTCCGACCGACGCGGTCGACGCCCCTTCCATCCAAATGCGAGGTACTGACCATGGCCCTGACCGAAGCACTAGCCAACGAGATGCAGCAAGAGAACCGGGTAACCCGAACCCTCCTAGAGATCGTTCCCGCGGATCGCGCCGACTGGAAACCCCACGAGAAGTCATTCTCCATGGGACAACTCGCCTCGCACATCGTCAACCTACAGGGATGGGTCCTCTTGACCCTAGAGAACAGCGAGTTCGACATGCACCCACCCGGTCAGGAGCCGGCGAAGTCACCCGGATTCGACACCGTCAACGCGCTTCTGGAGCGTTTCGACAGCAGTGTTGCGGCCGGCCAGGAGGCGTTGGCGAAAGGGACCGACGCTGATCTCTTCGTCGACTGGACGCTCAAGAACTCCGGCAAGACGATTTTCACCGCACCCAAGGCAGGGGTCTTACGCTCTTTCGTTCTCAACCACACCATTCACCATCGGGGCCAGCTCAGCGTCTACCTTCGGTTGTGCGACGTACCCCTACCGATGATCTACGGTCCCACCGCAGACACCGGTTGGAAGTAGTTCCCGCTCCATGGCTGAAGTCGTAGCGACCTCGCAGCGGTGAAATCTGCGGTCTAACGAGGCCAGCCCAACAGCCGTTCGAGATCCAACCAGAACCCAGGGTATGACTTGGAGACGACGCCCGGCTCGGCGACGACGACGCCCGGTCGGCGCAGTCCGACGAGCGCGAGGCTCATGGCAATGCGGTGGTCGTCGTAGGTTTGGACCACGACCCGGTCGCTTGGAGGTTCGACCTCCGCCCAGGTTCCCTCGATCACCAGGCCATCGGGAAGCTCCTCTACGGTCGCCCCGAGCCGCGAAAGTTCGGTGGCCATCGCGGCCAGGCGGTCGCTCTCCTTGATCCGAAGGTGGCCCACATTGCGAATTCTAGTGATCCCTCGAGCGAAGGGCGCCAGAGCGGCCAGGGTCGGGACCTGGTCCGGCATGCTCCCCAGATCGACGTCGAGACCGCGAAGCCCCCCGCCACCCTGCACTTCGAGCGCACCATCACGCCACGCCACATCAGCCCCCATCTGGGATAGGAGACCGAAGAACTCACGGTCCCCCTGAGCCGAGTCAGGATCGAGGCCCTCGAGAAGTACCTTTCCACCGCTGAGGACCGCAGCCGTCGCCGGATACGGCGCGGCCGAATAGTCCCCCTCGACCGACTCGACCGCAGGTGGCTCGAGCCCAGGTTCGACGATCCAGAAATCACCATCGACCCGCAGCGAGCCGCCCCAGCGCTCCACCAGGCGGGCGGTGATATCGACATAGGGACTGGAGGTCAGGGCCCGGACCTTGATCCGTGAAGGACGCCGTCCGGAGAGTGCAGCCATGACCAGGGCCGAGAGGTATTGACTCGACTCTCCAGCGTCGATCTCGGTCTCTCCCCCTTCGAACGAACCTCCGGTGATCGCGAGGGGGGGAAAGCCATGGGTCCCGACATAGTCGATCTCTGCTCCCAGTCCACGCAAGGCCTCGACCAAAGGACCGATCGGTCGTTCCCGCATACGCTCGGAGCCGTCGAGTATCCAAGCACCGGGGACCGTGGTCAGGGAGGCGGCGAGAAAACGCATCAAGGTTCCGGCGTTGCCACAGTCGACGCGACCCGCCACCGTATAGTCGCTGGGTGGCTCGAGGACGAGGTCCTCGCCACCCCATGCCACTCGGTAGCCGAGAACCTCGAGGGCACCCACAAAGTGCCGGATGTCGTCGGCCTGCAACGGATGCCGCAGTCGCAATGCCCGTCCCCCGAGGAGAGCGAGGTTCAGCTGACGATGGCTGACGCTTTTCGACGGGGGGACCCGCACCCGCCCGCGAGCCACGCCACCTGACGGGATCTCCCGCAGTTCAGCCGACATCGATCTGCAATCCGTCATAGCCAAACTCGACTCCATCCGGCAGTTCGACCGCCGGTCGACCGTGATCGATCTCGTGGGAAATGTGGGTGAAGTAGGTGCGCCGAGCGCCGATTCTCCGCGCCGCGGCGATCGCCTCCTCTACCGTGAAGTGAGTGCTGTGCGGCCGGTAGCGCAACGCCCCTAGGATCAGGGTCTCGACTCCCTCCAGCCGAGCGAATGAGGACTCCGGGATGGCACTACAGTCGGTGATGTAGGCGAAAGTGCCCAAGCGGTAACCGAGAACCTCGAGCCGTCCGTGCCAGACCGGCACCGGTTGGACCTCGAGACCGAGAACCGAGAACGACTCGGCCACCGGATGGAGCACGATGCGCGGTTTTCCGCCGCCCTCTTGGCCCGGTTCGAAGGCGTAAGCGAATGTACGGCGGATCTGCTCTAGAGTCGCCGCCGAACCGAAACAGGGTATCTCGATACCCTGGCGGTAATTGAAAATTCGAAGTTCGTCGAGGCCAAAAACGTGGTCGGCATGGGCATGGGTGTAGAGCACCCCATCGACTCGCGGGAGTCCGTAGGTCAGGGCCTGTTGCCGAAGGTCCGTCGAGGTGTCGACGAGTAGGACACCCTCGTCGAGGTCGAGGCGGAGGCTTGGTCTCAACCGAACATTGCGGGGATCGTTCGATGTGCAGACCGCACAGTGACAACCGATCGTGGGAACGCCGGAGGAAGTGCCGGAGCCCAGCATGGTCACCCTTCTAAGGGAGTTGGCCGATGCACTCATGCTTTGCGCCCTTCCAGCGGAATGCCGAAGCGCTCGACCCGACCCGAGGTAAACCACGCTTCGAGAATCTCGACCTCTCCACCCTCGACCGTCCACCGTCGAGCCTCGTGAAAGTGACCGAGGAGCAGGCGATCGTAGCCCTCGGCCAAGCGCCGGACAGCGTAGCGTTCGATTGCCTCGCGCGGAATCCGCTGCTTGTGCTTGAAGTTGGTGTCGCCCAGCCGACGCTCGGTCGACGCGACGAAGCGTCTCGCCAAGGGACCGGGCAATCCGCGCACCAGCGTTCTCACCGGCCACGACTTCGACAGCGCCCGCCATCGTCGGTACTGGCGGTCGTCGTCATCAAGACCATCGCCGTGCACACAGAGATAGCGCAGTCCATCGACCTCGAAGGTGGTCTCGAGCGCGATACGATCGAAGGTCTGTTCGTAGCGACTCCCTTGCAAATAGAAGTCGCGATTGCCTTCGATGTAGTCGATCCGCAGACCGCGGCGGCCAAGCTCGGTGAGGGTCTCCACTACGGTCCGGATGTCCTCGGTCTCGAAGTGCGGGAAACCCACCCACGCCTGAAAGATATCGCCAAGGAGGATGAGATGCTCGACGCCCTCACCCGGCAACTTCACCAGTTGTTCGACGAAGGGACCGGCCGGTCCCCCCGGGCCCGAGACGTGGGAATCGGCCACCACGGCTACGGACACTGGAACTCCCCTGTTCCGGACTCCCCTGTCCCGGACGCCTCGGTTCTGGACTCGTCATTTCTGGACCCCACGGCTTTGGACTCCACGAGTTCGGGCTCCACCAACTCGCTCAAACGATGGTTAGCGGTTGCCGTTGGGCTTCCTGCGCTGCAACCGCCTGGACCACCGACTCGGCGACCTGGCGGAAGGCGGCGGCATGCGATCCGTCCGGTTTCGCCACCACGATGGGCTCCCCACTATCGCCACCGAGGACGATCTCTGCGTCGAGAGGAATGCGTCCCAGGAAGGCAGTGCGCAACTCGGTCGCGGTACGCTCTCCTCCACCCTGCTTGAAGATCGCTGTTTCCTCGCCGCAGTGTGGACAGACAAAGGTCGACATGTTCTCGACGATCCCGAGAACCGGGACATTGACCTTGCGGAACATCGCCAAGCCCTTGCGAGCATCGAGCAGCGCCACGTCCTGAGGGGTCGAGACGATCACCGCACCCGCCATCGGAACGCGCTGCGACATGGTGAGCTGAGCGTCGCCGGTGCCAGGGGGGAAGTCACAGATCAGGTAATCCAGCTCTCCCCATTCCACGTCACCGAGAAGTTGCTCCAAGGCCTTCATCACCATCGGCCCACGCCAGATCACCGGAGTATCAGCGTCGACGACGAAACCAAGCGACATCAGTTTGATCCCAAACTTCTCGAACGGTTGCACGCGCTGCTGGGCATCGACCCTCGGGCGATCGCTGATGCCGAACATGGTCGGCACCGAAGGGCCGTAGATATCGGCGTCGAGGAGGCCCACCCGATAGCCGAGCTGAGCCAGGCTGATGGCGAGATTGGCCGCCACCGTCGACTTGCCAACGCCACCCTTGCCGCTCGCCACCGCCACCACGTGCTGGACATGAGGGATCAGCGAGGGGTTGCGCGCCGTTGCCTGCTGTGCGGCCGAAGTGGGCATCGTCAGCTGAAGCTCCACTCGCGCTCGGTCGATACCCGGAATCGCCTCCACCACTCGACGGACCTCCTCGCGTAGTTCTTGGGCTTCCTTTGTCTTGTGGGTCGAGATCACTAGGTGTACGGATGCCTCGGCACCTTCAACCGTCACTCGATCGACGAATCCGAACGAGACGATGTCTCGGCTCAACCCGGGGAACGTCACCGAACCGAGCGTCTTCCATACTGCTTTATCGAGTGTATCTGTCATGACTGCCTGCCGTTTGTCGTGCTATCGCTTGTCCCACCGAAAGTTCGATCCCCGCGAGCCCGGGAACAGAGTCCCAGAAGGGAAATTCAGCGGAGTTCGTCAAGAGTCGTCGAGGCGCCGCCCCGCAACTCCAAGGCCCTCTACGATAGCAGGATTGCGCTCCCCTCTGGCCCCGACGGGTAAGGCTGAGTCGCCCCAATCAAGGCTACGGGGTTCATGCCTCCGCTATACTCCGCGCGCCACAGAGATCTTGGAGGCGAGCACTTGAATAGCATGATCATTACCGGCGGTGCCGGATTCATCGGGAGTAACTTCGTCCGTTTGGCCCTGGCCGAAACCGAGGGGCGAGTCGTCGTCCTCGACAAACTGACCTACGCTGGACACCTGGCGAGCCTGGCCGAGGTCGCCGATAACCCCCGCTACCGCTTCGTCGAGGGGGATATCGGAGACCGTGCGCTAGTACGTAGCCTGCTCGCTGAGGAACGGCCCTCCTCGATCTTGAATTTCGCCGCCGAGTCGCACGTCGACCGTTCGATCGACGCCCCGGGCGAGTTCGTGGAAACCAACGTCGTCGGCACCTTCCAACTACTCGAAGAGGCCCGTCTCTACCACGCCGACCTTCAGCCCGAGCCAGCCGAAGCCTTTCGCTTCCTCCACGTCTCGACCGACGAGGTCT
>JAIOJS010000208.1 GCA_019911795.1 Thermoanaerobaculia bacterium | reverse complement strand
TTCCGATCCACTGAGGTTCTGGGCCAATGAAGGGCTTGGAGTGATTAAGTTCCTGGTGACCTGCGTGGCCGTGGTGCTCTTCACCGCGTGTTCCCCGTCAGCGACGTCACGGCGTCTCCCGGACGTGGTTCTTGTGACGGTGGATACCCTGCGGGCGGATCGAGTGGGGATCTACGGATCGACCACCTCTCAGACCCCTCATTTCGATGATTTAGCGCTTGGCGGGGCTTGGTTTCGCCATGCGGTAGCGCCCCTTCCCGAGACCCGCCCTTCGCACTTCACGTTGTTCACGTCGCTCTACCCTCGAGATCACGGTGTGGTCAGCAACACCCAGACTCTTGGGGCCGAGGTCTTGACTCTGAGTGAGGTCTACGCCGCCGCCGGGTACGACACGGCGGCGTTCGTCGGAACCATTCTTCTCGACCGAGGCTCGGGTGCGGGCCAGGGATTCGACCAGCTGTCGGCGGGTGAGGCACCTCAGCGTCCATCGGCTGAGGTTGTCGCTGAGGTCGAGAATTTTCTGGCCGCCTCGCCGCCGGACCGTCCGCTGTTCCTATGGATCCACCTCTTCGATCCCCATATGCCGTATGAACCCCCAGGAGGACGCCCAGGGCGGGATGTGCAGTGGACGGAGCTTCTCCCAACCTTCACCTGGCCTCGGCTCCTCGAGTTGGCCGCAGAACACTCCGGAGATCTCCCCGCCGGAGCGGTGGAGCGAGGAAGGGAGCTGTACGCGGGCGAGGTGGAATCGGTCGATGCTTCCATCGGTCGCGTGCGCGCTGCCCTCGAAGCGAGAGGTCGTTGGGATGACACCCTTCTCGCCGTCACTGCCGACCATGGTGAGTGCTTCGAGCGTGGCGTCTACTTCGAGCATTCCCACTGTCTCGGTGAGGGAGCGCTCGCCGTCCCTCTGCTCTTCACTGGCCCTGGAGTACCCCAGGGAGAGCATCGGGAGGTCAGCGAGCATCGGGACGTAGCCCCAACGCTACTCCATCTCAGCGGCTTGAGCGTGCCAGAGGACTTCGAGGGGAGGGATCTACTGTCCGGCCCGGTACCTGACGATCCCATCGCCTTCTTTCAGCACCCGGTGTACCCGCAGGAACAGATCGAGAATCGAGAGGATGTCTTGCGTCGCTTCCGATCGGCGGGAGGCGATCCGACCCGGGAGCTCTTGGGAGATCGCTTGAGAGTGGGAGCACGACAGGGACAATGGAAGTACCTGAGGACGGGAGACGAGGAGGTACTCTACGACCTGGCTCAGGATCCGACAGAGGAACAGAACCTAGCGTCCGCCTATCCCGATGTCCTCAAACACTTACGTCGAGCTACCCGCGAGTGGCTCCGCGATCACCCCATGCAGCACGTCGAACCCGAGGCCATCAATCCCGAACTCCACGAGCAGCTAGAGGCCCTCGGCTACCTCTAGGGGTCGATGGCGCGGTCGTCATTCAGCGCCACGATACGTGCCAAAGCACCAGAGATTTCCCTCCGGATCGCTGACGGTGAAACTGCGAGAACCGTAGTCCTCGTCAACGAGTCCCTGGACCACCACAGCTCCGGCCGCAGTGGCACGGTCCAACAGCGCATCAGGATCGTCGCAGACGACGTAGACCGCATCGGTTCCCGGTTGACGGCGCCCAAACGCTGAATCGTCTTTC
The DNA here is from genome assembly GCA_019911795.1 of Thermoanaerobaculia bacterium. Taxonomy (GTDB): domain Bacteria; phylum Acidobacteriota; class Thermoanaerobaculia; order Multivoradales; family JAIOJS01; genus JAIOJS01. The sequence goes on along the minus strand of JAIOJS010000208.1, from coordinate 13,330 downwards.
CCGGCGGATCCGAACATGACGCCTCCGCCCAGCGGCCAACGCATCTCGGCGTGCTCGATGACCGAGGGGGTGCCGTCGCGTGGAAAGACCGCAGTTTCCTCGAAGCCGAAAGCGTCGCGAAGGAAGGCGATCGCTTTGGGGGCGTCGCGAAACGTGAGAGTGGGCCAAACGGTGGGTGGTGTTGTTGACTTCATGGGAGAGATTATTCGCTCGGCGGTGAGGGGCTGTCTTGGACGAATGGAACCTCGTCCGTCACCAGCTCAGTAGGGGTACACCCAGCGAGGTCGAGGCAGTCCCGATTGAAGTGCGACTGGTCGTAGTAACCACAGTCCATGGCCACTTGCGACAGATTTGTCTCACGAGCAGCCGAACTTCCTGGCGGGTAACCTTCCGCGATCGAGCGGAGTCGGTGGTGTGCCCGTTCGAAGCGAAGGACTCGAGCTGCGAGTTTGGGAGTGAGGCCAAACTCCCCCTGAAATCTTCTCGTCAGATGCTGGCGGCTCCACCCCGCGGCGGCTGCCAGGTCACCGACCGAGACGGCACCACCGCTGTCTATCAGGGCTTGCCAACAGAGTCGAAGAGTCCTATCTACTACCCGGGGTCGCATGGATTGGCAGAGGACTTCGTTGCAGATGTCGAAGCGCTGATCCCAGGGTAGTGGAGACTGCAATCGTTCCCAAAGCTCTTGCGCCAGCGGTCTGAGGAGATCGGAGAGTTCGACCGAGAGGTCGAAGAGTTCAGCTGCGGGCTGGCCTAGAAGGGCCCGACTGCCCAAGGGGGTCAGCTCGATCGCAACCCCTTCCTGGTTGCCGGAATGGGAGATGATGGCGCTGGAGGCTTGAAGCCCCCCGAGAACACAGCGGTAGCTCGCCGGGCTCCGGTTGGGGTTCGTCTGGACATTGACGTTGATCGACGGGCCAATACTCACGATGAGCGTCATGTACCGGCTGGGGAGGCCGCGGTGCAGCCCTGGCTCAAAGCCAACCAGCCGGTAACCGAGATAGCGGTCGACGAAGGGCCGAAGGGACTGAGTGGGAACCCGACTCTGCAAGTCGGCGGTAGGGACGCTCATCGGAACGGATGTTAGCGAGGACGGCAGGGACTGAGTAGGTCTCCGACGTGTCCGATAACGGACACAGTGGTACGGGGGCGGACGAAGGTGAGTCCTTGAGTTACCGTAAGTTCTTGAAAAGAAAGACTCGGATCGATGGCATGTGGTCTGCAACCTATTCTGTCCATGAGCATGGACCGCGAACTTCCCGCCCACCATCGACGACGCCTGCTCCGGCGACGACTCCTGTGGTCCCTACTAGCTCTCGGATGCGGTCTCCTCGTGTTCACCTATCTCAACCGGATGCTGCGACCTTCGGTGCAGGCTTCCCGTCTCGTACTCGGGGCAGTCGATCGCGGTCTGGTAGAGGCGGCGATCAGTGCTACCGGAAACGTCGTTCCCGCTTTCGAGAAGGTCCTTTCCAGCCCGGTCGAGGCGCGGGTTCTTGGCGTTCTGAAGCAGCCGGGAGCCCGCATCGAGGCGGGTGATGCCATCGTGGAGCTCGACCTATCGGAATCGAAGCTGGAACTCGACCGGTTGCAGGAGCGACTGGCACAGAAGCATCTCGAGATCGAGGGACGGACCGCCGAACTGGAAAGGCGACAACGCGAACTTGCGGAGCAGCTCGAGGTCGCGCGTCTCGAACTGGAGATCGAGATCTATCGCCGGGATCAGCAGGCTCGGCTATTCGCTGAGGGGCTGACGTCCGAAGAGCGGCAGCGGGAGGCCGAGGTGAGCCAGCGCAAGGGCGAACTCGAGGTGGTCGCGGCGGAGCGAGCCAGTACAGCGGCGATCGGCGAAGCCTCCACCGACCGTCGCCGTCTTCGTCTCGAGTTGGAGATCCTGACCAAGGAGCGTGATGAGATCGTGCGTCGGCTGGAGCTGGCGACGGCTCGCTCTGATCGTTCCGGTGTCCTCACCTGGGTGGTCCGAGAGGAGGGTGCAACCGTCGGGCGAGGGGACGTGATCGCTCGCATCGCCGATCTTCGCTCTTTCGGTGTCGAAGCGACGGTTTCCGATGTGCATGCTGCACGGTTGAGCCCGGGCAGCGAAGCGCGGGTCCGGTTCGACGAGATCGAGATCCGCGGGCATATCGAGAGCGTGCATCCAACGATAGAGAACGGAGTGGCGCGCTTCGTGGTGGCGCTGGAGAGGCCTGATCACCCATCCCTGCGCAACAACCAGCGGGTCGAAGTGGATGTCATCACCGAGCGACGTGCCGGCGTTCTGAGAGTGCCCAGAAGTTCCTTTCTACCGATGGGAGCAGTCGTCGACGTCTTTGTCGTATCCGGGGATCGACTGCAACGGCGGAAGGTGGAGGTAGGCCTTCGCGGTCTGGATGCAATCGAGATCCGCTCGGGCTTAGAGCTCGGCGAGCGGATCGTCCTCTCCGACTTGCGGGACCATTCCCACCTAACCGAACTGCGCCTGAAGGGACGGTTGCCCGTCGTCACGCGACAAGTCGACTCTGCGGCAGAAGCAGAGTCAGAGACCCCAACCTCTACGGAGACACCATGATTCATCTCGAAAACGTCAGCAAATCCTACAGGACCGAGCGGATTGAGACGCTAGCTTTGGATAGCATCAACCTCGAGGTCGAGACGGGCGAGTTCGTCGCCATCATGGGGCCCTCAGGTTGCGGCAAGACCACGCTCCTGAATCTGATGGGACTGCTCGACACTCCCGATCAGGGCACTTTGTCTCTGGACGGAGAGGCGATCGGAAAGCAGAGCGACCGCTCGCTGTCTCGACTGCGCAACCGGAAGGTTGGCTTCATCTTTCAGAACTTCCATCTGGTGGGCGATCTGAGCGTCGTTGACAACGTAGAGATCCCCTTGCTCTACCGCACTCTGTCATCGCGCGAGCGGCGAGAACTCGCGGCCGAGGCACTTGGCCGGGTGGGACTATCCTCCCGGATCAGCCATCTTCCGGCGCAACTGTCAGGAGGGCAACAGCAGCGGGTAGCCGTAGCGCGGGCGATCGTCGGTCGGCCCCAGGTACTGCTAGCGGACGAACCCACGGGGAACCTCGACAGTCAGATGGGAGACGAGATCCTCGATCTCCTGGAGGAGCTGAATCGGGACGGAGGCACGGTGGTCATGGTGACTCACGATCCAAGAATGGCGGAGCGGGCCCACCGAACGGTGCGGCTGTTCGACGGACGCCAGGTTCAGTAGGCGTCACGCGATGATCAGGAAATACGTTCAACTCGCTCTGAAGGTCCTAGCGCGGAGGAAGTTCTTCACTTTCATCAGCCTCTTCGGTATCAGCCTCACTCTGTTGGTTTTGATGGTGACGACCGCACTACTCGATCACGTCTTCGCGCCCCATCCGCCGGAAGTTCACGCGGGTAGGACGCTGGGTATCTACGGCGTGTCCGTCCAGAGTGAGACGGGCAGCGGGACGGGATTCCTAGGCTACAAGGTCCTAGATGCCTGCGCCCGGGACCTTCCGGGGGTTGAGGAGACCTCCTTCTTTCGGCTTCACGGCTACGTGTCTCTCTACCGCAACGGAGAGAAGCTTCGCTCCTTCCTCAAGGGGACGGACGCGAGCTATTGGAGCATCCTCGACTTCGATCTGCTCGAGGGACGAACCTTCGACGCCACTGACTTCGACCAACGTCGACCGGTGGTGGTGATCAACCGCACGACGCGCGAGAAGCTCTTCGGTCGTCAGAGTGCGGTACTGGGCCAGTCGATCGAGATTGACGGCCGAAGGTTCGAGATTGTGGGGGTCGTGGAGGATGTACCGATCGTCCGTATCGTGGCCTACTCCGATCTCTGGGTCCCCTACAGCACGGCGCGAAATGATGACTATCAGCAGCAGTATCGCGGCGACTTCATGGCAATTCTGTTGGCTGGCAGCCGCGCCGACTTTCCCCGCATCCGAGCGGAGTTTGAAGCGCGAGTGGCCGCGATGCCTCCGCCCGACGGCTTCGATGTGGTGCGATCGGGAGCTGACACCTTTTTCGAGTTCATGTCTCGCCAGATCTTTGGCGACCGCATGGAGACGAGCCACGCTGGACGTCTGCGTTGGCTCCTCACCCTTCTCGCGTTTCTCTTTCTGCTGTTACCGACCTTGAACCTCGTCAATCTCAACCTCTCACGGATCCTCGAACGGGCGTCGGAGATCGGGGTACGGCGAGCGTTCGGGGCTTCGTGCGGCCACCTCGTTGTTCAGTTTGTGATCGAGAACGTGGTGCTCACGCTTCTCGGAGGCTTGATTGGATTCCTGCTCTCGGTACTCGTCCTCGGGGTGATCAACCGCAGCGGCTTCATCCCCTACGCCGACTTCGGGGTCAACCTGAGGGTGTTCCTCTGGGGAATGCTGTTCGCGGTGGTCTTCGGAGTCCTCTCCGGCGTCTTCCCGGCTTGGAGAATGGCTCGCCTGGACCCCGTCGTTTCACTCAAGGGGAGTTCTACATGATCTTGCACCTTCTTCGTCTGGCCTGGAACAGGAAGGGCGCGAACGCCCTGGTCATCATTGAGATCTTTGTCGCCTTCCTAGTCACCTTCGCGGTCGCGGCGCTGGGGCTCTTCCTATGGGACAACCAACGTCGCCCCCTGGGCTATCAGTGGCAGAACGTCTACGCGGTGAACCTGGAGACCGGTGATGGACGGGCCGGTGACGACGATTGGAGTGCTGATCAGGTCGAAACGCTAAGGCGAGTCCTGATCGAGGCAAAGCGCTTGGAGGGAGTGGACTCGACCGCTGCGGTCTTGACCGTCCCGTTCGAGATGGGGGGATCGACTCGCACCTGGGAGAACCTTCGGATGCAGGTCAACGAGGTGACGGACGAGTTCCTCGAGGTCATGGAGCTCGAGCTGGTCGCGGGTCGCTGGTTTGGGCCCGAGGACGACGGTCGCGAAGTGGAGCCAATCGTCATCGATCGCGATCTCGCCCGCGCTGCGTTCGGGGATGCCGATCCGGTCGGGCAACGCCTCCCGGGGGAACCCGACGAGGGCGGTCACCGCATCGTCGGCGTGGTCAACGACTTTCGTGAGGATGGGGAATTGTCCTCCGCCACCAACTATGTCTTCGAGCGCAAGGCCTTGAATCCCGAGAGCCGCCTCTTGCGCAAGTTGGTGGTGCGGGCGGCTCCCGAGGTTCCTCCGGACTTCGAGGAGCAGTTGATCACGACCCTGCGCGGCGTAGCCCCTGGTTGGTCCTTCGAGGTTAGGTCCCTCGAGGGAATGCGCCGCATCTCGAGGAACTTCCGCCTTGCGCCTCTAGTCCTGAGCGGCGTCGTGGGGTTGTTTCTTCTCAGTATGGTCGGACTCGGGCTGATCGGCGTGCTATGGCAGAATGTGACTCGTCGGACCCGAGAGTTGGGACTGCGTCGTGCAGTCGGGGCGGACCGGGGCCGAATCTATCGTCAGATTCTCGCGGAGCTGTTCTTGGTGACCACTACGGGATTGCTGTTCGGATTGCTCGTCGTCTTCCAGTTGCCCTTCCTGGATCTCTTGGGCTCTGTGTCGGAAAAGGTGTTCGCCATGGCCGTGACGGTCTCCATCCTCATCATGTATTCGCTCACTCTCCTCTGTGGGCTCTATCCGAGCTGGCTCGCGACTCGCGTGGCTGCGGCCGATGCCTTGCGTTACGAGTAGCCAGGCTGGGAGATGGACAGATTACAGTGACCGAGGGTGGCACACGACGCGTCAAGGGGGCGCCACGGGTCTTGGTGGCGGACGATGACGCCACCGTCGTCGCGTCACTGCGAGTTCTCTTGAGTCAGGCCGGCTACGAAGTGTCGGTGGCGGAGGATGCGGAATCGGCGCTCGCGCGGGCGTCCGTTGAGCGGATCGATCTGGTCCTGCAAGACATGAACTTCTCGCGTCAGACCTCGGGTGAGGAAGGACTTGCCCTGCTCGAAGAGCTGCGCCGCCAGGACCCGGAATTACCGGTGATTCTGATGACGGCTTGGGGCTCGATCGACCTCGCGGTAGCGGGCATGAAACTGGGTGCGGTCGACTTCGTGAGTAAGCCTTGGTCGAACCCACACCTCCTGGCCTCCGTCGCAACCGCTTTGGCCTTGTCGGCCGTCGCCGAGAGCGAGGAGGCCGACCCCCGCCGCGAGGAACTCGACGAGCGGTTGGATCTGGAGGGTTTGATCGGGCGCGACCCAGAGTTTCTTCGGGTCCTGGCCCTGGTGGGAAGAGTCGCGGCGACGGATGCGTCGGTTCTCATCACCGGGGAGAGTGGAACCGGCAAGGAGTTGATCGCGGCCGCCGTTCACGCGAACAGCCGCCGCCGCCAGGCACCGTTCGTCAAGGTCAATCTGGGAGGCATCTCCTCGACGCTCTTCGAGAGTGAGATGTTCGGTCACGTTCGAGGCGCGTTTACCGATGCCCGGCGAGATCGCGAGGGACGGTTTGCCCTCGCCGAGGGCGGAACGATCTTTCTCGACGAGATCGGGGAGGTCGATCCAAGTTCCCAGGTGAAGCTGCTCAGAGTCCTTCAGGATCGAACCTACGAGGTCCTCGGTTCGAGCCAGCCTCGGGCTGCCGACGTGCGGGTGGTCTCCGCGACGAACGCAGACCTTCCCCAGAGGGTTCGGCAGGGCCAGTTTCGCGAGGACCTTCTCTATCGCTTGAACCTGATTGCCGTGCGTCTGCCCCCGCTCCGGGATCGACGGGATGATATTCCGCTACTTACCCACCACATTCTGGCGGGAGCCGCCGAGCGTTACGCAGTGGCCCCTCCCGAGGTCACCGCTTCGGGGCTGACCTGGTTGCGACGCCAGGCCTGGCCCGGAAATGTTCGTCAGTTGGTGCAAACCTTGGAGCGCGCCGTCTTGGTGCTCGGCGAGAGACCTCTCGACGCCGCGGCCCTGGAGTCGTTACAGATCGGTGAGTCGACGCGCTCGGACGACGTTCCGCGCCCCGGTCGGATGACCCTCTCCGAAGTGGAGCGGCGGATGATCGTCGAATCCCTCCGCCACTACGATGGCAACCTAACTCGGGTGGCCGAAGCGCTCGGACTGAGTCGTCAGGCGCTGTATCGACGCCTGGAGAAGTACGGACTCAGTCCGGACGACATGGAGGGGGATAGGCCAGTTGGGAGCAGCACCCTGGAGCCCCGATGAGGGACGGAACGCGGCTCGCGATCCACTGGATACTTCTTCATCTGCTGGTCGCCGTCCTATCCTTCCAGTTCTTGCGCGGGCGTCCGGCCTGGCTTCTTCTGGCCGAGATAGCGCTCGGCGTCTCGCTGTGGCTCGGAGGAAGGGCCTTCTGGCGTCTTCGCCGCCCTCACGACCTCGCGACCCTAGGGAGCGAACTCATTCGGGAGCGCGATTTCACGTCGAAGTTTCTGCGCACGGGCAGCGCCTCGACCGACGAGTTGGTGGAGCTGTACAACGCGATGTCCGAACGTTTGCGCGAGGAGCGCTTACTCAGCTCCGAGCGCAACTACTTTGTGGAGCGCCTCCTAGAGGCCGCTCCGGTCGCAGTCATTGTCCTCGATCACGATGCGAGGGTATCTCAGGTCAATCCCGAGGCGGGACGGCTCCTCGCACTGGATCAACCCCACGTCGTGGGGCAGCGAGTGGCCGCCTTGGGTTCGGAGTTGGGCGTCGCTTTGGACTCGTTGGAGTCGACCGACGCGGTCCTCGTGAATCTACAGGGCCGACGTATGAAGGTGTCCGCCGGGCACTTCTTCGATCGCGGCTTTCCCCGTCGCTTTTTCATCGTCGAGGAGTTGACGGCAGAACTCCTGGAGTCAGAGCGAGAAGCTTACGGTCGGCTCATCCGGACGATCTCTCACGAGGTCGGCAACTCGGTGGGCGCGGTGGTCTCCCTCCTCGACTCCTGTAAGGGCTTAGCTGGCCAACTTCCCGAGGAGAAGGGAGAGCTCTTCGGCCAGTCTTTGGAGGTCGCCAGCGCCCGCCTACGCAGTCTCAGCGCCTTCATCAACGGCTTTGCCGAAGTGGTGCGGCTTCCAGATCCCGAGCTTCGACCCTGCGACCTCAAGGAGTTGCTCGATGACATTCTGATTCTTCTTGGTCCCGACCTCGTGGCGTCTGGAGTTGACGTTCAGTGGTTGCAGACCGTCACGGCTGCGCCGGTGCTCGCCGACAAGAATCAGCTCGAACAGCTGCTGGTGAATGTCTTCCGCAACGCCATCGAAGCGTTGGCAGCGGCTCAATCGACGGAGGAGGCGGAGACTCCCAGGGAAGAGACTGAGGACCCGAGAACGATCCACGGCGCTCTTCGGTTGAGTTTGGTGAGCCGAGGAAGTTCGTGGCGGCTGCGAATCCGGGATGACGGCGTGGGCATCCGACCCGAGGTCCGGGACCAGCTTTTCGTGCCGTTTGTGTCCACCAAGCGCGACGGGCGGGGTCTCGGTCTTACCCTGGTGCGAGAGATCGCGACCAAGCATGGCTGGGAGGTGAGTCTTCACCCGGCCGATGATGCTTCCGTGTCCGATACCGAGTCTGTGCCCGATCGCCTTCCCGTGGGTCGAGGCGCCGTGTTCTCGCTTCTGCTTCCGCGCTTCGTGGCGAGGACGTCCGACGCTCGGTAGGCCCCTCAATCGGGGGAGACGAAGGAGACTAGAGCCCCCTCGCTCTCCGCCATGGCCATGAAGCGTCTCAGGGCTTCCTCCTTGGCTTCCGGCGTCGAGTGAACTCGGAAGCTCGTCTCGACCACGGTGGCGTCGGGATCGGACCGCCACGAGGCGGGCTCGGCCGGATCAGCGAGGCTGGCTGGATCCGGGCTGTACAGGGTTGTCAGCCGGACCTCGAGTTGCTCGTCTTCATTCTCGCCGTCGGCGCGAACCAGAAGCTCCTCGAAGTGCTGTTGTCCTCCTTCGGCTTCGAGTGAAGACACAGCGTCGAGTTGCCGTCCCAAGTGGTCGAAGAGGGCTGCCGAAGATCGTAGCACCGGAGCGCACTCCGGTCCTTGATACCCAAACTCCAGTTCTTCGTCGAAAACGAGCCCCCGATCTTCGATCGGAAGGGGACGAGAGTACTTGGCTCGTGACGGGCAGGATTGCAGTGGATCATATGAGGGTTGTTTGCGGTCGATCGATGCCATGAGAACCTCCTAGTTGGTTTGTTCTCTGGTCAATACGGGACGCCTCCCCCAAACCTTACTGACTCCGCTGGGAGTCCTCCTGCTCCCCTGCCCTTCCGAGGCTTGATGCTGCTATCTACGCAGTGCGATCAAGGCGCCCACATCGAGGTGTTCCCGGATTCGAAGCCATCGGCAAAGATCTGGGAGGTGGAGACGGCATTGTTAGGTAGGTTGGCTCCGAGATCGGTAATGATCAAGGTGATATCGACACCCCGGTTGGGATCGTCGCCAGCGCCACCGCTAGCACAGAAGGCGGAACCGCGGCAGTGATGGAGAGCCACGACCAGATGATCGTCGTAGCCGAGCACGGGAGAGCCAGACGAGCCGCCCTCGGTATCGGCGAAATAGCCGACCTCGGGCGGGCCACCGGAGCAGGTTGCCTCGCTCAGGCTGATGGCGGTGGGAAACCCTCCGGTATCCGCGGGATAGGTGGACTCGACGGCGATCTCCTTGGCCCGTCCGGCGGGGTGCTGGGGGATGTAGATTCGCTCGTCTAGGACGGGACCGGTCGCACGGAGACGCATGTAACCGTAGGTTCCGGGAAGATCCGAGGTCAACTCGACAAGTGCGTAGTCGAGACTCGTACTGTCCTGGACGAAAGTACCCGACGTCGCTTCGATGGTGCCATCACAGCCGAGCTGAGGGCAGTTCTGGCCGCAAGTGGCGCCCTCGGACATGAACTCGTAGTCGGTATTGGAGGCATCGCTCTGGCTGGTGATGCAGTGCTCGTTGGTCATCATGTGGCCCTCGTCACCGACGAGCCACCCTGTGCAAAGGAAACTTCCTTGGATGAGCAACCTCGCCACCGGCCGGGAGTGGTCGTAGATCTCCGCTTCGGTCGTTTCGTAGCAGATGGCGTTCTTCAAGTCGTTGGTCGTGCAGGTCGACTCGCCCGTGCCCTCGGGCTCGGGTAGGTTGAGCTCTTCGCCACGACCGCGTGCCCAGAGGTCCTCGATCTCCCATGCGCTGTAGCCGCGGGCGAAGTGATCGATGGTGTAGCCGAAGGCACTGCCCGCTCCCTGCGTCCACAGCTCCACCAGGGCGCGGTCACCACGGATCCGGGTGGAGTAGAAGCCGCCGGAGCGACCGAGACCGCCTCGTCCCAGCTCCTCGTAGGTCCAGGTCTGGGTACCGTCTGGGGAACGCACCACGACGTAATCACCGGGAGCGAGCTCGAACTGGGAGAAGAAGGGTGCGATGTATGTGGCGCCGGGAAAGACGATTTCATCGCTCCAGGCGAGCCGAGGCTGCTCGCTGTCCATCTTCAGATAGGGATGGGGGGTACTCGAGGAGTAGTCGATCGACTCTCCGATTCGCGTCCGCTCCGCGGCGAGCAGGGGCGTCGTCAGAGCAACGCTCAGAAGGGCAAGGACGAGGCACAGCCTCGAGAGGTGGGCTGGGACGAAGATAGATCGTTGTGACATGGACTCTCCTTCGAGTGCACTGGAAAGGGGGTGAACGGGGGAAACGACATTCTACCAGGGGTTGCTTGCCTACAGAAACGCGCTGAGTCCGGTGATGGCCCTCCCCACGATGAGGACGATCGCCTTCCGTGAGCCCTCGTAGGAGTACACAGGCTCGGCATCTGCGAAGAGCCGAGGCACGTGGTGCTGGGGAGGGCAGGGGTTCCGCAGACCTGGAATCGCCATCTGTACGCACGCGGTAACCCGACGAACTTCGTGAATCCGTTTGGGCTGCAGGACGCGAAGTACAGTCTCGGCGATTCAATTGCTGTCTGGGGGGCGATATCTCCGAGCGTTCGGATTCCTTTTGGACGATGAGGCTCTCGGCGGGTCGTCCTGGGATAGTCGGGCTTCGAGGGCAGAGAGGTATGACAGTGTGGAATGATGTATGCCACCTGCGAGCACTCGTTGTCTTCAAGAGAAGATTGACGACGTCCTCGGATCGCTCCGTGACCGACTTCGGCGCGATTCGAAGAGAACGCTGTGGTGACGACGTACGTGGAGTGGTGAAGACTTCTATGACTACATGCCTTGACGGAGTCTTAGGAGGTTGCTGGCCCGTTGAAAGATAATAGTTCCCTCGGTTCCTTGGTGGTTCTTGACACAAGCGAATTCAAGATACGCTGCAGTGCCACCCTCAGAATTATTGGCGATCTCGGTGATCCGCGAAGGGTGGGTGAGATCCTGGGATTGGAGGCCACCCGTTCCTTCAGGAAGGGCGATCGCAGAGGAGTAAGGTCACCGCCGTACCCTCACGACATGTGGGCCTACACTCCCTCGGTCGACGAACGGAGTATTCTGGACCTCCACATCCAGGGCCTTTGGGCCGCGATTCGGGGCCGCGCATCGGAGATAAGGGACCTTGCGAAGTGTGTGACAGTTGATGTCTTCTGTACTTACAGCTCCAACGGTCCGATTGGCGGCTTTGACATTTCGGTTGAGAGCCTAGAGCTATTCAAGGAACTCGACATTCCGCTCGGAGTCTCTATCGTCGTCTTCGAAGAAGATGGTTCTGATTCAGAAGCTTTCGATGGGATGGTCGATCTACTAGAGAACCCAACGACCCACTGAACCTACAGAAAGGCGCTGAGTCCGGTGATGGCCCTCCCCACGATGAGGACATTCATCTCCCGTGAGCCTTCGTAGGAGTAGACGGCCTCGGCGTCGGCGAAGAGCCGAGCGACATGGTGCTCCAGCAGGATGCCGTTGCCGCCGAGCAGGCCGCGACCGATCTGGGCGGTCTCACGCATCTTGTCGACACAGTAGACTTTGGCCAGGGATGCGCGTTCATGGATACGACGAGGGTCGTCGTAGCAGTCGGCCATTCCCAGCACGAAACCCTGGATCGCGACGACGTTGCCGAGCATCCGTACCAGGCTCTCCTGGACCAGCTGGAAGCCTGCGATGGGCCGTCCGAACTGGATTCGCTCGGTGCAGTACTGCAGCGTGTGTTCGTAGAGTCCCATCGCCATACCGCAGGCTTCCCAGGACACTCCGGCCCGCGCCGCCCCCAATTGAGTGGCGACATCCTGAAAGGAGTTGACACCCGGCAGTCGTGAGGTCTCCGGGACCTTGACGCCTCGTAGTTGGATCATCACATTCTGGACGGCTCGCTTGGCGATCTTCCCGTGGAGCTTCTCGACGTGGAAACCGGGGGTGCCCTTCTCGACGAGGAATCCCTTGACCTGACCATCGGCGACGTCCTTGGCCCAGATGACGGTGACGTCGGCGAAGGTGGCGTTGCCGGACCATTTCTTGGCGCCGTCGAGGGTCCAGGTGTCTCCCTCCCGCCGGGCCGTGGTCTCGAGTCCGGCGGCGGCGTCGGATCCGTGCTCGGGTTCGGTGAGGGCCCAGCTTCCGATCTTCTCGAAGCGCTCCAGCGGGCCGAACCAACGCTCCTTCTGCTCGGCACTGCCGAAGAGGTGGATCGAGACCAGACAGAGGCCCCAGTGGACGCCGAGGAAAGTACCGAGGCTGGGATCTACTCTGGGTATCTCCAAGCTGACGAGGCCGGTGGTCAGTGGATCCGAGCAGTAGCGTTCCGCTGGTCGATCGCCGAGTGCCTCCCGCAGCATGGCCGCCATCGGCTGCACGAGTTCGAAGGGCATCTCGCCACGCTCCCAGTAGTCGTTGGCGACCGGCTGCACGGTCTCCAACATGAAATGCCGCACCACGCGCCGAACTCGTTGCTGCTCCTCGGAGAGCTGCCGGTCGAAGAATTCGTAGAAGTCGTTGTCCGGGGCGGGCGCGGTGTAGGGACGTGCCTCGCGAGGCGGTCGCGACTGGCGCTGCACTAGGTTGGCGAGGTCTGCTTCCGACAGTGTGTCCAGGTGGCGTAGAAGACGCTCGACATCGAGTTTGGAGCCAAGCCGCTCGAGTAGGTTGGGGTCTAGGTTGTTCATGCTTGCCGCTCCAGGTCATCGTGCCCGTTCGGGCGGTTCTTCTCGCTGGGGGAGTTCTAGTCGAAGAGACGGGACAGCCGTCGTCGCTCGATCGCCCTCACCGCGGTGTCGCCACACGCCCGTACGGTGTGAATGAGTTGCCCAAAGCGGGCGTCCTGGGAGTGCCCTAGGCGAAAGCGATGGTAGATCTGCTGGGCGATGCCTGCGAGTTTCACGAGTCCATAGGCAAAGTAGAAGACGGCATCGCCGATGTCGCGACCGGAGGCTCGGCAATACCGCTCGACCAGCTCTTCTCGCGTCGGGTTGCCCGGCCACCAGGTTGGACTCAACGCCTGCGCC
>JAIOJS010000207.1 GCA_019911795.1 Thermoanaerobaculia bacterium | reverse complement strand
GACTCCGCCCCCATGGCTCTGAGGAGGTCCTCACTCCCGACCGCGACAGTGTTTCCGACCCCGACCGAACGCGGGTCCTCTGCGAAGACTGCGCGCAGCGGCTCCCCCTGCAGGTAGGCGATGGCCCACGGCGCCACCGCGAGTCCCCCGAGTTCACCTCCGATCTGACGTGCTGCTGATTCAGCCTCCATCCCCTCGACGAGCACCTGGTCTGACCGATAGGGGGCCGGAATCCAGGCGATGGCCGAGTCGAGGCTCGCCACCAGCACGGCCACGGTGACACTCATCGCCATGCCCGCCAGAATGGCCGTCACCACGGGGCCATTCCGGGCCCGGAACCGCCCGGCATCACGAACCGCAAGGCGCCAGGCCAGAGGCAGCGGCCCCGCGAGCCTCGCGAGGCGGTCCAGCAGCCAGCGACTGCAGAGGCCGAAGCCGAGAAGGCCTAGAACAGGCCCGACGATGACCCCAAGAGTGGCAGTTACCAGGCCCTCCTGGGCCGCCATCAGGGTCATCAGCCCACCGGCCACCACGAGTAGCAAGCCGGTCTTCAACCATCGACGGGGGTCGTCGAGAGGTGGGCGAGCGGCGCCGAGTGCCACTCGAATGGGTTGTCGGGAAGCACTTCGCGCCGGCAAGGCGGCTGCGAGCAACGCCGTGAGGACACCCAGGAGGACCCCGAGCACCAGGTGTCCCAGGGAGACCTCGAAAGGCCCATTCAATCGATGGTTCCAGCCATCCAGCAGAGGATGAATTGCCGCAGCAACACCGACCCCGGCCACGCTACCGAGGACTCCTCCGAGACCGGCAATCGCCGTCGCCGACAGCAGAAGAGCCACTTGAATGCCACGACTCGTGGCTCCAGAGGCGCCCAGCAGTCCGATCTCCCGTTGCCGCCGGCGCACGCCGATGCCGAAGGCGGCCGCGATGACCAGGGCCGCCTCGAAGAATCCCAGACAACCGAGGGCGAAGACGAGAAGGCTCGCGTCGCTGCGTCGACCCTCGGCCGCGCGTCGTCGAACGCGAAGTGGCTCGCCGGGAGAACTCTCAATCTCCTCGGCCAGCGCCGCGAAGACCTCTTCGTCTAGCCCACTAGAGCCTCCAACGAGCAAGCTTGTGCGGCCCCGGTGCTCGGAGGCAGCCGGAGTTCTGACCACCAAGGGAGCTTCCACATTCTCGGGATTGACGACGATTCCGGTAACGGTTCTCTCGACCCCAAACTCGAGTGTCACCTTGCCACCGAGGCCAACCCCGAGCCCATCGAGCACAGTAGGTGACAGTGCGACCTCGGCCGCATTCTCGGGCCACTCCCCCGCGACGCGGTGCACCATCCCCTCGGCCATCCCTCCTTCGGACAAGGCACCCGACGGCAACGCGATGAGAGTACTAGTTAGGCGCCGGCCCGAGACTCCGACGTCCTCGGCTCCTACAAAGAGCCTTGTCGAAACCACTGCCTGGGGGAGGTGCTGCTGCACTCTCTGGATGTCGGCAAAGCTGGAGATGCCATCCACCCGGAGCGCAGCCCGTCCCATCGCCTGTATTTGCTGCTCCTGAGGTGTGCTCTCGGTGATTCGAGCCAAGGTCGCACCACCAACCACCGCGGCGACCGGGATCGCGACCAAGAGCGCGATCAGCAAGGTTCGCCGCGGATGGAACCTCAGTTGGCGAAGCTCCACCCGACCAAGGGCTCGCAGAACGCGGCACCACTTCAAGGGGTGCCCTCGAGCCCGACGAGCTGTCCATCGCGGAGATGGAGGACCCGATCGGCCCATGCCGCATGCGTCGAATCGTGCGTCACCAGCACCACCGTCCTCCCCTTCTCGCACTGAGCCCTCAAGAGACGCATGACCACCTCTCCGGTGACCGAGTCCAGAGCGCCGGTGGGTTCATCGGCGAGGAGGATGGTGCGGGGACCGACGAACGCTCTGGCGATGGCCACGCGCTGTTGCTCCCCTCCGGAGAGATCTTCCGGGAAGCGGTCGGCAAAGGTCGCCATGCCGACGCTCTCCATTGCCTCCGCCGCCTGGAGGCGCGCGTCGCGAAGGGGTTGGCCATCCAACTCCAAGGGGAGAGCTACGTTCTCGATCGCCGTTAGTCCAGGTAGGAGGTTGAACTCTTGGAAGACGAACCCGATCTCTCGTCGACGGAGCGCGGCGAGTGCGTCCAGCGAGAGTCCCGCGAGATCGCGCCCGTTCAACAGGACTCGCCCCTCGGACGGAGTATCCAAGGCGCCAAACAGAGCCAAGGCTGTCGACTTGCCGGACCCCGACGGCCCCATGAGAGCGACGAACTCGCCGGCGGCGATTCTCAGGTCGAGGGGTCCCAGCGCACGCACCGTCTCGGCCCCCGTCTCGTAGAAGCGAGTCACTCCCTGGAGAACCAGTTGAGGACTTCCGGGAGCCAGGGTCCATTCACCAACGACTCGTTCGCTCATGGCAGTCCCCGCGCGCGCAACCGCTCATCGCAGAGGTTGAGCCAACGCGCCTCGGCGTCGGCCCGTAGGATCAAGGAATCGAGCAGAAGCATCTCTGCCACCTCATCCAGACCGACCTCCATTTTCTTCAGGGTTAGGCTCTGCAGCCGTTGCATCGTCGCTTGTCGTTGACGGTGAACCACCTCACTCGAATCGGTTCCGGGATCGGCGATCGCGAGCAGGACTTTGATGGTCAGCTCATCCCGCACCGGATCGTCGCCCACTGGAGATCGATACCACTCCCGGAGCTCGTTCTGGCCTACGCCGGTGATGCGCCATCGGTGACCTCGATGAGCCTCCTCGACTTCACTCCCGGGATCGGCCTCGATCAACCCATCGCGCTCCAGCCGTCCAAGTGTGGTGTAGACCTGGCCAATGTTCAGAGGCCAGGCCCCTGCAGTCCGCTCCTCGAATCGAGACTTCAGTGCGTAACCATGAACTGTTTCTTCGGCGAGCATGGCCAACAGTCCGTGCCGAACGCTCATGAGGGGACACTCACTAGATACTTGGTATGCATACTGAGTATGCCAAGCGCTCCCCTAGAAAAATACAAGGCCTCTCGAGAGCGGCATCTATTCGATCTGTAGATAACCTTCGAGGAAACCGCGGAGAAGCCAAGCCCAGACTTCTCGGGGGCTCTCCACCAAGGGCACCCAGGACCGACTCGAGTCCACTGCGTTTCGCCGCGCGGTGGAGCGCAAAGGACCCCGGCACCGGCCACACTCAGGTCTCGAGCTTTGGTGCTTCTCAGGGAAGAAGATCTTCATGTCTTGTCCGCCTCGGCCTGGGAGGACTTCGTGGAGAACGAAGAGGGGCAGATACTCGTCCGTCCTGGCCCAGGGGGGAGAGGTGTCAACCGAATAGTTAAGAGCGCAACCCCAGGCCCTCCGAAACCGCCAGATCGGATCGAAACGGACCGACGACACAGGCGAAATCGCTCACTCCCCCGCCGAAACTGCCCGGAATCCGACCGCTAGAAGCCGATCGTCGGCGCGAACGCACTCATCGGGCACACTTCTACCGTGAGCGGCACTGCCGATCCTTCAATGCCCTTGCGGGGATGAGAACTCCTACCTCGCGCCGGCTCCGCTCGCGGCTGGCAACCAGTCGCATCACAGATTGCTGTAGCTGTGTGCCAAAAGAGGTGTCTGCCCAAAAGAGGTGTCAGCCGAATAGTTGAGGTCGGTTCCGGGGCCGGGGAGCAGGATGGGAATCCTGCGTTCCGAGGCAATGGGAAAGAACCGGAGGGGCAGCACCTGCCATGATTCTCGGTACTCCAGGATCCACTCTCCGTCCCGACCCCGCTCTCGAGAGGCCTCGACGAAAGGCCTATTGGCGAGATCCCGTACTAAGGGTTGATGAAGCCGCGAAGCGTCCGCGCGAGAGACGACAGCCGATCGCGCAAGTGGCTCTGGTCCTGGCTCTGGTGCTATCATTGATAGCAGGAGGCGTACGTGGCACAGTTGATCGTTCGCAGGTTGGAGGAAGAGATCGTGAAGGAGCTGAAGTTACGGGCCGTACGGAACGGACGCTCGGCCGAGGAGGAGCACCGGGAGATCTTGCGGCGTGCGCTGCGGCCGGGGCCGGAGCCTTCATTGAGGGAGCTGCTGGCGGCGATGCCTAGGGTGGGAGAGGACGAGGACTTCGCTCGCTCTGGGGATCGGGGTCGGGACGTGGATCTGTGACCTACCTGGTGGATACCAATGTGATCTCGGAGCTGCGCAAGCGCGATCGATGCAACGCCAACGTTCGGCAATGGTTCGACTCTTGCGGACCGTCGGAGATTTATCTCAGCGCCTTGACGGTGGGTGAGCTGCGGACTGGGGTCGAGAGGATTCGACGGCGGGACCCGGCCGCTGCGGGGTCCTTGGAGACCTGGTTGGAGCAGCTGGTCACGGCGCACCAGGAACGAATTCTGCCGGTCGACCTAGACGCCGCCGACGAGTGGGGGCGACTTGCGGCACCGGATCCGCTACCGGTGGTAGACGGCCTCCTCGCAGCGACGGCCAAGACCCGGGGCATGGTCCGCGTCACTCGCAACGTACGCGATGTCGAGCGGACAGGGGTTCAGTGGCTGGACCCTTTTGCAGAGCCTCTTTGAGGGTTGAACCGGCTCACCCTCCGGCTACCAACTCGCCGGTGTCAACTGCTGGGGCATGTTGACGGGCTTGGGGTTGGGTGGCCGAGTATCAAGATTTCGGTAGTTGCAGCGGAGAGCAGGACGGGAGTCCTGCGTTCCGAG
>JAIOJS010000206.1 GCA_019911795.1 Thermoanaerobaculia bacterium | reverse complement strand
GCGACACTCGAGGCCGCCGAGAGTCTCCCCGCCGCGACGAGATCGAGGCGATCCTCGTCCGGAAGTCCGGCCGTGGCGATCCGCGACAGGTTGATCCCCATCCAGCTAGATGCCCCGAAGTTCCCGAAGAGGATCAGGTTCTTGGTGTAGAGAGCTGTCACGATCAAGAGGGGAAGAGTGGCGGCGAGCAGCCATCGGCGGCGGTCAGGCCGAGGGCAGGAGAGGACGAGGACGACCAGGAGGAGAAAGGCGAGGTGGAAGAAGCTCCGGGTCAGGGCAAGGGTCGCCAGGACCCAGAAGAATCCGTGAAGAGCGGCCGTCGAACCTCGCACGGCTGGGCGTAGGAGGAGGGCCGCCAGCACCAGAAGAGCAGCCACTGGGAGGTCGTAGATCAACCAGGATTCATAGAGCAGGGCTTCTGGACGCAGGGCGAGAGCGGCGGCTGCGATCCCGGCCAGCCCACGGGACAACTCCAGGCGGCGGAAGAGAACGTAGCTGCCTAAGCAGAGACCGAGTCCCATCATCAGAAGCGCGATCTGGAACCCGAGTAGAGACCCATGAGGCGCCAACTTCAGGCTCAATCCGACCACGGCGTTGGGAAGGGGGGGTTGGCTGTGCAGGAAAAGAAGGCTACGGCCGAGGTCGTGGACGAGGAGCTGTGGGTCGAGAAACTGCCAGAAGGTCTCGAGGGGGCTGGCGTCCAGCCGAAGTCCCCGCAGGTAGGCGAACGTTCGCGACAGGACAAAGACGCCGCAAAGGGCGGCCAGGTCGAAGCGAATCCCTGGCCCCGCGGGGCGCTCGCGAATCACTGGATGTAGCCGAGCGCTCTCAACCGGGCCCTCTCGTCTTCGTCAGACACGACTTCACCGGAGGACGGAGGTGGAGAGAGTTCGCCCCACAGGGTGCCCAGGCGAACCCGGAATCGCCGCAAGAGCTGTGGCCTAGTGGCGGCGAGGTCGATTGCCTCGCCAGGGTCCCGCCGGAGGTCGTAGAGCTCGTCGCGACCTGGCTGCTTTGGGTAGTGGATCAGTTTGTGAGTCTCCGTTCTGAGGCCGATTCGGTCGGGCCCATGCTGTAGAGCCGAGAGCAGAGTCGGAGGACGAAGCGCGCGTCCTCGGCCATCCTCGCGGGGCGGCCAGGGGACAGCGGTTCTCGCGCCTCGCCGCGCCGGCCCGAGGTCGACGTCGAGGAGGGTACTGATCATCGGCCAGAGATCCGTGTGGTTGACTATTTCATCGACTGTCCGACTCTCGGGCAAGGGTCGCGGGGGCCGAATCACGAGTGGCACCCGGACCAACTCTTCGTAGAGCGCGTGTCCATGGCCCAGGACCTTGGGGCGATCTCCGACCAGGGTCGTCGTCCCGTTGTCGTGGTCGTCGGACGGGAACATTTCGCCATGGTCGGAGACGACCACGACCAAGGACCCGTCCCACCGTCCAGCCTGGTCTAGCCGATCGAACATCTGAACGAGTCGAGAGAGCGCTTCGCGAGTCTCGCGACGGTAGCGCAGCTCGTCCTCGTCGAGGTGAATCTCACCAGGATCGGGGGATAGGCCTCGATGAGGGTGTAGCGGGTGATGGGGCTCCATCAGATGGAGCCAAAGAAAGAGCGGGTTGTCGACCGACGCGAGATCCTGGTCGAGGGCCACCCCAAGGTGAGACTCGACCTGTCGCGCCGATTGGTAGTAGTCCTGCTTCAGGTCGACGAACCGAGTGAGGGCGGTAAGAAGGGGAAGCTTGACCGTCGGTCCGAGCAGGTGTCGGTAGGCGGCGAAGCCTCGAAGAAGACCAGTGTCGCGGTGCAGGACCGGATTGGTCGCGATCCCGTAGGTGTAGTAGCCCCTGGCCCGCAGCCGCTCGGCCAGGGTTGGGACAGCGGTGGCGAGGGCATGGAATCCGGAGGTCGTACCCAGCGGCAGGTCTCGGAATCCGTGCTCACGCGGGTAGCGGCCGGTGAAGATCGACGCCATCGACGGCGGGGTCCAGGGGGCGACCGCGATCGCCTGGGAATACCAGACGGCGCCCTTTAGGCGCGAGGCGAAGGCCGCTCCTTCGGGTGTTCCCTCGACCACGGATTGAAAGACGTCCTGCCTCAGGGTATCGATGACCACCAGGATCAGATCCGGAGGGTCGGCCTCGGGCCGAGGCGGAGCCGGAAGCGGAACCGGCTGGAGGCTTCGGAGGGTGATCGTCGCGACGATCAGGGAGGCCGTGACAAAACCCCAGCGGCCTCCGTGAGTTCTTCGAGTGGCAACCGCCAAGCCCAATACCACGAGTCCGATCGCGAGGTCCGCGACAAGGGCCCGCGTTTCGGTCGGAGTCGACACGAGATTACGATTGACGGCGAGTCCGACGGCGGCGGCGAGGCCGGTCAGGCCGAGTCCAGTGATCGCCGACTTGGAAATCCGGACCAGGGCAACGGTTGTGAGGGCCATGCCCGCCGCGGCCGCCAGAACCATCAAGGCCTCAACCAAGCCGGCTTGAGTCCCCACCGCATGGGCCAGCCGGTCGGCGACGGCGGGAAGGTACACCCCGGTGAAGCCCGCGATGATCGAGCATCGTCGCGCTGCGGTCGGCGGTTGCCTTCGCGTCCAAGGCAAGGCCACCACACCGCCGAGGGCACCGACGAGAAGATAGCAGAGCAGGTGGACCCCGGAGAAGGGCACCCAGTAGCCGGCCGTCCAGCGATTGAGAGTCTGGTCGATACCTAGGGCGAGAAGGCCCCCAAGGGTTGCGGCGGTCACGAGCAAGCCGAGTCCCACGCCACGGGTTGCTAGCGTTGGCGCTGCGGACCTCGCAGTGGACGGGCGCATGGTGGCGGATGGTAGCAGACCCTTAGTGTCCCAGCTTTCCCCCAATGCTCTGGGCTCGATCGGGTTCTATCTGTCGAGTCTACTAATTGAGACGATAGGCGCCACTGTGGAACTGGTCGAAGGCGGTCTGAAAGTAGGCGATCGCGATCCGCTCGAGGTCTTCATCGACTGGAACTTCGTCCAGGATTCCACTATCTGGGGAGTAGTGGTAGCCATGAGCGCTTCGCTTCAAGCCCAGGACGACCAACTCATCGCCGCGCAGCACGCCGACGTCGTGGTTGTGGTTGAAGAGAAGGATGGGCTCTTCATCGGGGGCGCGGGACAGGACATCACGCCCGAAGAACGGCGCCACGTAGTCTTGCCCCAGGAGGCCGAGCACCGTCGGTGCCAGATCCATGAGACTGATGGGTGCTTCGGAGGTCGTCGGGTCGAGTGTTCCGGGCCAAATGACGAGTAGCGGGATCTCGTAGCTCGGAAGGGGAATTTGTGCCGCACCGTAGACCCTCGCGCCATGGTCTGCGACCACTACGAAGAGGGTGTCCTCGAACCAGGGACGTAGGGCGGCTGCTGCGAAGAACTTTCCGAGCGCATAGTCGGCATATTGGACACCCGCCAAGCGTCCTCCACCGCTAGTTGGGACGCCGGGAACGCCCTCGGGAAAGGAGAAGGGCTTGTGATTGGAGGTTGTGAGGATGACATCGAAGAACGGATCAGCCGGCGTCGGGCGCTGGTCGATGTGCTCGATGGCGAAGCGGAAGAGGTCCTCGTCGCAGACTCCCCAGATGTTGGCGAAGGTCTGATCCTTGATGTCCGTTCGATCGAGAACGGCAAACCCATTGCCGGAGAAGAACTTCCGCATTCCGTCAAAGTACGAGTAGCCTCCATAGAGAAAGGTGGTGTCGTAGCCCAGGGAACTCATGACGCCTCCCCAGGTCGCAATGTCGTCCCCGCCGGGACGCTTGACCACCGAAACGCTGGGGATCGGCGGCAGGGAGGCGATGATGGCTTCAAGCCCTCGCACCGTCCGAGTACCGGTGGCGAAGGCGTGCTCGAAGAGGAGTCCCTGCTGGCTTAGGGCATCGAAGCTTGGCGTCAGGCCCTCAGGATTGCCGTAGGCGCCAACGAACTCAGCCCCGAACGACTCCTCCAAGATCAGCACGACGTTGGGAGTTCTGGGCGGCTTTCCAGCCGGTGGAACGAAACGCCGAGCGAAATTCTTACCTGAAGGGTCCAGGAGGTCGGAAGGGCTGGATCCGAGGGCTTCTAGGAGAATGGGTTCGAGCTCGGCGGGTTCGCCGGTCAAGTAGTGCGCGCGGTAGTCGATCTCGCTGGTCCGCAAGGCTTGGAAGAAGGACGCAAGGCCGTTGTCAGCCATCTGATCGACGGCGCGGTTCCCGGAATCCGACCAGACGCTCGGGATCGGAACCGCGAGGGCGAGGGTGGTGGCGGCCAGAGTGATGACGAGCCATCGACTGCGGTCCGCTAGAGGTTGGAAGTCAGTCAACCCGGCCTTGATGTGACGGCGAACGAGGACGACCCAGAGAGCGCTCGCCAAACCAACCAGGACGAGGGTCGAGAGTACTGGGTAGGAATCCCAAATATTGACGAGCACCTCGTGGGGATAGAGCAGGTAGTCGACCGCGACGAGATTGAAGCGGGAGTCGAACTCTTCGAAGAAGAAGTATTCGACGCAGGCGAGGTAGGTCAGACCAAAACACGTCGCCCACATCGAGAGCCAAACAAGGCTGCGATGCAGCTTCGACCGAAAGATCCGGTTGGGTACGAGCCACAGATAGAGTGACAATGGGATGAGCAGCAGGAGAAGGACTCGGAGGTCTCTCCAGAGCCCCAAGCCAAGGATCGTGGGGAGATCCAGGGCAGTGACTCCAGATCGCCCACCGAGTCTCGCCCAGAGGGTGATACGGAGGGCGGCCCCGAGGCCAGCGTAGACAGTTCCGAGTAGGAGGAAGAGTCGCCAGCGTACCAGGCTCATGGTTTCTGGCCAGGACCAGGATCGGAGCCAGGTCTGAACGTCAGTTCGCGGGTGTGCAGAAGGCGCTTCGGTCGCTATTGCGGTCGCTGTATGGCGAGGTGTTCTCGGTGGCAGCGGCGGGCTGAGAGTGTCCATGACGCTCAGCCTAGAGGCCTTACCTGAAGAAGGGCTGAACGCTAGCTGAGCTTCTCCTGAAGAGCGACTCCGGACTCTCGAGTCAACGGGGCTTGAGGACCTGGGTGGCCGCGGTCTCGGCCGCGGACTGCCTCTGGCTCCTGGTCGCGGTCGCGGGAGGCAACCGGCGACTAATGAACCATCGCACGCCGATCAGGTCCAGCAGAGGTCGCCAGAGAAACTGCCGCAGGCCGTAGCTCGAGGTTCCCCCTTGGCGTGATCGATGATGGACGGGCATCTGGGTCACACGAAAGCCTCCGGCGATAGCCAGCGCTGGGATGAACGAGTAGAGCGTTCGCATCGGAATGAGCGATGAGCAAACTTCGCTGCGGAACACCTTCAGGGCGCATCCTGAGTCGGTCATGCCGTCGCGGAGGACTCTCGAACGGACTGCGTTCGCGAGGCGAGACATCCAGCGGCGGACCCGCGAATCGTGTCGGTTCTGTCGGATCCCGACCACCATGTCCCAGTCGGGTAGGGCGTCGAGCATCGCCGGCAGGTCAGCCGGGTCGTTCTGTCCGTCTCCATCCATGGTGGCGAGGACCGAACCTCGGGCCATCCACAATCCGTCGAAGAGCGCCGCTGCCTGGCCGCGGTTGTGGCCGAATTGGAGGACGCGGACCTCTGTATGACGTTGAGCGTACGTCGAGAGAATGGTCGAGGTCTCATCGGTACTGGCATCGTCGACGGCGACGATCTCGAAATCCTGCCCTCGGAGACGGAGTACCGCCAG
Source organism: Thermoanaerobaculia bacterium (assembly GCA_019911795.1). Classification (GTDB taxonomy): domain Bacteria; phylum Acidobacteriota; class Thermoanaerobaculia; order Multivoradales; family JAIOJS01; genus JAIOJS01. The sequence goes on along the minus strand of JAIOJS010000206.1, from coordinate 12,965 downwards.
GATCTCGTCGAGAAGGGCACCGGCGCAACTCTCCTCGTTGTAGAACGGCACGACGACGGAAAGCTCTGGGCTGGAGGACGTCATGGTGTCTCACTTTGGAAGTTGGGTGAAGGACTCGACCCCGCGAGCGGAACCATAGCGGGGGACATCACGGTAGGTGGAGTCGATGATGACACGGACTGAGCCGGCTGCTCGGGGCAGGTTCCAAAGGCAAGGAAGCGGTCGGATTCAAACAGCAGTGGACGGCCGGTTGCTTCTAGGGCCGCCCGAGCGGACTGTGACTTGACTTGGAGGACGAACAGGGCGGGAGCGCAGTCTCGGGCGGGGCCGATCCAGCTGTTGCTGGGAGTGAGGGTCTCCCACCCGGGGGAGCCCCAGCCAGGATGGGCGCGTGCGACATAGTTGCTGCGCAGGAGTCCGAGGTCGTTGCTACTGATCTCGACCGGCTGGCCAAGGTAGAACTCGAGAGAGGGCGAGAAGGTCTCTATTCCAACGACTCGAATGCCGTCAGTGAGATGGGGTGTGAGCGCGACGCTGAGCTCCCGAGTGGAACGGCCCTCCGAGACTAGCGATAGAAGGGGGCCGATGACGATCGGCAGGGAGATCATCGGCACCGCGAGGAGGGCGAGTGCGACCGGCGGCCGCCGACACCAGATCCAGGCAGCAAGGCCGCTTCCGAGGCAGGTCAGCGCGAGGAGCCAAGCGGTCGCCAGCGCCGTCGATTGAAGGTGTGCATCCATTCGGTGGATCGGCAGCCAGCCGGCGGCGGCGGCGAGGAAGAGGGTACCGAAGAAGAGCCAGGCAGAGGCGCCCCAGCGAACGCCGCGAGCCAGCCGCTCCCGCCGCGCCCAGGCCCGACCGAAGAGGATCGCTAGGGCGGGGATCAGCGGCAGGATGTAGTGCGGTCGTTTGGAGTGCGACAGGGAGAAGAAGAGGAGCGGTACGACGATCCAGAGCGTGAGGTAGACCAGTTGCGGGTCGCGCGCCAGCCGGCGTCGCCAACCCTCGAATTTGGACAGTGAGACCCCGAGGAGGACGAGAGACCATGGCAGTGCGCCGCCGATCAGGTAAGGCAGGTAGTACCAGGGGGGGCCAGTCCGCTGCATGGAGTCCGTCGTCAAGCGCTCCCAGGTCTCGGTCACCAGTGCGTAGTGCAGGAACCCAGGGAGGCGAAGCTCGGTGGCCCACAGCCAAGGGACCAGGATGCCGACGAAGATCAGGCCTCCGAAGGGGTTGAGGACGGCGAGGATCCGACGTCGCCAGAAGGCGAAGGGCAGGGCCACGATCAGGGGCACGGCGAGGGCTACCGGCCCCTTGGTCAAGATCCCCAGGGCCATTGCCAACCAAGCAACGACCGACCAAGTCGATGAACGGTTCCACCGGCGGGAATCCTGTGAGGTACGGGGAGCTTCGATGGCCTTAAAGAAGGCGATCAAAGCCGCGACTACGAAGAAGGAGAGCATCGCGTCGAAGATCACGATGCGTGAATAGGCGATCGAGAGAGGAGCCGTCGCCATGACCAGCATCGCCGGCCACCCAGCGCGGGACCCAAGGGTCGAGATAGTGAACCAGCCGATAAGTCCGACAAGGGCAAAGGTGGCGAGGAGGGAGGGGAGTCGGACGGCCAGTTCGGTAGGACCCAGGAGGTCGATCGACAGGGCGCCTGACGCGAAGTAGAGCAGGGGTTTGTCGGGAAAGGGTACGGCAGCGAGGGTTGGCAGTAGCCAGGAACCGCTCTGGCTCATCTCGAGAGCAATCGCGGCATTGCGCCCTTCGTCGGGGTCGATGAGATCTGCTCCACCGAGGTTCCAACCGAGCATCGCCAGGGCAACCAGCACCAGGCCCGGAAGGAGCTTCTCGTCCCAGCTGCGCCGGTTCGGGTGTGATGGCATGGGGGCGAGCAGGGGCGGGTCTACCGTCATCGTCGGCTGACCTCTCTCCCAGTGGAATGGTAGACGCTCTCTTCTGTGCCCATGGTGAAGCTGAAGGCCTCGAGGAGGAGCGCCTCGGGAGGGTCGTCGGAGGGCTGCGCGCTAACCGCTCGAGGGATCGGTTCGGTGGTTGGAAGCTCCCAGTAGAGGACGCGACCGTCGGCAAGGACCTTGGCCTCGACCAGGCCGTCTCCGGGGTTCCAGGAGGCAGCGATGATCGTTTCTCCCCATTCGGCTTCTTCGCGAAGGGACAGGATCGGTGCGCCGTGGCTCAGTTGTTCGATGCGGATTCTCGCCTCAGCTGGTGGTTTGGTGATCGCACGGGTGTGGTCCTCGCGCTTGACGATCTCGAGGAGCTCGTGTCCCAGCGGATCGACGAAGCGTTCTTTGTGTGTACCGTCCGAGTTTACCGTCTCCAGCTCGTATGCCATCAGCCAGAGATGGTCGATCTTAGCGTCTCGAGAAAAATTCTGGATCGCCTTGGTGCGGCTCAGGGCTACGGGAAGATCGGCTCGGGTCATTGGATTCCGTACTGCCCAGAGGGTTCCATCGGCGAGAATTTCGACACTTGCCTCGCCGGTGTCGAACCGAAAGATGTCGGCTGGGCTGCGGGCTAGGAGTTCGAGCCGGGGGCGGTCTTGGTCGGCGGGCAGGAATCGCCGGGCCGCGGGTGAGAGTTCGACGCGGCCGCCGGGCACGAGGTCTTGATCCGGCCATGATGCCGGGGCGCCTTGTGGAGGCAGCGAGTCGGCAACGGCCGATGCGGTACCGCCAGAACGGTCGAACAGCAGAGCGATGCAGACGGCAAACCCGGCAAGACCCACCACGCTCCAGAGTCTCCAGTTCGTGGGCTGGGCTCGAGGAGACTCATCTTTGATCAACGACGCGTCTCGGCAGACAGCGTTGGGCGCGAGCGCTTGGCAATAGGTCGAGTCGGGTTCACGTGGCCTCCCCAGTCGGTTGGATACACGACCGCCACAGATTCTTCGGCGAGAGGAATCTCGCCCTCACCCTTGAAGCTTAAGAGGCGGAGATGAAGATTTACTGAAGATTTGCTGAAGAGACGTACCGACTAGATCAGGCGCCGGGACGTTCCGTCGACATCAGGCGCGTCGAGTAGGGCCCGACAGAGAGACGGTTAGGAGGTCGTTCCTCAAGTCTGCGGCGAGGGTGTATCCCATCTCCTGAGCGAGTGCCTGGGACAGGGTCAAACCGAGTCCGGAGTGCATTCCATCGGAACGCGACAGATCCTTGCGCCAGAACCGATCGAACAGACGCTCCTGGTCGCCGGGTGCGAGATTGGGCGCAGGATTCTTCACCTGCAGTGAGAAGCCTTCTTCGTCCACCTGGTATGAGCAAGAGATGCTCCCACCGACAGGACAGTATCGGGCGGCGTTTTCCAGCAGGTTGTCTACGATCATTCGCAGCTTGGCCGCGTCGGTTTCGAGGGTGGATCCGGTCGCGATCGAAGTCTCGAGCCGACGATCGCTGTCGGTTCGCAAGCCGCTAAAGCGGCTCCAACTCTGTGCGACGACGCTTGCCACATCCACCGTCTCCCAATGCAATGACTCCACCCCGGCCTCGCATCGGGTAAGGGTCAGGAGGTTGCCGATCACTCGCTCCATGCGTTGCGAGATCGCCTGGATGTCGTCGAAGTAGGCGGCGGTCGCGACCCGATCCTCCGGCCAGCGCCTAGCTACTTCGGCCAAGCTACGCAGTTCGGCGACGGGAGTTCGCAACTCGTGGGCCACGTCGCTGGAGAAACGGCGTTCGCGTTGGAAAGATCCTTCGAGCCGGGCGAGGAGGTCGTTGAGCTTGTCGATCAGAGGCTCGAGTTCGCTTCGCGAATTGGGCAACTGCAGTCGCTGCCCGAGGTCGTCGACACCGAGGCGACCCACCGCCTCTCCCAGTCGTTCGAGGGGCTTGAGCTCCCCGCCCACGACGAGTAGGAACATGATGGCCATCGCGGTCATGCTGACGACGCTCATGAGCACGGCTGTCCACTGGAAGGTGTCGAGCGTTCGGTCGAGGTCGAGTCGGTCGGTCGCCAGCACCAGCGTAGCTGGCGTCGTCGAGTGGAGGAGAGTGCGCGGCTCGAAGTCGCGATTGAGGATCGTCTTGTCGGCGCTGTCGATCTGCGGATAAAAGTCGATCTGAACCGACCTACCGTGTCGACCGTCAGGCAACTCGACATCACGGAATCTCGGTTCAGTGGAGCGGTCTCCTCGTCGTTCCAGGTCCATGCCGTGCAGGGAGCGAGAACGCTCGAGGACGGTATCGCCTTCGATCCAGATCTGGAAGAAGTCTGGTCGCTCGGCGCGCTCGAACTGCGGCATGGCTTGATCGTCGAAGTCGAGCTCGATCCCCTCGGCCTCCGTTTTGGTCAGCGTCACCAGGGCTCGCGCTTGAGCGAGGATGCGGGAGTCGAACTGCCCCTCCCAACCGCGGCGCACCAACTGATCCTCTCCCCAGAGATCGATGAAGACGAGGAGTCCAGTGCCGATAAGGAGAGCCGCGGTCAACCGCCGGCGCATTGACGAGCGAGAGCTCCATCGATGTCGGCTGGCGGCCGAAGAATCATTGGATGGCATGATCGAAGTCACCTTGCCGCAAACCGAATACCGATCCAGGCCGATCGGCCTTCGTACTCGCTCCGAAATGGATCTCGAGAGTGTCCACGGTGCAAGATTCTTGGCTCACCAAGGTCCCTGGAAAGCCGTGGTGTGGATCTCGAGTGTGCTGATGTCGATGGTCCTTCCGGTCGCATCGATCTCTCGATCGGGACTGAAGGTTCGCGCGACTTGAACCGAACCCGAGACGCCGAGGCCGATTGTGTTCAACCTTGCGGTGCGGCCTCCAGTCGAGTCGCTGGGAAGTTGTTCCCCGTCGATAGAGTTCGAAACCATGCTGCCAGAGAGTCCTCGGAGGGTTAGGAATCCGGCGTCGAACGAGGAATTGACTTCTATGGAGCCGGTGGTCAACGGCACTATCCAAAACCAGCCCAAAGTGGGAACAAACCGGGAAACCTACTGAGGCCCATGGTTGCAGCATACTATGGAAGGTCACAGAGCTCTTGCGATGTATTGTCGACGACGTTCGTAGGCCATAGGGAGGGACAGAGGTCGCTTTCGCTGGCGTTGTGGAACGCAGAGGACTTGGAGCAGGTTAGGTGGAACACCGATCTGGCCTCGAGATTTGTCTCGACGGCAGAGAGGTTATCGGGTCTGATGGTCACGTCTGAGCCCCCATCTCCCAGGTCCACTTGTCGAGAGTGGTCGTCGTGGTACAGCCATGATGATCGGTGGATCTGAGAATTAGCTGAGTCCAGCTGGCCTCAGCAATCGCGCACTGCCTGGTTCGCCGGCAGTCCGTATCTTCAGCTGAAGCTCAGTCGACCCTGTCAGTCTATTGGCTATTTTCGTCGGCGGAACGGGAAACCGAGGATGGACGCCTTGTCTATTCCCTGGAAGGGGTCCAAGACGTTGAGGAGGTGGAGGTCGAACTCGACGCCGAGGGGAATGTGCTCGAAATCGAGCGTCACGCCATCGGCGGGTCTGACGAAGATCAGGCGGATGACCAGGATGACGACGATTCCGAGGATGACCCTAGCGACGACTAGTGGCTCGTCCTAGCCGGCCTGTGCTGGAAGACCGTGATGCAGAAGATGATGAAGACCAGCAGCGCCGCAGATGCCGAGTAGCGGCTCAAAGCAAGGCCGCCAGACGCGACCGGCTTGTCAAGAAAGTCGCCGACCACGGCTCCGAGAGGCCGAGTCAGGACAAAAGCCGCCCAGAAAAGAACCGTGTGCGAGAGATCGGTCCAAAAGTAGGCACAGGCGACGGCTGCGAGCAGTGAGCCGAAGATGATGGCCGCTCCCAGGTAGCCCAGTCCGGCAGTGTCGGCGGTCCAGTCGCCGAGTGCCGTGCCGAGGGTCTGTGAGAGCATGATGGTGACCCAATAGAAGACCTCGGATCGAGGCGTGCTCACCGACTCCACCGCTACGGAGCCCAGGGTTCGATGCCAAACTGCGAGCGATGCCAGCAGCAGTGCCAAGAGAATCGAGCTTCCGCCTGGGTAGCCAATGCCTAAGGACCGCGTCGCGAAATCAGCGAGGGTTGTTCCTACTGTCGTGGTCGTGACGATCGTGGCCCAATAGACGGACGGTCGGAAGTGCCTTGCTCTGATCTGCACGGTGACCGCGGCGACAAAGAACGCGGCGAAGATCCCGGTTGCCGTGAGGTAGCCTAGATTCATCGACATCGAGACGGCGTCGCCGGCGGTTTCGCCGAGCGTCGTGGCGGCAATCTTTACTATCCAAAACAGCAAAGTGACTTCGGGCACTTTGATGAAGTTGTGGTCGTTTGTTGACTTCAAAGTCGTCTCCGTATTGGAAGAATCGTTCTTGGTTGGCAGAGCGCTTGCTCAATCTGGGCCGGCCCTCGCCGGCTTCGGAGTTGTGAAGTCAAGTGGAAGAGATCTTCAGTAGATGAACCCTACTGGAGCAACTTCCGGGAAGCTTGAGGGTCGTTGTCATCGTGTTCCGGGAGTCTTGCCGAGGTCGTTTCCGGCCCGTAGCAAGCGCTCCATGTACGCCGGGCTGCTTCCCGGATGGGGTCGAGGTCGCCGGGCGGAATGCTCGGACACCTGCCTGCTTCTTGGAGGATCTTGTCGACGCTCCGGATCGGTGGCGTGTCGTCGGATCTGAATCTCCGCGCTGGCCCTTTGGAGTCCTCTGTCACGTTCCCTCCCAGGGTTGAGCTCGAGAGGGTCTCGCGGATTGACCGCCGAAGTTGAGGCGAACTAGGAGTCCGCCGCCTCCTTGGCCGACGGTGGGGGAGAGTGTCCAGCGTGGAGTACTACTGCCGAGGTTACGCTTGACAACCCAGCGGCCGATGGCCGTGCCGATAGCCGCGCCCGCGACAACGTCCGAGGCCCAGTGTGCGTCGAGCTCGATTCTCTGCCACGCTGTCAGTCCCGCCAGACTGTATGCGATCACGTCGACCCATCTGGATTCCGAGTGAGCTGCAACTACTGAAGCCACGGCGAACGCTTGCGTCGCCTCACCAGACGGGAAGGACTCGCTCGCACCAAAGCTACTGGACCCGTACTCCAGGTACGGCCTTGAGCGGCCCAGAGTACGCTTGAGAATGGGCGCGATGAAACCAGACGCTAGAACGCTGGCTTCGAATCCATCGACTGCGACAGCTCGAAAGACCGGTCGATCCCATTGTGTGCCTGCGAGCCAGCTGGCACCGAGGAAGAAGATACTTGCCTCTTGGCCCAGGGGACGTATCGTTCTTGCAAAGCTCTGAGAATCATCGGTGTTGAATCTCAGATTCGCCCGAATCTCGTCGTCCAGGAGGCTTACAGCTCCGATGGTGGCGACGATCGCTCCAACCTTGAACCAGTCGCCGCGTTTCATCGAAGCGGGTTCTCGAACTAGGTCTACAACATCAATCCCGATTCTGCGGTACATGCCAGGAGCGGGTTCGAAGATCTCATCGTTACCGGTTGGGAATCCCAGGAGAGGGGAGTGGCTGTAGATTGCCTCGGAGGGTTCGTTGGGAACGACCGGATTGAACTGGCGTTCCGCGAGAGTCCACGGAGGAGTGTGGTCTCGTTGGCTCCGCCGAGCCAATCCTGGCTCGGGGCTCTCGTTCAGTTTGAATCGAGTGTTGATTTCTAGCCGCCAAACAGAGGCCATCTGCTCTAGATCGCCTTGGCTATAGGCATTCGAACTGGCTGCGGACATTACGACGAGCATGACGAGAAGCAGGGACGATGCAGAAGGTGAACCTAGTCTCATGTAGCAAGTCCCTCGAAGTGATTCGTTGGTGTTGCCGTTGACAGCAACGAGTCCATGGGCGTCTCTTCGAACTGTACTGAGGCGAGCTTAGGATCGCGTGAGGGTGAGTCCGAGGCGTGAGAAGCGCCAGAATCACGCGAGCGGAGAAAGCTCGAACCCCAAGCTAGGACCGGATCGAGGCTTTGGCCGCCGTGTCGGTCCATGGGACGGTGGTAGCGCTAGAACGCAGAAGACTTGCTCGCCCGTGGCGAGGTTGTTCTGGGCTAGCTGCCTTGCAGCTTACGGAGCTACGACAGGCAAGCCGAACCACTTGTCAACGCCACGGAGTCGTTGACGATAAAGGCCCGGAGACTCTCTTCGCTACTGAATTACGTACCCGAAGCCGCGCCGTGTCTCGAGGAGCCGAGCTTCATCGCCGAGCTTGCGGCGGATCCCGCTGATCAACACTTCGATGACATTGCTCGAGATGTCTTCGTCACTGTGGTAGATGTGCTCGGTGATCTGGCGTTGCGAGGTCACGCGGCCGCGTCGCAGCAGGAGGAACTCGAACACCGAGTATTCGCTGGGAGTCAGTGGAACGTGCTTGCCATCATGGTGAACGCTCTTTCCCGAGATGTCGACGAGGACCGAACCGAGGTTGATGTGTGGGCTCTTGGATTGATAGCGCCGACGAATGAGAGCCTGGAGACGAGCGCATAGCTCGTCGAACGAGAAGGGTTTGATCAGGTAGTCGTCGGCACCGAGCTGTAAGCCTTCGACCCGATCCTCGACCTGGTCGCGTGCCGACAGGATCAGTACGTGAACGTCCGAGCCCTTGGCTCTTAGTCTCCGCAGCACTTCGATCCCCGGAACTTTCGGAAGCATCAGGTCGAGGATGACGGCGTCGTACTCGTAGCTCTCCAGGTAGTCGAGACCTTCGCTACCGTCGGCGGCGAGATCTACGGCGTAGCCGACTTGCTGGAGTCCCTGGCTCAGCGATCGTCGCAGGCGCTCGGAGTCCTCGATAACGAGCACTCTCAACGTGGTTGCCCAGTGCGTCGTTGAGACATTCTTCGAGAGGCGTGCATTCGGCTATGTTGCATTCTCAACCTTAAGACTGGCTGAAGAACGGTAGAGGCCTCGAGGCAAGGCCCGAACTCCAAACATCCGGGGCGCCATCGAGTACGACTCTAGCAGTTGGAAGCGCGGGTCTCCGCGTTCGACCGATGTCAGGGATAATGTGACCATGGAAACGCGCACGCTGACAGGACTTGGCACTTCGTGGGCGTCGGAAGAGGCGGTCTCCGCATTCACACAGCGCGCGGCCGTATCCCCAGGCGCCGCGTACGCTGTCTTTCGCGAACTGCTCGACCGACTTCAGGACGCTACCACCCGAGTGGAGGCACGTCGTTTTCTCGAGCGCCTCGTCCAAGGGGCAAAGCATCGGCCGGCAGAGCCTTCGCACTTTCGCTTTCGCCATTTGGAACTACCCGACCTACCCGGCGGAGATCTGGGAACCCTGACCCTTCTGGAACTCCCCGGAATTTTTACTCCTGAAGAGTGGTCCTACACCTTCTTCGAAGGGCTAGTGCGCTATCCGGAGGCGGCGTTTCGCGATCGCGAGTTGATCGAGTTGGGTTGTGGCAACGGTTGGGTCACTTTGGCCTTGGCCGCCGCGGTGCGACCACGTTCGATCCTCGGTCTCGATATCAATCCACGGGCGATCCGCTGTTCGCGCCTCAACTTGTTTCTCAATGGCCTCGATGCCGCGGGCAAGCCGCGCTTGGCCTCCGACGGACGCTCCCTTCTCGACCGCGTGAGCTTCGAAGAGTCGGACCTTCTCGAGGTCTGCCGCGAACGCGGACAGCGGGCTGACTTCGTCTTGGGATGTATACCGCAGGTTCTGAACGTCGATCCGGAGGAGACCCTCGAGGCGGTGTCGGAAGGGACCAGCGAAGAGGCTCTCTACGCTCTGTCGAATTACTACGAGCGACAGGGCTACATCGAGGACCAGTTCGGCCTCGGTCTCATCGCCCGAGCGGTGGAGGAGTCGGTCGAGATCCTGCGCCCCGATGGGGCGGTGATCCTCAACCTGGGTGGACGACCCGGGGCCACGGTCTTGGAACGCCTGTTCCGTCGTCGCGGACTGAGTGTCACCCGGGTGTGGCAGACGCGGGTGGAGCAGGCAGGGGATACCGACATCGCGCCGTTGGTCGAGGTCGAGCGCCGTAGTCGCCACCGCTTCGAGTTCTTCATGGGCCCCTCGGTGGAAACCTCGGTCTCGGCCCGGACGGCCCAGCGCTACCTCGAGGCCGGCGGCACGATCTATCACCGCCTCGCCGTGGTCGAGGCGCGGATGGAGTTCCCAGCCGAGATCCAACGCATCTTCCAGCGTCTTCGACAACCGGGATACGAAGAGGTCCGTAGTTCGCTCGATCTCGACTTTCCGGATCGTGAGGTCGCGGCCGAGAAGGTGTCGTTCCTGGCTCGGCTCGCTGAGCTGCTCCACCAGGCCACCTGTTTTCCTTACGAAGAGACCGAGGGACGCGCTGCGTTGCGCCGCTGCCTCGCGGATTACCTGCGCCTCTATTTTCGGATGCCGACCCATCCCGAGGAATTGGTGGTCGTGCCGTCCCGCGTCGAGGCGCTGGTCAGCCTATTGGAGACCTTCCGCCCGCGCCTTGCGCTCATCGACTCCGAACTGGTGCGGGCGCTCACTGCGGGGGAGGGTGAGCTCGCGGTCGCCGGAGAGGTCATCGAGGCACCGCGGAGCGCAGAACTAGTGGTCGACCTCGTGCGATCGTTGCGCCCGGAGTGTGTGGTCACCTGCCTCGCGGACCACGAGGCACGGAGCTCCGAATCGTTCATTCGACTCCTCGAGGTGACGCGTGAGGTTGGAGCTCTCCTGGTGGTGGATCTCTCGGAGCAGTTCGAACTGTCGAGTGAACCCTCGGTGCACGGAGTCCTGCGCTACCTCAGCTCCCATCCGCTGCCGGCCCATGCCGCCCTGCTCTGTGGATTGGTGAAGAACCGAGTTTACGAGGACCTTCAGTTGGGCTTCCTCTATTCGCAGAACCCCGGTCTGATCAGGGTTCTGACCGACGCTGGCGAGTTGACCTACAGCCGTACCCCCTGGCTGTCTCAGGTTTACTACGAGAGCCTGCTCGACGATCTGCTGCGCTTCCAGTTGCCGGAACGTCGGAGGCTCCGGGCCGGAGAGGAGCTGAACAGGGCGGCGGCCACGCCGGAGGCTTCGGGTCTGCCCGGGCTGCAGGCGAGAGCGCTGGAGGCTTTCCAGCATCCAGCCGTTGCGGCGAACTATCTGCCGTTCGATGCGGACACCGTACGCATGGACTATGGAGAGAACTCCCTGGCCTCCCCGACCCGAGTCAAGGAAGCCCTGTTGGAGGCCTTTGCTCGCCACCAAGTCAGCGAAGAGGAGGCCGATCCCACCGCTGAGATCCGATCCTGGGCTCAGCTCTCGCTAGGTACTACCGCAGACTATTGGATCTTTGGACATGGAGTCGCGCCTCTCTTCGCGGGAATCGCTCGTGGGGCTGCGGAGTTCGGGGAAACAATGCTCTTTCCCACCGGGGCCTACGGACACTTCGTCGCGACCTGTCAACTCCTGGGCGTCGAAGCCAAGATCATCAGTTCCGAACGCCGTGATCAGTTCAAGTGGACTCCGGCTGGGTTGGAGGATGCCCTGGCCGGCGCCTCGCCGGGCGCCTGGGTCTTCCTCAATGCACCGATTGCCAATCCAACCGGTGCGCTCTACTCACCTCGTGAGGTCGCGGATCTCCTGGAGGTGACACGGCGGGCCAACGGTCGCTTGGTAGTCGACGCGATCTTCGCCGGTCTCGCTCACTCTGCGGAGGACGTCGCCCGCTTGAATCTCGATGGGCCCGACTGGGTCCTTCTCGGTGGCCTGTCCAAATTGTTCGCGGCGGGGGGACTCCGCTTCGGCTTCGCTGGGACAGAGGATCCAGTGATCGCACAGCGACTTCGGCGTCTCGGTGGTGGAACCCCGCATTGGACGCTACGACATGCGGCCAAGGGTCTCTACCGCGACCTCGTGCGACTCTCCGAGCCTCTGCGACAGGACCTGGCAACCCAGCGCCGTGTACTCGCCGAACGCTCCACAATCCTCAGCAACCAGCTCTCGCGTTGGGGATGGACCGTCGCTCCCGCTCAGGGCGGCCTCTTCCTCGTCGCCTGCCCTACGGACTACTTGACCAAGAATGGCGATCCGTTGCAAAAGACCCGCAGCACTCAGTGGATCGACGGCAATGAAGTCGCGGAATCCCTCTTCCATCAGACCGGCTTGTTGATCAACGGCCCGACCTGGACTGGTATCCCTGAGCACTGTCGGTTTGTCTTGTCGGTATCGGATCGGGACTTTTCGCTTGCTCTGCAACGGATCGAGGACTTTGGACGCTCCTGCGGGATCGAGCCACACTAGAAAGGAGGCCATGCGGACACTGCCGCCCCAAGCCATCCAGACAGGGCAAGAGGCCTAAGCGTTCCCGCGTAGCGCAAGCCGATACCCGGCTCGTCCACAGCGAAGGCCACCGCCCCACGCATCTCCACCACAGCGGAGGCGTCTCGCGTTCCCCGTAAGGTCCACGCCGCTCGAAGGCTACAACTGCCTTGGACCGCCAACGTCCGTGCGCCAGCCACTGACGGGCAACATGAGCGAAGTTCCCGTGCGCGGGTTAGAATCAGGCCGCCCTGCGTTCGCGGAGCCTTTCCCTGTCATCTCCAAGGAGCTTCTGATGCGGTCTCTCTCGTCCCTCTACCTCTATCTCACGGGTGTCATCGCCCTTCTCGCTATCGTCGGGCCAGCAACGGCTGACGAGCCGCGTCTCCAGGAGATCCGGCAGCTGACCTTTGGTGGCGAGAACGCCGAAGCCTACTGGTCCGCGGATGGTGCGAAGCTGATCTTCCAACGGACGGACCCCGAAGGTGGTTGTGATCAGATCTACGGTCTGTCTCCGATCGATGGAACCAGCTCGATGTTGTCCTCGGGCGAAGGTCGTACCACCTGTGGTTACTACCTGCCCGACGGCGAGCGCTTCGTGTACTCGACCACGGCTCTCGACTCGCCTGAGTGCCCAGCGCCCCCCGACCGTTCGCAGGGCTATGTCTGGCCGATCTATTCGACCTACGAGATCGTTCTCGACGCGGGCGACGGGTCCGAGTTGGTTCAACTCACCGACAACGAGGCCTACGACGCCGAGTCGACGGTT
>JAIOJS010000205.1 GCA_019911795.1 Thermoanaerobaculia bacterium | reverse complement strand
GGCCACGTCCATCTCCACGTCGGCGACCTCAACCGAGCTGCCGCCTTCTTCTCCGAGGCACTCGGCTTCGATAGGACCGTCTGGGGTTACCCGGGCGCACTCTTCATGGGCGCGGGAGGGTACCACCATCACCTGGGCACGAACCTATGGGCGGGGCCGCAGGCAGCGCCCCCCTCGTACGACGAGGCCCAACTCGTCGAGTGGACGATCGACGTGCCGACGAGGGCCAGCCTGGAGGCGGCGGTCGACAGTCTGGAGGAACGCGATTACGAAGTCGCATGGGAGGAGACCGCAGAGTTCGGACTCACCGCCATGGCGCGCGATCCCTGGGGCACAGCCGTCCGGCTTCGGGCGGCAGTCACTGCCGACCAGGCGAAGACGGGAGCCCGCTCGGAGCCATCGAAGGAAGCGGTCACCAGGGCGAGCCGGACCGACGCCTCTTCGGCCGACAACAACGGGGCTGATGGACCCTCGGCGAAGTGACTCTTCCAGGCCCTGGAGTCCGGGCCGATGTCACTGTCCTGGGTGTCCCCTGCCCGACTCACACCATGACTCACGGAGCAGTGACCGACCTCGCCGAGGATCAGCACACCGAGCCTAGGTTCCGAGATATAGGCGCGATCCCTAAGATGCCTGGATCCAGCTCGAGAGAACGACCGCGATTCATCTCCTCGATCGTCGGCGCCTGGTTGGGGTCTCATCTGGTCCTCATCGCAGGGCACGTCGCTCTGGTCTTCTTCTACTCCGTCGCCACGGCGCCCGATCTCCCCGCTGCTGAATACGCGATCTTTGCCGAACGCAGTGGTCCCTGGTTCTCGATCTTGTTCGGCGGCCCTGTCTTCTATGCTGTGGGGCGGCTGCTGAGCAAGAGGACCGGCTCAGACGAGCGCCGAGCTGCGATGGCGGTGTGGACTCTCTAGTGCCTCACCGATCTAGCGATCGTGCTGGCAGTGCCCGGCATTCCATCGCTCGTTCTAGCCTTGCAGTGGATAGCCTCACAATCGATCAAGCTGGGCGCAGTTCTCGCCGCGACCCACCGCCGAGAGGATCGATCCTGAGGGGTGGGGTTCAGATCTCAGACGGATCTGCAGGCGGTGTTTGAAAGACCGAGTCAAGAACCGTAAAGAATGAAGACATCCAAGGAAGGAGTGATGATGCGACGAGACGGTTCGAACCCAGAGGAGTACCTGGCCGGCCTGACGGGCTGGCACCAAGCCAAGACGGGACAGCTCCGGCGGCTGCTTCGGGAAGCCGTCCCGACGGTAACCGAGGAGGTCCGCTCCGGCGCTTTGTACTACCACGATGACGGGGATCTCTTCGCCATCGCCGCCCAGAAGAATTATGTTTCCCTGTACGTCTTCGCTCCGAGCGCAATGGACGCGAGCCGGGAGGTTCTCGCCGGTCTGAATCACGGTAAGGGCTGTATTAGATTCCGGTCGACAACCGAGGTGCCGGAAGCAGACCTCACGACTCTTCTTCAACGGGCCGTGGCATCGGGTGAGCGCGACTGCCGAACTCGCTGATCGCGAAGCTCAAACGAAACTGGACCGGTGTTGCCGAAACTCACACTATGCAACCCTGGACTCATCAACCCTGGCTTCGCTCGGCGTTCTCGCCAATGAAGCCAGTTGACTTCCGTCCGTAGACCGACAAACGGAGAGCCAATCAAGGGGACACGCAACCAGTGACCGTCATTCGTGTAGTGCCCTACATCTTGACCGATCGGTTCGAGGAGAGCCGAGACTTCTATGTGGATCTTCTTGGTTTCCAGGTTGCGATGGACCTAGAGTGGATCGTGACACTTGCGTCGCCTACCAATCCCACCGCTCAGATCAGCCTCATTCTAGGCGAGATGCCCGAGAGAGAAAACGACAGAGTGACACTTACGGTAGAGGTGAGTGACAGTCACAAGACTCACGCCGAGGCTGTGTCACGGGGCTATCAGATCCTCTACCCGCTGACCGTCGATCCATGGGGCGTGACACCCGGTGCATCGAGCCCGAGACCCGTTCACTGGACTGACCGAGCGGTCCTGACATCACGCCCGGCAGACGGGCAGCTGGACCGCGAGCTCGAACCGCTCCAAGCCGTGCGCGAACGGACGCCCCGTCCAAGCCTCGAAACAGGGCTGATCATCGGGCAGATACCCGCTCGTGGGCAGCCAGACGCGGTAGACCCAGTCGAAAAGCCGCATCTCGACGTCGATGCCACCGTCCATGGCAACCTCCGCAACGAGCATGCCCGGAAATCGGTGCAGCCCTACGTCGCCGGGCATCGACCTCGCAGGCGGCGGCTCAGGGCACGCGACCGCGACGTCGTACCGGCAGTCGTTCAGCGCCACGACCTTGGGGTCGTCCCACATGTACCCGTACCACGCACTGTCGGCGAGCCCCAACGACTCCGCCCAGTCGACCAAGCGCTCAGCCGCCTCGGCGACAACGTCCTCGCGGAACGGCTGCAGTACGCGCCGGTACGCGACTTGGCGAGGTGGCAGCTCGCGGATCACCACCTCGAACCCGTCCGGGTTCTCCCCCTTGGGCGGCGGCAGGACAGGCGCCACCCCGCCACCGGCCTCGACGATGCGTCGGATCTCGTCCCGTCTTTCCGCGCGCAAGGTTTCGATGTCAAACGCGCTCGGCGGCACGCCGTACCGCCGCTTGAACGCACGCGAGAAGTCGGACGACGACGCGAAGCCGCAGTCGAGCGCGACCGATGTGAGCGAGCGGGCGGGGTCGTGCGAGAGGGTCGAGATCGCGCGCTCGAGGCGCACCCGCCGGGTGAACTGTGCCGGCGTCTCCCCGACAATCGATTGGAAGACGCGGTGGAAGTGGAAGGGTGAGAGGTACACCGCCCGGGCGATGTCATCGAGCGTGTGCGAACGATGCAGGTTCGCCAGGATGAAGTCGATCGCGCGATTTATTCGGCCGAGGCAATCCGGTGGCGCGACGTCAGCGGGGTGAATGCCTTGGATGGCTCGATTGTCGGGCACGGTCGGCCTCCGAAAAAACCGCAAGAATTGGCAAGCGGTTGGGTCCTTGTGAGGGCATGATACACGTCAATCTCGAACCGCAGCCACGTTGGAGTAGTCATGTTCAAGCACCCCGTAGTCCACGCCCTCATCATCACTGCCGTCCTCGTGGGCGGCGCCGGATTCGCAGCCGGCACGCTGCCCAGCCGTTCGCACGACCACCCCACCGAACAAGGAGCCCCCATGCAACTCGGAAAGTTCTCAGTCAGCCTCGCCGTCAAGGATCTCGCCGCCTCCCGCGCCTTCTACGCCAAGCTAGGGTTCGAGCCGGCGGGCGGCAATCCCGAGCAAAACTGGCTGGTCCTCCGCAACGGAGACGTCACCATCGGGCTCTTCCAAGGCATGTTCGACAAGAACATCCTAACCTTCAACCCAGGATGGGGCGCTGAGAAGCAAGCGCTCGATGAGTTCGAGGACGTGCGAAAGATCCAGGCGCGGCTCAAGGACGCCGGTGTCGAGCTGCTGCAGGAGACCGATGTCGACGGCACCGGCATCGGTCACATCGTCCTTGCCGACCCCGACGGCAATCAGATCATGTTCGATCAGCACGTGGACGCGCCCGGAAACTGATGGCCTTGCTCGCCCGTGGCCTATTTCGATCAGGCCTCCTAGCCAAGCAGTCGCCCTAGAACCCACCGAAAGCAGCGACTGAGCGAAGCGGAGAATGCTGCCCCCCTGACAAGTCGACACCGAGGGATTCGCTCCAAGGTGTCGTGCATCGAAATCCGTGCGCCACCGCGATCGTGGCCCATAAGGGCTGCGAAGACCAAGCGCATGAGAAGGATGGGTAGCTCATATGGGCTGAGTTCGAACCCTCGCTATTCACCGCCCCGTACCCCGTTCCCCCGGTCGCGGAGGCCGCCCTCCGGGAGGCCCGGTGCGCCGCGAGGCATCGCAGGTTGCAGCGTCGTCGGTGAGCGCGCAGCCGGCCTCGCCGCGAAGGCACCCGAGGATCTGGTTCGCACCCGGCTCGTTCACGTGGTAGTGGTAGCCGAACCCTGCGACCTCGTGCCCCCCGCAATCGTCAAGGCCGGAGGCCACCGACCCTTCGGCGTCCAGTCGCGCGAGAATCGGGTAGCCGTCCATGGCGATGCCGACCTGCGGGGCGTGGCCTTCCGTCGAGGGCACCTCCCTGGAGCAGCCCATGACCGCGTGGTAGTGATACCCGACGTGGAGATTCACGTGGCCACCGCAGTCGTCGAACGGAGCGAGCGTGTGCGCGCGGAGAATCGCCTCCGTCGGCGCCGGGGCTTCGATCTTGACTCCGTTGAAGGCGACTCCGAAGCCCGAAAAGGGTCGCCGTTCTCCGGCGGTCGCGCGGACAGGTTCGATCGGGACTACATAGGTCACCCGGACGGCGTCCTCCAGGTAGGCCGTCTGGCATTCCACACAGTAGTTGGTGTATTCCGGCGAGACGTCGGGACGCGCCGCCGCTTCGCAGGACGTCTTGCTGTCGGTGACCCGGATGGCGCCCGTCGAAGGGTCGAAGAGTTGCCACTCCTCGTCCTCGTAGAACTCGGCGAGACTCTCGACGAAGGGCCCGTCCACATCGTAGACGGCGCCGCCTTCCAACCAAACGCCGGCATCCTCGGCGGTATCCGACGTGGTGCGAGGGCACCAGGGACCCATCTCGTGGTCGGTCGGTTCGGGAAGGACCGTGATCTCGAAGCAGGTGGTTTCGGTTCCACCGGACAGTGTGCAGGGGACAAGCTCCGGTCCCTCGACGAGGGTCCCGGGCTCGAAGAGCCCCGCGAGGCGGTCGAGCGCCGTGTCGCCCTCGTGAGCCCAGAGGGAGGTCGCTAGAACGGCGTGGATCAGAATCGGGACGAGTGTCTTGGTCATGTCGGGTCTCCAAATGTTCCGTGGGCGTCCTGCTCGGAAGTCGCCTCCATTCCAAGGCTACCGTGGCGCATGCTCGACGGGATCGTACACCCTGCAGAGCGGGTTGGCCGGCCGGACCCCGCTCGCGGCGCGTTCGTGAAGGATCGCCGCTCGAGGAGCCAGGCTCCGAACGCTCGCACCCAGGTCGCTCTTTCCAGCCGGTGGCGAAGGTTCTGGCGCGAGGCCGCACCCGACTTCCGTCACGGGCTGCTTCCGGGCAGACTTCTTTCCTTCGGTAGAATGAACTTGGAATGCAGACTCCACACCCTGCCCGACCCCATCTCGAATCGTTTGCCGGGACATGACGCGAGCCCGTCCACGGTTGCCAGGAAAAGTCTCGACGATGGCGGGTCCTTCTCAGACCACGACGCCGAGGAGAGGAAAGAGCCAATGAAGCGAGCAGTGCGCGTCGTGTTGTGTTCTTTTTCACTGGTCGGTGCAGCGTTCCTCGTCTCGGCGCAGGACACCGAGTCGACCGGTCCGACCCAGTTGACAAGGTTGACCATCGCCACCGTGAGCAATAGCGACATGATCCTCATGCAGGACTTGTCGGAGGTCTTCGAGAAGGCCAATCCCGATATCGAGCTCGATTGGGTCATCCTGGACGAGAACTTGCTGCGTCAACGGGTCACCACCGACATCGCGACCAGCAGCGGGCGGTTCGACGTCCTGACGATCGGCACCTATGAAGCACCCATCTGGGCTGAGCGAGGGTGGCTCGTGCCCCTCGACGACCTGCCCGAGGAGTACGACCTCGACGATCTCCTGCCGCCGATCCGCGAGGCCCTGTCCTTCGACGGCGCTCTGTACGCGGCGCCGTTCTATGGCGAGTCGTCGTTCACCATGTACCGCACCGACCTTTTCGAGGAGGCCGGACTGGAGATGCCCCAGGAGCCGACCTGGGACTTCATCGCGGACGCTGCTCGCAAACTGACGGACGAGGAGGACGAGGTCCACGGCATCTGTCTCCGGGGCAAGCCCGGCTGGGGCGAGAACATGGCGTTTCTGACTGCCATGGCCAATTCCTACGGTGCTCGCTGGTTCGATCTCGACTGGAACCCCCAGTTCGACGGCGAGGCCTGGAGAGCGGCCATCACCGACTACGTCACTTTGATGCAAGAGGCTGGACCTCCAAACGCTTCTGCCAATGGCTATAGGGAGAACCTCGCCTTGTTTCGGTCGGGCAGGTGCGCCATCTGGATCGACGCCACCGCGGCCGGCCAGTTCGTGACCGCCGCGGATTCTGCCGTGGCTGGCAGGGTCGGTTTCGCGTTCGCACCGGACAACGGTCTGGGCAAGAACGCGAGCTGGCTTTGGGCCTGGGCGTTGGCGATTCCCGAGAGCTCCGACAACCAGGCCGCCGCCAAGAAGTTCCTCGCCTGGGCCACCTCGAAGAAGTACCTCGAGCTGGTTGCGTCGAAGGAGGGTTGGTCCAACGTGCCCCCCGGCACCCGCAGGTCGCTCTACGAGAACCAGGCCTACGTCGACGCCGCGCCTTTCGCGGAGATCACCCTCGCCTCGATCCTGACAGCCGATCCGGACGATCCGACCGTTGAGGAAGTGCCCTACACGGGGATCCAGTACGTCGCGATCCCGGAGTTTCAGAGCATCGGCACCGCGGTGGGTCACCGGTTCGCGGAGGCGCTGGCGGGAAGGATCCCGATCGAAGAGGCACTCGACAATGCCCAGTGGGTGACCGGGAAGGTCATCGGGCGCGCCCGCTTTCTGAAAAGAGGGCACATCGAACGGGAGCGGCTGGGGAAAGAACCATGACCGATACAGCTGGGGACGCGCGCCTGTCCGTTGCCGAGATGGGCGACGAATCACTCCCGGTTCCGGCCCACCGACTGCATGGCCCCGGACACTTTCTCGGTCTCTATGCCGCGGAGCACGTGGCTGCGACCGAGTTCGTCATCGGCGCCGCTTTCGTGGCCATGGGCGCCACCATCCAGGACATCCTGATCGGTCTTCTGGTCGGCAACATCCTGGCGACACTAAGCTTCGCTTTCATCACCGCACCCATCGCGGTAAAGACACGCCTGAGTCTTTACAGCTATCTCGATCAGAACATGGGCGAGCTCTTCTCCCGGTTCTACAACGGGGCGAACGTCCTCATCTTCGTGGCCATCTCGGCCGCCATGATCACCGTGTCGGCCACCGCGGTCCGAGTGCTCTTCGATATTCCGCCCCAGACCTACCCGTACCCCACCAACGCCTACTTTGCCCTGATCGCCGCCTCGGCGAGTGTGATCGCCGTGCTGGTGGCCTACTTCGGCTTCAATGCATTGAGCGAGTTCGCGTCGATCTGCGCACCCTGGCTAATGGTGATGTTCACGGCGGGCGGCATGGTGCTGGTGCCCCAGTTGAACGAGTCGCTGACCGGCTACACGACTCTTTCGAGCTTCTCAGATTTCCTGGGCCTGGCCGGAACGGCCGTCTTCACCGGCACGAACGCGGCCGGCGAGCCCGGGATCGGATTGTGGGAGGTCATCGGATTCGCCTGGGCTGCGAACACCTTCGCCCACTTCGGTCTGATCGACATGGCCCTGCTGCGCTACGCGAAGAAGTCGATCTACGGTCTCTGTACCGCGACCGGCATGATGTTCGGCCACTACGTCGCCTGGATCTCGGCGGCTCTGATGGGCGCCGCGACGGCCTCGATCATGGGGCTGAGCATCGCCGTCGTCTCACCCGGCGACGTCGCCTACTACGCTCTCGGTGCCTCCGGTTTCGTGATCGTCATTGTCGCGGGGTGGACGACGGCGAATTCGAACCTCTACCGAGCCGGTCTCGCCGCCCAGGCCGTGGTGCCCAACGTCCCCCGCAAACGGGTGACTCTCATCGTCGGCAGCGTGGTGGTGGTGGGGAGCTGCTTTCCGTTCATCTACCGCAGCATCCTGCCCCTGCTGACCTATGCCGGGCTAGTCCTGGTGCCTATCGGCGGCATCGTCTTCGCCGAGCAGCAGGTCTTCCCCCGGCTCGGCTACAAGAGCAACTGGCACCGTCTCAAAGGGGTCAAGGACAACGTGCCGGCGCTGATCACCTGGGGGGTCTCTCTCGTGTTCGGCTTCGGGTTGAACTTTCTCGACGTGATCCCCTTCGTGTTCCTGTTCCTGCCGACCTGGGTCGTCTCCATCGCCACCTACACACTTCTTGCCAAGAGAGCCGGCGCCGACCGCAGCTATCCGGAGGCCGAGAAGCGGGAGCAGGCGTTTCGAGAACAGGTCGAGGCGTACCATGCCCAGCTGGCGGTCGAGGAAAGCCAGGTGCATCAGCCCGTTGGCAGCACACCTCTCTCGATCAAAGTCATTCGGGCGATCTGGATCTTGATCGGTCTACTCGTGCCCGCTGTTCTCGCTTGGCGGGTTCTCTTCCACAGCCCCGACATCTACGTCTACTACGTCAATTTGGAGCGTTTCTACGATCTGACGATCTGGTGCACGGTCATCTATTTCGTGTTCGCCTACTGGGACCTGAAGCGTTCCAAGGCGCTTCGGGAGCAGGCTTCGGTGACGCCTTGAAGGCGGTGAAGGAGTCGCGCAACCGAAGCGATCGGCAGAGGGAGACCTCGCCGGATGGCCTCCCGCTGGTCTCCCCGGACACGACGGGCGATAGGACGGTGCGGTGCCGAGCCTTCCGCATCTTCGGAGGTGCGTGGAACCGAGAAGTCGAGCGAGTCATGAAAAGCCGATGACCAGACCCTTCACAGTCGCCGGGATCGGTGAGTTGCTCTGGGACGTGTTTCCACACGACAAGCGTCTCGGCGGCGCTCCGGCCAACTTCGCGTTCCATTGTTACCAGCTCGGCGCGAGGGCCTACCCGGTGAGCTGTGTGGGAATGGATGACCTGGGCCGACGCATTCGCGACGAGCTGAAGGGGATCGGTGTCGACACTCGCTACGTGCTGGAAAGCAACACGTTCCCGACCGGAACGGTTCAGGTGACCCTGAACGACGAGGGCAAACCCTCCTACCGCATTCTCGAGGATGTGGCGTGGGATCACATCCCGTTCACCAGTGGGCTCGAGACGTTGGCGGGAGAGCTGGATGCGGTCTGCTTCGGGTCGCTCTCGCAACGGTCGCCGGTTTCCCGCGCCGCGATCCGCTCGTTCGTGCAGCACATGCCACCCGAGGCCCTGAAGATCTTCGACGTCAACCTTCGGCAATCGTTCTATTCGAAGGAGCTCGTCGAGGAGTCGCTGCGACTCGCCTCCATCTTGAAGCTCAGCGATGAGGAGCTGCCGGTGTTGGCCGGCTACTTCGATCTACAGGGCGACGTGCTGGGCCAGCTCGAGCAGTTGCGGGAACTCTTCGAGCTTCAGCTGGTGGCCTACACCCGCGGTCCGGACGGTAGTGTGCTCGTCCGCCGCGACGAGGTCGATGACGCGCCAGGACACGAGGGGTCGGCGGTGGACTCGGTGGGTGCCGGGGACTCGTTCACCGCTTCGCTCTGCATGGGTGTGCTCGAGGGTTGGCCATTGCGCCAAGTGAATCAGTTCGCAAACCGGGTCGCGACCTTCGTCTGTTCTCAGCGTGGCGCGACCCCGGCTCTGCCCGAGCACCTGCTCGCGTCTCGAGAAGGAAAGGGATCACCTGAAGCTCGAGAGAACGGTGCCGAGGACCCTCCGGAGCTCGTCGTGACCGAGTCCGTTCGTCTCACGAAAGAGAACCTCCATCTGCTGACCGACAAGGTCGGTCGCCCTTCCTATGACCGGAGCAGGATCAAGACCGGCATCGTCCATGTCGGGGTCGGCGGTTTCCACCGCTCCCACGAGGCGGCTTACACCGATGCCCTGATGAGCCGTGCGTCGATGAAGGATGCCTCGATGGGCGATTCCGAGGCGCTCGCCTGGGGCATCTGCGGTGTGGGTCTGCGCGAAGCCGATCGTAGAATCGGCGCTGTTCTGAAGGCACAGGACCATCTTTACACGCTGATCGTCAAACATCCCCGTGGAGGGATCGAAGCCTCCGTCATCGGCTCGATTACCGATTTCGTGCTGGGCTGCGACGATCCCGGCACCGTCATCGACAGAATGGCCAGCCCGGACACCAGGATCGTTTCGCTGACCATCACCGAAGGGGGCTACAACGTCGAACCGGCCACCGGGGACTTCGACTTCGGCAACCCCGACGTGCGGCACGACTTGGCACATCCCTCCAGCCCGAGAACGGTCTTCGGCTTTCTGACCACCGCGCTCGAGAGGCGGCGATCCTCGGGACTCCCTGCTTTCACCGTTCAGTCGTGCGACAACATCCAGCACAACGGCGACATGACCCGTCGAATGCTGCTGGCCTTCGCCCAGGAGCGCGACGCCGGGCTCGCACGATGGATCGAAAGCAACTCGAGCTTCCCCAACGCAATGGTTGACCGGATCACGCCGGTCACGACACCGGAGGACATCGCCTTGCTCGCCACCGAGATGGGAGTGAGGGACGAGTGGCCGGTCACCTGCGAGCCCTTCACCCAATGGGTCATCGAGGACTCTTTCTGCAACGGGCGGCCGGCGTGGGAGAGGGTCGGCGCGCAGTTCGTTGCCGATGTCACCCCGTACGAGAAGATGAAGATCCGACTGCTCAATGCCGGGCATTCCGTGCTCGGATTGCTCGGGTCGATCCATGGTCACGAGACCATCGACGGCTGTGTCGCGGATCCCCTCTTCGCCACCTATCTGCGCCGCTTCATGGATACGGAGGCCACTCCGGTGCTCGACCCGGTGGAGGGCATCGATTTGAATGACTACAAGGACAGCCTCATCGAGCGGTTCGGCAACCCGAACATCAAGGACAGCTTGGCGCGGATCTGTCTCGAGAGCTCAGCCAAGCTGCCGAAGTTTCTGATCCCGACGATCGCCGAGAACCTAGCGCGGGGTGGGAGTATCCGGTTCGCCACTCTCGCCATCGCCGCCTGGTGTTTCTATAGCGATCGGGGTGTGGATAGGCATGGCACACGGCTGGAGATCGTCGATGCCATGAGAGACGAGCTGCATCGAGCCGCGAGAGGAACACCGGAGGATCCGTTGTCGTTCCTGAAGCTCGAATCCGTCTTCGGCGATCTCATCCGCCACGACCGATTCACGACCACGTACTCGGAGATGGTCAGGTCCCTTTATGAGAACCCCAACGTCGCGCTGAGGATGCGGGAGCTTCTGTCTGAGAGACCCTAGCGGGCGGGTTTCGCCATTCCCGCCGCGACGGACCCAGACTAGAGGACTCGTGCCTCCGGGGATCGTCGAGTGGATCGTGGAGCCAGACCCTCGACTTGCCGACGAAACCGCAACGTGCCCGAATCGCGGCCATGATAGCTTCCAGCAATGCGAGTCTCCACGATCCCTCTTCCGCTTGCCGTCGCCGGACTCCTCCTAGGCTTCTCCTGGGGGTGTAACCGGACCGAGTCCCCATCGCCGACACCCGACACGGCCTCCGCTCCAACCGCTCCCGCTCCCTCGCCGACAACGACGCCCACGACCGGCGACTACCCCGAGGTCGGCCCCAAGCCGGCGTCCTGGGTCGATTCGCGGGTGGCAGAGGCCCGGAACCGGCTGCAGGCGAGCGAGCCCGGTCGGTTGATCTGGCAGGCGATCGAAGCCCACGGCGGGCTGTCGACGTGGGTCTCGCAAGGCACGGTGGAGTTCGAATTCGACTACCGGCCGCTCGGCAACCCCGAAGGGCGCAGGCACAGCTTCCAGCGAATCGACTTGTGGCGGGCACACGGTCGGCACGAGGAGCTCGGGGAAGGCGCCGACGCGGAGTTCGGCTTCGATGGAGAGCATGCCTGGATCGCGCCCGCCCCGGAGTCGTTTCCATCGACGGCGCGCTTCTGGACCACGACGCCTTACTACTTCCTTGGGATGCCGTTCGTCCTGGGCGATCCCGGTGCGAAGTTCGAGCGGCTACCCGACGCGGAGCTCGATGGGACGCCGCACCGACTGGTCAAGGTGACTTACGACGAGGGAACCGGCGACAGCTCCGACGACTACTACGTGGTCTACCTGCACGCCGAGCAGGGCACGCTCACGGCGCTACGCTACATCGTCGCCTACCCGGGTTTCTTCGAGGAGGGTGATCACTCCCCGGAGAAGATGATGGTCTACAGCGAGGTCGACGAAGTCGAGGGACTGCGGATCGCGCATCGCCTCGACACCTACAGCTGGGATGTCGACGCCGGTGTGCGGGGCGAGAAGGTCACCGAAGTGACGGCTTCACGCGTCGCTTTCGGACGGACCTACCCCGACGATCTGTTCGCGCCGATCGAAGGCGCCCACATCGAGCCGCCGCTGCCCGCCCGCTGAGAGCGCGATCCAGCAGCCTCACGCTTCGGCGTGGGCGGATCCCGGAGCCGCTCACTCGTACCGCAGAGCTTCGATCGGATCCAGCGCCGACGCCCAGCGGGACGGCCAAAAGCCGAAGACGATGCCGACGCTGGCGGCAAAGTCGAGCGCGACGACGACCGTCTGCAGCGAGATGAGCGTCGCCCAACCGGACGGCAGGTTGCTGCCGGCCAATGGACGGGCTCGGTGGTTCGCTCAGTGGGTTTCGAGACCGAGGGCAAATGCCAGAGCTCGGTCGAGCGCCTCCAGCTGTTCGACCGCCAGGGTCGTGATGCGGGAGCGAAGCAAGGTATTCGGCACCGTCACGACTTCATCGGCATTCGCGACGCCCGCCTTCGGAAGGCCATCCGTCGGCCCGAGCCGGACTTCGGTCGGAATCCCCCGAACCGTTCGGGTCAATGGCACGACGATGGACCGCGAACGTACCGAGTAGGCTTCGTTGCGGGAGACCAACACGGCCGGTCGACGGCCGACCGGCGAGGGGAAGTCGATCCAATAGACATCTCCTCGCCTCATCCCCAGTCCTCCGATTCCAAGCCGTCCGCCCAGGCTTCAACCATCGCGGAGGATTCGGCTGCATCTTCCGGCATGGCCAGATAACCACGCATGTACTCGGCGACTCTTCTGCTGGAGCTCTGTGTCGCGAGCCACATGGCCAGTGCTTCCTGCACGACCGCACTCCTCTTCATCCCGAGACTTGCTCGGACTGCCTCTACGGCCTCAAACTGGGCGGCCGGAACGCTGGTCGCAATCTTCACAGCAGACATACTATTTACCTCCTTTATACATACTAACACCCTGCCCGCGACCCCATCGGTCCGACCACGAGAAGGAAGCCTCCCTTGGCTGGACCACAGAAATACAGCGAAACTCCATTCTCGAGGTCCTCTGCGACAGCGACGACGGCGGTCCACACCCAGGCAGTGGACGGAGGTCCTCCCTGCACTGAGCTCGACCTGCTTCAGGATCTTGTCGGCCACGGGGAATCGGCTTTCAAGGTCTGCAAC
>JAIOJS010000204.1 GCA_019911795.1 Thermoanaerobaculia bacterium | reverse complement strand
AACGCAGGACTCCCGTCCTGCTCTTCGCTGCCAACGGCGGAATCTTCTCGATAGGCACGGAAGGCCAACGACGCTACGGACAATCGGGAAGCGCTCCCCAGGCAAACGAGGAGCAGGATAGGAATCCTGCGCTCCCAGATGCAGGGAGGGAACGTCCCTCTACTCCCTCGGAACGCAGGACTCCCGTCCTGCTCTTCGCTACTAACGGCGGACTCCTCTCGACAGGGACGGAGGGCCGACGACGCTACGGACGATCGGCAAGCGCCTCCCCAGGTAAACGAAGAGCAGGATAGGAATCCTGCGTTCCGAGATGCAGGGAGGGAACGTCCCTCTCTCCTCCCTCGGAACGCAGGACTCCCGTCCTGCTCTTCGTCCGCCAACAGCCAGATCTTCCCTCACGTGGACGAGGGCCGCCGCCCGAGTCCGTAAGGGGGGACACCGCATCTCCGTATGAGTACTCGACCACCCTCTCGAAACTGTACGACACGCACACGAAACCCAGACCAGCGTGCAAGGAGCCGCCGATGTACCGGAGCAACAAGCCACTTCCTCATCCGTCCAGTCCACGGTGGATATCTCGCGGCTACCTGCCCCATTTTCAGGAACCTGGTGCCATCCAGCACGTGGTCTTCCATCTCGCGGATAGCGTACCCAAAGATGTCCTGGCGACGATGGACACGAAGATTCGGGGCGTGCCGGCGAATGACCAAAGCGGCGAGCGAAGGCGACTCCGTGAGTTCTGTCTCGACCACGGCCACGGCTGCTGCGTCCTGCAGTTCCCGAAGGTTGCCACGGCGATGCAAGACATCTTGCGGCACTTCGAGGGACAGCGATACGACCTTTTCGCATGGGCTGTAATGCCAAGCCACGTCCATGCACTCTGCCTTCCCCGTGATGACTGGCCGCTAGCGCGCATCGTTGCTTCCTGGAAGCGATACAGCGCGCGAACGATCCGTGATCTCGTGAGGGCAGGAGAGGCATCGTCGGTCGGTATCTATGACGTGACCCCAGTATGGCACCCCGAATACTTCGATCGCTTCATTCGGGACGACGATCACTATTGGCAGACGGTACGCTACATTGAGGAGAACCCGGTGAAGGCAAGACTCGCCAAACGGGCAGAGGATTGGCCATGGAGCAGTGCCGGAAAGGGCCAAAGGCACGTCTTTCCACGGTAACGAGTGAGTTGGGAATTCTCGGAACGCAGGACTCCCGTCCTGCTCCTCGCCACCGACGGAGTAACCCTCGCGCGGGGGCATGAAGGCTCGACGACACCGCTGTGCAATCTCGGGAGCGCTCCACCCCGGGCAAACGAAGAGCAGGATAGGAATCCTGCGTTCCGAGATGCAGGGAGGAACGTCACCTCTACTCCCTCGGAACGCAGGACTCCCGTCCTGCTCTTCGCTGCTAACGGCGGACTCCTCTCGACAGGCACGGAGGGCCGACGACACTACGGGCAACCAGGAAGCGCTCCCCGGGCAAACGAAGAGCAGGATAGGAATCCTGCGTTCCGAAATGCAGGGAGGGAACGTCCCTCTCTCCTCCCTCGGAACGCAGGACTCCCGTCCTGCTCTTCGCTGCTAGCGGCGGACTCCTCTCGACAGGCACGGAAGGCCGACGACACTACGGGCAACCAGGAAGCGCTCCCCGGGCAAACGAAGAGCAGGATAGGAATCCTGCGTTCCGAGATGCATGGAGGGAACGTCCCTCTCTCCTCCCTCGGAACGCAGGACTCCCGTCCTGCTCTTCGCTGCCAACGGCGGAATCTTCTCGATAGGCACGGAAGGCCAACGACGCTACGGACAATCGGGAAGCGCCACCCCGGGCAAACGAAGAGCAGGATAGGAATCCTGCGTTCCGAGATGCATAAAGGGAACGTCACCTCTACTCCCTCGGAACGCAAGACTCCCGTCCTGCTCTTCGCTGCCAACGGCGGAATCTTCTCGATAGGCACGGAAGGCCAACGACGCTACGGACGATCGGCAAGCGCCTCCCCAGGCAAACGAAGAGCAGAATAGGAATCCTGCGTTCCGAAATGCAGGGAGGGAACGTCCCTCTACTCCCTCGGAACGCAGGACTCCCGTCCTGCTCTTCGCCGCCCACCCATGGCGCGACCCACCTCGACTCAAATGGCGACGACACAGAAGATATAGTCCAACCCATGCGGATCGCCCTGGCCACATGCTCCAACCTGCCGGATTGGGAGGTCGACGACCACCCCCTCCATCGAGCTCTCGTCGAACGCGGTGCCGACCTGGTACGTCCTACCTGGGACGACCCTCTTTTTGAGTGGAGTTCCGTTGATGCCTGCCTAATCCGTACCACCTGGGACTACATGGACCGGCGTGACGAGTACCTGCGGTGGGCCCAGTCCACGAGCCGAGAGACACGCCTGTTCAACCCCTTCGAGATCGTGCGGTGGAACACCCATAAGAGCTACCTACGCGACCTCGCGGACCGAGGGGTTCCGACCCTCCCCACCCGCTGGCTGGACGCCGGCACGACCGTGGATGTCGCCTCGATCCTGCGCGAGGAGGGTTGGCGACGAGGCTTCCTCAAGCCGGCGGTCGGCGCCACCGCCCGCGAGACTCTCCGCTTCGACGACGACGACGCCGGCATCGCCCTCGCCACCGCGCACCTCGCCCGTGTGCTGCCGCACGAGGACATGCTGCTGCAGCCCTATCAGGAGACCGTGGAGTCCCAGGGAGAGTTCTCGCTGCTCGTCGTCGACGGCGAGGTGACGCATGGCGTGCGGAAGGTTCCGGTTCCTGGAGACTACCGAGTCCAAGACGACTTCGGCGCCCACGACGAACCGTTCCTCCCTCGCGACGACGAAGCCCAGCTCGCCCTTCGGATTGTCGCCACCGCAGCCTCGGCCAACGGACTCTCCAAGGATCGGGACCTACTCTACGCTCGGGCCGACTTTCTTCGCGACGAGGAACAGCAGCTTCGCCTCATCGAGTTGGAATTGGTCGAGCCGTCGCTCTTTTTTCGTCACTCCCCGGCGGCTGCCGAGAAGCTCGCCGACGGGTTGCTCGCACGCCTCACTGCGACCTCCATGTCTCGGCCGGCCGAGCCGTCCCCAAGTCTAGTTTAGTGTTCCACCTGTCCATATCGAGGAGAACCGACATGAGAAAGCCCCCATCCACCCGTCCAAGACACCGGGTTCGTCCCCTGTCACTGATACTCATCCTCGCCTTCGCTCTGCCAGCGCTCAACGCAGCTCAGACCCCGGATGCGATGGCCACCCGGATCTTTCCCTTCGAGGGACACTTCGAAAACAAGACTCTGCGCCTGGACTTCTTTCACACCGGCGGCATGGGCACCGAGATCTTCGCTCTCGATCAGGCGTTGTCCGATGGACCGTGGACCGGTAGCACGACGCAACTCTTCGACGACACCAATCTCGGCGCTTACCTCTTCCAGGTCATCGACCCCAAGGTGGACGCGGTCCTCTACTCACGCGGATTCGCCTCGATCTACGGTGAATGGGTGACGACGCCCGAAGCGAAGGAGACCCATCGCACCTTCCACGAGTCCTTGCGTTTCCCGTGGCCCAAGCACCCCGTCCGAGTCGTCCTCCACGCCCGCGATGAAAACCTCCGGTTCCAGAAGGTGTGGTCGGTGGAGATCGATCCAAGTTCCCGTTTCGTCAACCCTGCCGATCGAGCACCGGCAGGCAAGGTCTGGGCGGTTCATGAAAGCGGCCCCCCCCAGCAGAAAGTCGACCTCTTGCTGCTTCCCGAGGGGTACACCGCCGAGGAGATGGACAAGTTCCACGCCGACGCCAAACGGCTCGTCGCTGCCCTCTTCAAGTGGGACCCGTTCAAGAGTCGGAAGGGCGACTTCAACGTCTGGGCGATCGACCTTCCCACCGCCGAGAGCGGGGGCAACCGACCGCGGGCCAAACATTTCCGACGCACCGCTCTCTCCGCGAGCTACAACACCTTCGACTCGGAACGGTATGTGCTGACCTACGACAACCGGGCGCTGCGCGATATCGCCTCCGGCGCTCCCTACGAGTTCCTGGAGATTCTCGTCAACGATGCGCAGTACGGCGGCGGCGGGATTTTCAATAACCAGGCCACCACCTCCGTCGACACCGGATTCGCCGAGTACGTCTTCGTTCACGAGTTCGGCCATCACTTCGCGGGTCTCGGCGATGAGTACTACACCTCGCCGGTCTCCTACGCCACCAGCGGCAGCGAGACCCCACGCGAACCGTGGTCCCCAAATG
>JAIOJS010000203.1 GCA_019911795.1 Thermoanaerobaculia bacterium | reverse complement strand
ATCACGGATCCAGGGAATCTGGATCTTCAGGTCCTCGGGAGTCGGAGCTCGGTTGGCCTTGTACTCGTCGTACTGTTCCCGTCGTACGGTGGCATCCGAGATATCGAGGGCGACGCCGATGAGATCGGGTTCTTCCTCGCGCAGCAGCTTGCGCAACATGTTGAGGAAGCCGTAGACCGCGTTGGTGGGCTCACCCTTCGAATTGGTCAGGTGACGGATGGCATAGAAGGCCCGAAAGATGTTCGAGTATCCATCGATCAGGAACAGGCGCTGGCGCTTCATCGGACCCTCCTGAGAGTCGGCAACGAATCGAGGAGTCCATTGTAGAAAGAGACGCAGTCGGGAGAGAGATATAGCCGCCCCGGAGCGAGTGGAAACATCGGAAAGACGGAGCGAAAGACGGAGCTATAGACGGGGTGGAAGACCTGGAAAATCGCCATCCGCAAATTGTAGCCGCCCAACTGTGACGCCGAACTGTAGTCGCCGACCAACCCTTCGGGCTGTCTACGCCCCCGGCTTCTTCTTGTTGCCACCCTTGACCTTGTGCCGCACCCGTCCCAACAACCGATTGAGAAAGTGCTCCCTCCCGAGGCCCGGAAGGACCGGTCCCTTGCGCTTGCCCAGTTCGTCTTGCATCGCAAGTAGGCGCCGATGACCAGGATTCATCGACAGTCCCATATGCAAACAGCGAAGCGCTGCCCGTCGCTTGGTGGTCAACATGTAGACCTGGGCGAGGTTGAGATAGCTCTCGGGGTCGACGGGATCCAACTCGATGGCATGCCGGCAGAGCTGAACTGCCTCCTCGTACTTCCGCTGTACCCGCCCCTTCGCAAGACCGAGGTAGGAGTAGACAGCGGGTGGCAACTTGAACTTGCCCTCGCCTTCCTGGTGGAGGCGACCGAGGAGCTCCAGTCCTTCTTTCCATCGCTCTTCCCGACAGGCCAGGACGCCTTCACGAAGCGCCACCGCTGGATCGAACACCTCTTCTGGCATCGCTCCTCCCGTGACCGTTGGACTCTCTTGTTCTGGCACTGAACGGCGATTCTACCTGACCCGAGCGTCTCAGGCAGAATGTGGCTGCGTGGTACGCTTCGCCAGCGGTTGACGCGGCATCGACCGCCGCCCCAAGAAAGACTGCGAGCACTCGACAAGACATGGAATCCACGCTGCGACTCAGTGTTACTCCGCCTCAGGGGGCGCCCTACGACTTCGACCTGGATCGGGACGAGGTCGTCATCGGACGAGCGTCCGACGTCGATCTGCCGCTGGCGGACCGCTTCCTCTCCCGGCAACACGCTCGGATCTTCCGGCGTGAGGGTCACTTGCTCGTCGAAGACCTGGGTTCCCGCAATGGAACTACGGTCAACGGACGACGGATCGAGGGCCCCACCCAGATCCACCCTGGCGATGTCATCGCCATGTGTGGGAGTTCCCTGGTCCTCGAGGACCGGCAGGCCCCCGTCGGGACCCTACCGGAGGAGGATCAGCTCTCCTCGGTAACACTCTTCCGCAGTGCCAGGGATTTCCTCGAGCCAGCCTCGCAGGTCCAGCTCGAAGGTGACGCCAAGGCACTCCGGCGCTACGCCGAGCGCCTCAGCCTCCTCAACCAGGTCCACCACGCCCTCGGTGCTTCGATGGAGCTCGACGGGCTCCTCGAATTGATCCTGGACGGCATCTTCCGCCACCTGCAACCGGAAGAATGCGCCATCTTCCTGCGCCAGGACGACGGGGAGATGGTCAAGGCGGCCTCGCGAGCCACTGTCCCCGGGGGAGAGAACCTCCTCTTCTCCCGGGCTCTGGTGCGCGAAGTGACGGAGAAGCGAGTCGCTGCTCTGGTCTACGACGCCCAGATGGATGAACGCTTCGCCGCCGCCCAGAGCATCATGACCTCCGGCGTCCGAAGCCTCGCCGCCGCTCCCCTCCTCGACGGAGAGGACGTCCTCGGCATGATGGTGATCGGCTCACGAGTAGCGGTTCGCGCCTACTCGGAGGAGGACCTGGAGCTTCTCGTCACGTTGTCCGCGGTGGCTGCCATGCGGCTGCGCAATCTTCGCCTGGCCGAAGAAGCGGCGGAGCGCCACGCCATGGAGCAAGAGCTTGCTCTGGCGCGACAC
Source organism: Thermoanaerobaculia bacterium (assembly GCA_019911795.1). Lineage (GTDB taxonomy): Bacteria > Acidobacteriota > Thermoanaerobaculia > Multivoradales > JAIOJS01 > JAIOJS01. Next base: position 2,402 of record JAIOJS010000203.1, on the reverse strand, counting down.
ATTCAGACCAATCTCCTGCCTGAGCGGCTTCCCGACCTCGCTGACTGGGAGATCTACGGCGGCACCCTGCCGTCGAGGACCGTCTCTGGAGACATGTACCAAGTCCTCCAGCGCGCCGACGGTGCAGAGTGTGTCCTCATGGTGGCGGACGTGTCGGGCAAGGGAATGGCAGCCTCACTCCTGACCGCCTCCCTCGAAGCCCTCTCCATCGCTCCCATCGAGTCCGGTCTTCCCGCCGACGAGATCTGTCTGGCGGTGTCGCAGCGCCTCTACCAGCGAACTCCTCCCGAGAAGTACGCGACCGCTTTCCTCGGCATTCTCGACGTCGAAAGCGGGTCTCTCGCCTACACCAACGCCGGACACAATCCCGCCCTGCTTGTCCGTCACGATGGTTCGGTCGAACAGCTCCAGGCCACCGGTACGCCACTGGGCCTCCTGCCCAACGCTCCCTACTCGCGCCGTGACGTTGCCCTGAGCCAAGGGGACCTCCTCGCGATCTACACCGACGGAGTGACCGAGACCTTCGACCTCGACGACGAAGAGTACGGTACCGATCGGCTCGCCGCCTTTCTCCAAGACCACAGCACGACGCCCCTCGATCAGATCGCGGTCGCGCTCGAAATCACACTCGATCAGTTCTCCCATGGTGCTCCGCCCGGCGACGACGTGACCCTGGTCATGATTCGACGCCGTTGAACTCGGGCGTCGATGGCAGACGGTTCGGTGCCCCACTGACGGCAAAAGCCTCCACACCCCCTCCTGATCGGCGGTGTCCAGCCCGGCGGCCTCCATCGAGTGCACAATCTGCTAGTCTAGGCGGCCTTGGGCGCCCTTGCGGGCCCTGAGATCCCGCCGTGATGCGGTCCTAGCATCCAACCTATCCAAGTATTCAGGAGACATCTATGAAGAATCTCACTGTGCTCACCAGCCTCGCTCTGGTGATAAGCACCTCCTGCGCTTTCGCCCAGGAAGACAAGACCCCGACCACCGACCAGGAAAAGACCAGCTATGCCATCGGCATCAACATGGGCAGCAGTCTGCGCGATAGCGACATCGCCGTCGACAGCGACCTCGTGCTTCAGGGCCTCATCGACGGTCTCGAGGGTACGGATCCGAAGATGACCGAAGAAGAGATCATCGCCACCCTCACCGCCTTCCAACAACAGATCGTCGCCAAACAGCAGGAGAAGCAGCACATGGCCGCAGGAGAGAACGTTGCAGCAGGAGTCGCCTTCTTGGCTGAGAACGGCAAGCGCGAGGGCGTCGTGACCACCGAATCAGGACTTCAGTACGAAATCGTCGAAGCGGGGGATGGCGCCATGCCCACCGCCACGGACAGCGTTACCGTGCACTACACCGGCACCCTGATCGACGGCACCAAGTTCGATAGTTCCGTCGACCGCGGAGCTCCCGCTACCTTCGGCGTCGGCCAGGTGATTCCAGGATGGACCGAGGCCCTGAAGCTGATGCCCGTCGGCTCCAAGTGGAAGCTCTACATCCCCTCCAGTCTCGCCTACGGCGACCGCGCCGGCGGTCCGATCCCCCCCGGTTCGACGTTGATTTTCGACGTCGAACTGCTCGAGATCAAATAGCGAGCGAGACGGCTGGATCGTGGACTCACCCGTCCAAGAGCACCGTGACCGCGGCCCCGATACGTTGGGTTTCGCCGTGGTCACGGTCTCGTCCAGCCGCACCTTGGAATCCGATGACAGCGGCCGCATCGCGGCCGAGCTGATCGCGGCCGCGGGGCACACCTGCCACCGCCGTAGCGTCGTTCTCGACGATGTCGACGCCATCCGACACACCGTATGGGACCTCCTCGGCCGCGAGGAGATCGACGTCATTGTCCTCGACGGCGGTACTGGATTCTCCCCCTCCGACGTCACTCCGGAGGCGATCCTCCCACTCCTCGAGCGCAGCCTGGATGGCTTCGGAGAACTCTTCCGACGTCTCTCGTACGACGAGATCGGGAGTGCGGCGATGCTAAGTCGCGCCTGTGCCGGAGTCATTGGACGACGTGCCCTGTTCGCCCTCCCTGGCTCTCCCAAGGCGGTCGCTCTCGCCATGCGGAGTCTCGTCCTCCCCGAGGTCGGACACCTCCTGGGCCAGGCACGTAGGGCTCGCTGAGGGCGACGTACCGAGACGGGTAGCGGCCTAGCTAGCGACCTAGCTCAACCTCTCGATCCGCTGAGCCCGAGCCGGACCGAAGGAGCGAATCCAAAGGGTGACGCAGACGGCAACTGTGGCCAGCCCGAGGCAGAGTCCCCACCAGATGCCCGGCAGTCCCATGCCCCGCGGAAAGGCCAGCCAGTAGGCCAAAGGAAGGGCCAGTCCGTAGTACCCGACGAGATTGAACACGGCCGCTGGCTTGGTCTGCCCCATCCCCCGAAGAATGCCTCCCC
>JAIOJS010000202.1 GCA_019911795.1 Thermoanaerobaculia bacterium | reverse complement strand
GCACTGATAACAGCCAGTGCAACGCGCTTCGTCGACGAACGAAGGCTCGACCTCGGCTCGGCTCGGACGCCACCACCGAGGGATGCTCCAGAGTACGACGACCAGGACCACCCATAGACCGAGGAGCGCGGCCGGAGAGATCTGTTCGGCCGGCAACAACCAAAAGGAGTAGAAGAGATCGATCGGAGTACGTGCTGGCAATGCGAGCAGATCTGCGGGCTGGGGTAGAACGACGGGGACGGCCAAAGAGAACAGGACGAGCGTTCCCAAGGTGTAACGCCATATGGCCCGAGGTGGAAACAGAGCCGGACGGGCCACCCTCGAGACATGCAACCAGAGTCCCGCGGCTACGGCGAGCGGCAGGGCCACGTGGATAAAGAGATTCATGAAGAAGAACGACGATGGGACTTCTACCTCACCGCTGAAGGAGCGACCAATCGGTTCCGAAAAGAGCGGCATCAGGTCGATGATCTGAGCCCCCTTCGCCGCCAGCCGTAAGCCCTGCAGGTCCCAAACCATGATGAGGCCCGTCCAGCCGCAGAGAAGAACCAGAAACATCAACACGATGCCCGATCGCCATGCCAGCGCACGTGGTCCCCAGGTGTGCCCCTGCATCAACTTTCGCACCAGATGCACCACCAGCGCGACCAATGCGAGATCGGCACTGTAGCGATGCAACGAGCGAACGAAGGAGCCGAGAAAGATGCTGCCCTCGATGCGTGCCACCGACTCGTGGGGAGCACCGACTTGGTAGAAGAGGAAGAGGTAGATGCCGGTGACGATCGCAGTGCCCAGGAAGAGAACGACCAGATTGCCACTCTGATAGAGGGGATTCCAGGCGGAGGTGTAGACGCGGTCGAAGAGACGATCGATCGGCGACCAGAGGGCCCGAAGGCGCGAAGCGTGGACGCCGATCGTTGTCGCTAGAGACGTGAGAGGTGGGGTCTCCTGTTTCCGGTCGTCGGTCGGATGATTCACGAACCCTCCTCTAGCGGTGCTTGTCGATCCGTCTCGGCGCCTTGGCGGAGGCGGAGCACTGGGTCCACCGGTGAAAGGTCTTTCATTTCAGTACCATCCATTCGCGCGAGCGCAGTGGTGATCCATTCGACCGAGGGATTGTTCAACGCGTACGCCATTTTCCCCGTCTCATCGATCAAGTACAACAGCGCGGGGTGAGTCACCTCTCCCGTACCTTCGTCGCGATCGAAGGGGACCTCGAAGGCCTCGAGAACCCGTACAACTCGATCCGGGTCTCCCGACAGGAGATGGCTATCATCTCGGCCAGACAAGTTCCAAGATGCCACTATCCGGGGCAAGGCGGATGGCGTATCACGCCAGGGATCCAAGGTGATCACGAGCAGCACTGGTTGTGCGTCGCGGGCTTCTTCGATCGAGCGTAGAGCCCTCTCCACGATGAGAGGACAGATGGTCTGGCAATGGGCGTAGGCAAACGTCAAGACCACCGGTCGCCCCACGAAACTCTGTAGCGAAACCTCTTCGCCGAACTGATCGGTGAGGAGAAATGGCGGCGCTTCGCGATCGATTCGAGGATAGCGCTCGGGCAACGATTCCTCGGAGACCACCACTAGTCCATCGCCGAACCGTGAAACCTCGAGAACCCGTTGGCCAACCGCACCCGCCCCCAGAAGCATTCCGATACTCGTCGTCACCAGAGCCAGCCGCCCCAGCCATCGGTTTGCTAGCCAAGACAAGCTCTCGACGAGATCGCTCCCAAAGAGCACCACGATCAAAGCGAGCATCGACAGGGGGCCCATCACCAACAGCAACCAACCTTCGGGCCCAGGCAGCCCGTTCGGCAAGGAACCGAAGCAAACGGCGCGGGCGTTCTGAAGCCACTCGCCAGTGGCCGGCAAAGGAGCAAAGGCCAAACCCCACCAAGCGACAACCACTACAAGCCAAGAGCTGACTGCGCCCAGGGGCCAGCAACGAGAACGCGAAGGATGGGACATTGGGTAGGAAGGGCTCATAAGAAAAAAGAGGTCGGAGTCGATGCTACGCCCGAGGAGGAACGCACCAACATTGACTCCGACCCAATACTCATCCGACCTTCCAGATGAGCGAAAGCAACTTCCAATTGGTGAAGTAGTAGAGGATGAAGACGGCGAGGAAGACGCCGACAAGCACCACGGTTCCAGGAGCACCTTCCTCGTGAGCCGCAGCCGAAGCCTCTTCTGAATGGGTCTGCGAGGGGAGCCGGAGAATTCCCTGCGGCACTCCACTCATTCCCGGTTCGAGATTCTCGAGATCGAGCTTCTCGCCGAAGAAGACCGAAACGACGGCAATCGCAATGTACGAGAGGGCGGCGACGACGGCGAGGCTAGCTCCCAGTCCGAGCCCGGCCATCATCATGTCGACCGCGGGCGGGAACTCGAGGCCAAACGGAGCATTGGTGAACGAGATGTCCCAGTGTCGTCGCGGTACCCCGAAGGTCCCGGCAAAGGTCATGCTCATCGACATACAGACGATCCCAATTGCAAAGAGATAGGGCTGCCACCGTGCGAGCTTCCAGAAGGCCACCTTCCGGCGGAAGACCAGGGGGATCACGTAGTAGGTCAACGCCATGAACGCTAGGGCCGTTCCACCGACCACGGTGACGTGGAAGTGGCCCGGCACGCGCAGGGTGTTGTGCGAGATGATGTTGATCTGTTCGGTCCCCTGGGTTACGCCGGTGATGCCGCCCAGGAAACCAAAGATGACGATCGAGAGCCAAGTGCCGGAGAATCCCGGGTCGGACCAGGGAGCCCTACGCAGCCATTCGAAACGACCTTTACGCAGGCCGCGGAGTCGCTGCCCCATCTCCATCCCGGCCGGCACCGTGAAGCCGTGAATCATGCTGGCAAGAACCGCCAGATACATGGCGTAGCTGGTATTCCAGACTTTCCAGGACGGCCCCATACCGGGGATCGACCAACAGGTGGTGAGCCGAGGCCATCGAGATGAACAGGACGTAGAGGACGAAAGCCCAGCGACTGACCTTCTCGTTGACTACCACCGCACCGATCGTCAGGCCCCCCATCAGATACCAGACCGCAACCATCGCCGCAACGTTGATCTGCTGCGACGAGTGTCCCAGGCCCCAGAAGACCATGCGGTAGACCTGAGGATCGACCTCCATCAAGCCCAACGACCAGAGGAAGGTTGGGATGTAGATAGCGGCGCCATGGAGCAGGGTGATCACGGCGATAATCGCGGCCGTCAATCCACCGAAGCTCACGAGCGGAATGGATCCCTGGTAGGTCTTCTCTCGCTTGGCGACCACCAACGCGGCGAAGAAGAGGCTCACCGCAATCAGGGCCCCCACCGCAAAGAGGATGACGCCAAGATAGTACAGAGGGTGCGCTCGCAACGGGACGTAGGAGGTGAACAGAACGTCCGCCTGGCCCGAGAAGACCATCACATTGACGAGGATCGCGCCGGCTAGCATCAGCCCGAAGCCTGTCCAGGCCGTCTTAGGTGCCGGCTGACGGCAACCCAGCAGAATGGGCCCGACAAAGTAGAGGATCGCCATCTCGAAGAAGATGATGAAGAAGATCAGCATGTTGAGACCATGCGCGGTCAACATGCGGTAGTACCAGTCGGCGGGTAGCAAATGAATGGTCTGCCAGCGCGTCATCGCTAGAAGAAACGCGGCGACAGCACCGATCAGGAAGCATACGATCGCCGCCACGGCGTTGACCTTGACGAGGGTCTCCGAAGCGTGATGAACCCGAAGCCCAGTGACTGGGCAGGTTCGGAAGAGCTTGTCGACTACTGACTGGACCATTTAGAGCTCCTCCGAGACGATGTTCGGTACTTCGTTCTGATCATTGGACGTCGCCTTGGCGGCAGCTCCGTGCTTCGGCTCGACCGTGATGCCTCCCAGCATGACGTGATGGCCGATGCCACAGAACTCATTGCAAACGACCCGGTACTCTCCTGGCTGGTTTGGAGTAATGCGAAGTCCGTAGTCATAGCCGGGGACGACCTGAAAGTTGATATTGGCCGGGTAGAGACTGAAACCGTGGTTCACGTCTAGGGCCGAAAGGTGAAGGGTGTAGCTCGTATCCTCCTGGAGGATGAGGGCTGGGTACCATTGCCACATCTTGCCGATCATGTAGATCTCGGCTCCCGGTGGCGGCTTGACGACAGGGATGCCATTGACTTCGCCGACCTGATACTCGGCGACGAACTCGCGTGTCCGCTCGTAGTAGTCGGTGGGGACGACCTTGTGCCGAACGCCGGAAGGGTTCTGCCCCCCTTTGATGTGCCACAGCGGCATCATGGCGAAGAGCACCATGCACCAAACGAATGAGATGCGGATCCACAGGCGCTCCTGCTTGCCCGCCGGCTTCCACCAAACCCCCTGTGGCGAAACAACTCCCGAATGTAAGCTCATGAAACCTCCTTCAAGTCCGATCCGGTCGACCTAGCTGATTACAGAATTTCTCTCTATCGCCCCGACTAGGGGGCGCTCCCTCAGAGATCAAGAACGGCTCCGATCAAGGCAGGGGAGCGTCCGTCAGGGAGAAAATCTCCCAGAGCCCCCATCCGGTGTAAAAGAGAAACATGACCAGAAGTCCCGACCAGAGAAGGAGGAAGGGCGAGTCGAAGAGTCGTTGGCCCAAAGGGATTGCCTCTTCGGGATCAGTGGGTTTAGGGGCGGACGCCGACATCGTGATTCTCCTTCTTCGGTAGTGCAAAAGATCTAGGCAGCGCGACGTTGCAGGGCTTTGAGACGGCGATCAAACCCGAAGCGAAACATCCTCTTGAGAGCCTCGAGTTTGAGGTTCTGCCATGGGTATCGTTTCGGAGAAAGACCAGCGCACTCCTCGGGCAGCATGACCAGGCTGACATGGACGTTGGGAGCACAGCCGATGGGCAGCCCCTTCTCCATGCACGCCTCGTAGAGTCGCCGAAAGACGGGAACCATGTCCTCCGTCTTGGGAGGGGGAGAGTCCTCCAGATCGGTATGAACCAGGGGCCGGAAGACACAAACCGTTGGGACGGCTCCCACCGAAACGATCCAGTCGATCGCCGCGATCGAGGATTCCGGAGGCTCGAGCCCGGCGATAATCTCGCCATTGGTCACCCACGGTTCATGACGCGGCCCCTTGTTTCCGAGTTGAGCGCAATAGCGGATCGCCTCCAGGTAGAAGTCCAGCCCGTACTCGGCGTGCTTGCCGGGACAGATCTCCTCGAAGAGAACGGGATCGAAGATCTCGAAACAGAACGAGACCCGGTTGACCCCCATCTCACGGAGATCGTCGTATCGTCTCAGGTCACGATGCGGTGGAGTCTGAACTCCGATGAGCAATCCGAGTTCGTCCTTGATACGCCGAATGTAGGGTTCGAGGATGTCTAGATAGGTGTCCCCGTCGTAGTGGCCGGTATTGAAATCGACGTAGGTGATGCCGGACTCGTCACGGGCCCGCCGCACCACCTCCATGACCTCGTCCACCGACTTTTCGTCAGCGTCGTCGACACCGAGGTTCAATCCCACCGAACAGAACTTGCAGTTGGTCTTCTCCGGTTTTGCCGTCCAGTACTCGCAGACCTTCGCCTGGTAGATCCCCAGGTAGGTGCCTTGCAGGGTGCCGATCCGCGTCATGTCCTTACCGTTGGAGAGCTTGGCGTCGTACCAAGCCGGGCGCGGAGACAAGACGATCGGCGTCACTGGAGAGTCGTTCCAGTGAATTTCATAGTCCCCACCGCTCGACCTGTGCAGAGTGTAAGGGGACTCCTGGGCAAAGGGTTCAGACACAGGAATATTGGTCCAGAGCCCACCGGGAAGGATCGCTTCCAGTCCGCTGCCGAGACCGGCACGGGTCCGCAGGATGGGACGACCTCCATCGTCGGTCACCAAACAGGAGCCGTCGAGTCGAATACCCTTGCAGTACAAATCCAGCTTCAGCAGAGACGGATTGACTCTCAACTCGTCGAGCATGGTGCCTCCTCGGGCTTACCTGATTCGAACCCACCCAACGGCGGGAAAAGAAGACTTCCGGTGCGTTAAGGAACCGATGGCGGGAGGCTAACTGGAAGCCCGTAAGCTCCCTATGATCTTCGTCATATCGCAGTCGACTTATCCCGAGCCGCTCGGAGGTCTCTTGCGGTATCGAATGAGGACCAGCGGAGGCGGGGCAGGATCACGAACCATGCCACCCGCAATCCTCTCGTCTCGACCGGCCGCGGTCAGCCGCAACCGCTCGTGGCACCACACCCTGGGCAGGTATAACACGACCCGCTACGCATCATCAGGTCGCCACAGGTGCTGCAAGCGGGAGCGTCCTGCTGACTTCCACCTCGCTCTGCGATCTCGCCGCGCTGACTTGCCGCCAGCGGGCTAGTGGAGGGCGAAGGGAGCACTCCCGCGGCCTTACAGGCATCCTCTTCGAGGAACCGCGAAGCCAACCAGCGGAAGATGTAGTCGGTGACCGATTTCGCGTAGGGAATTCGCCGATTCCTTGTGAACCCTGCGGGCTCATAGCGGGTATGACTGAACTTCTCCACCAGCGCCGGTAGGGGTACTCCGTACTGCAGTGCGATCGAGATCGCGGTGGCAAAGGCGTCCATCAGCCCCGAGATGGTCGATCCCTCTTTGGCCATCACCAGAAAGATCTCCCCCGGTTGACCATCGTCGTACATTCCGACCGTGAGATAGCCCTCGTGATCGCCGATCGAGAACTTATGGGTCACCGACTGACGCTCATCGGGCAAGCGTCTACGAAGAGTCGTTGGCCCCGTCGCTGTCGCGGCATCGACCGTGGGACTTCCATCACCCACTCCGATGGGTTGGCTTCCCTTGCAACCATCGCGGTACACCGCGATCGATTTGAGCCCCTTCTCCCAGGCCTCCCTATAGATAGCCTCGATACCGTCTGGCGTAACCTCGTGGGGCAGGTTGACAGTCTTGGAGATAGCGCCCGAGATGAACGGTTGCACGACCGCCATCATGTCGACGTGCCCCTTGGGCTCGATCGAGCGCCCTTCACCAACCCCGATGGCACAATCGAAGACCGCCAAGTGGTCTGGCGACAGCCCAGGAGCCCCCTCGATCGAACCCGTCGCCTCCAAGTGGCCGAGGATTGCCCCCACCTGATCGCTGTCATAGCCCAAGCTCCTCAGAACGGAAGGGACGAGTCGGTTGGTTTGCACCATCAAGCCACCGCCGACGAGCCACTTGTGCTTAACGAGAGCCATCTCGGGCTCGATCCCGGTGGTCTCACAGTCCATCATGAAGGAGATCGTGCCGGTCGGCGCGAGCGCCGTTACCTGACTGTGCCGAAAACCGAAGGCGGCACCGAGATCGATCGCCTCCCGCCACGCCCTACACCCTGCCTCGATCAGCGGTGATACGGCGCCTCCTTCGGCAAGACCGTCCGCAGCCTCGAGATGTCGCTCTAGCACCCCCAGCATCGCACTGCGGTTGGCCGCAAAGCGGTCGAAGGGTCCGTGGACCGCCGCAAGAAGCGCCGATTGCTTGTAGGCAATTGCGGTCATCAGGGCAGCAATCGAAGCCGCCAGGCGTCGCGCCTTCTCAGAGTCGTAGGGTAGCGCGTTGGCCAAGAGAAGACTCCCAAGATTTGAAAATCCCAGGCCCAACGGGCGATATCGTCGAGATCGTTCGCGAATCTTCGTCGTTGGATAGGCAGCCCGGTCGATCAGAATCTCTTGAGCCGTTATCAGGACCCGAACCGCCTGCTCGAAACCAGCGACGTCGAAGCCTTCCTCCTCGGTCCAGAATGCGAGCAAGTTGATCGACGCAAGGTTGCACGCCGTGTCATCGAGAAACACGAACTCACTGCAAGGGTTGCTCCCGGTGATCGCTCCGTCTACCGGACAGGTGTGCCAACGATTGATGGTGTCGTGGAACTGGATCCCGGGATCACCACAGACCCACGCCGCCTCAGCCACAGCCGAAAGGAGGTGTCGCGCTGGAAAGGTCTCCACCTCGGCGCCATCGGTCACCGCATGAGTCGTCCACGCCGAATCGTCCGCCACCGCGTGCATGAACTCGTCGGAGACTCGAATCGAGTGATTAGCGTTCTGAAAGGCGACCGAATCGTAGGCTCCACCCACGCTGTCGAAGGACGCATCGTAGCCAGCCGCGACGAGCGCCTGCGCCTTAGCCTCCTCCACCTCCTTACAGTGAACGAAGTCGAAGATGTCGGGATGGTCGACATCGAGGAGCACCATCTTTGCCGCTCGCCGCGTCTTGCCGCCGCTCTTGATAGCCCCCGCGAAAGCGTCGAGACCGCGCATGAAGGAGACCGGTCCCGAGGCCGTACCTCCCCCGGCTAGGTTTTCCCGCGAGCTCCGCAGAGTTGACAGGTTCACTCCGCTACCGGATCCATGTTTGAAGAGCATGCCCTCGGTGCGGTTGAGGTTCAAAATCGACTCCATCGTGTCGTCGACCGAATTGATGAAGCATGCCGAGCACTGTGCCTCTTCCTCCACTCCGACGTTGAACCAGACCGGCGAGTTGAAGGCGGCTCGCTGGTGAAGCAGAAGGTAGACCAACTCATCGTGGAAAGTCAGCGACTCTTCCGAGTCACCGAGCATTCCACTGTCACTACCCCACCTCGTGATGGTGTCCGCCACGCGTCCAATCAACTGACGAATGCTCGTCTCCCGCTCAGGTGACTTCAAGGCTCCGCGAAAGTACTTGCCGGCGACGACTCTGACGGCCTGGGGAGTCCAAGTGGTCGGCGCCTCGACTCCAGGCTGTGAAAAGACCACCGAGCCGTCAGCCGCCGTTAGGGTGACGTCCTGAGTTCTCCATTCGACGGAACCGAACGGATCGTCCCCGGCGATCGTGAAGTGACGGGTGGGTACTGCCCTGACGCCGGGTCGGTCACTGGGCTCGTGGGTCGGTGTGGGGATTTCTTCGGTAGCGACGGGCGCCTCGTTGGCTTCGATAATCACGAAAACTCCTTCTGCTGTAAATGGCTCCAGCCACCCTAGCAACCCACAGTATCTAGTAGTATGAGCCCCGTCATACCACTAGATCTTGTGAGCACTCGGCTGTCATCCCACTCGATGAAGGTCGCGTTTCTTGGCGCGGCAGGCGCTCAACCCATCAACATGTCCTGCAGAACCTCGAGGTCTGGGATCGCGAAACCATCCTTTCCGGTCGTCACCAATCCATCTCTTCCCCAACGACTCATGATCCGGATGGCTGTTTCGATGGTCGTCCCCGCCATGTCAGCCAACTCTTGACGCGAGAGGCTGACAGGAACGAACACGTCGCCCTGTCGCCGAATCCCATGACGTGCGGCGAGGTCGCTAAAGAGCTGAGCAAAGCGCACTTCGACTTTGGAGCAAGACGATTCGATAAGGCAGTGGCCACACTCCATGACATGTCCAGTCAAGGCTGGCAGAAGCTGTGGTACCAGCTCCGGTTGCCGAGAAAGAAGCTCGAAGATCGCATCCCTTTCCAGAGTCATGACCGCTAGGTCGGACACAGCGACGACTGAGACCGTGCTCAACTTCCCCCCTATCGCGGCCGCCACACCGAAGAGATCCCCAGGTCCCAGCAGTGAGACGATGAGATTTCGGCCCGAAGGCGTCATGCGACACATCTTCGCTTGACCCTCCAGCACGAAGAAGAGTCGGTCGGCAGCGACCCCCTCCGATTGCAGAACTGCTCCTGCCGAGTGCGAACGTCTCTCGACGACCTCCGCTAGAGCCGTGCGCGCGTCTCCGGAGAGTTGCGGCAAGAAGCGCGGGTCGAGAGCCAGACGTCGGCCACTTCCCGACAGCTCGCCATCCTCCAAGGGAGGCCTAGCCGATAGACGAATCCGCCTTGGGTCCGAATCACTTGGTTGTCTTCTGTTGCACATGATGGTCGTCATACTGACAGTCATCACTAGTGTCGTTCTTTGCGCCAGCGCAATGTACCGTTTTCCAGCTTCGGCTAGCCTCTTCTCAGGTCGCGAAATGGATTGCGACAACCGCAGTGGGGAATCCGACAATGAGCATCACTGGTGAATCGATCGTCGCCGACATCGCGCGACTGAAGCCCGCCACCGTCAAAGTATTTCAACGCCAACGCATCGATTTCTGCTGCAGTGGTAATAGGCCTCTCGCCGAGGCCTGCGCCAAAGCCAATCGAGATCTCGGCGAGGTCCTCAGCGAGCTCGCTGCTCTCGACCCATCCGCGGATGAGGTAGATTGGAATGAGAGACCTCTAGTACAACTGATCGACCACATCATCAGCCGGTATCACGACCGACTGCGTCTCGATCTTCCCACCCTCGGCGAACTCGCCAAACGTGTGGCCACGCGCCATGGGGATGCCAACCCGGCTCTACGCGAGGTCGAAACCGTGTTCCAGACCCTCGCCGACGAGTTGCTCACCCACATGCGCAAAGAGGAGATTGTGCTCTTCCCAATGATAGAGAAGCTGGAAACCGCCGCCACCCATGGATCGATGGGAGTTGCCGCTCCGCCCATCGACGGCCCGATCGCCGCCATGGAGGACGACCATCGAGAGGTTGGAGATCTGTTGGCCCAACTGTGGAAACTCACGGGGGGATTCGAGCCACCCGCCGACGCTTGCAACAGCTATCGTGGCTTGTTCAGCGGTCTGGCCGAGCTCGAAACCGACACCCACCAGCATATTCATCTCGAGAACAACATCCTGTTCCCCGGAGGTCAAAGACTCGTCGAGCAACTGGAGTCTGCACCCTCCGCCAGCCTGTGACTTTGAGGTGTATCCACTAGTCGGTGGACTACCCGAAGGCAATCAATGGACGGAGGTGGGCTCTCTACTAGTACAGCCATGCCTCCGTCCCTGGTTGCTTGGTCGAGCCCTCCCGCAGATCAGTCTTCCCTTTCGCTCACCTCCGCGAGGCCTTCCAGCGCGGCAATATCTAGAATCTCGACTCGCCGTCGTCCGCTGATCAAGACGCCGTCACTTCCCCAGGCGCTGAGAATCCGACTGACGGTATAGAGGGTCGTGCCGGTCATCTCCGCCAGGTCCTGGCGGCTTAGCCGCAACCCCAGGCCGATGCCCTGATCCCCATCGGTACCGCAGCGGTCGACGAGGCGAAGAAGGGCTCTCGCGAGTCGCTGAGGGACCGGCAGAGTCGCCAGCTCATGGTAGCGATCCTGCAGTTCGCGCATCCGACTCGCGACCAGTTCCATGGCGGCACCAACCAACTCCGGATAGGCCCTAAAGACCGGACCGATCTGCTCGCGACGCCAACTGAGAACGACGGTGTCCGTCATCGATTCTGCCGAGAGCGGATAGGTAGTTGGCCGCAACCCTCCGATCACGGCGAAGACCTCAGCGTCGGTCAACACCGCTACCACGATCTGCTCGCCGACATCGGTCACCTTCGACAATCGAACCTGCCCCGTCTCGATCAGGTAGACCCGATCCGCGGGATCACCCTGCAGAAAGATCTGTTCCCCAGCCACTCGGGCTTCGACGCGGGCTATCGAGCCGAGCTGTTCGAGCGCAACCCGATCGATCTCGCTAAAAAGCGACCGGGACAGCGCTCGGTGAACAGTACCCATCCGACTATCCTAGACTCTGACCGGAGGCTCAACCCCACCTAGATTGATGGGTGTCTATCTCGAAGCACCCAGAGTGGCTCCAGTCTGCAGCGAAGTGTGTAGCCCCACCATCGTGTCGGCGAAGGAATCTGCGTTGATCAACCTGTCGCTACTCGATCAAAATGCGCGGCGGAATCGCTCGGACGACAGGGGGCTTGGCGCTGCTTTCCCAACAAAGTAGTTGTCATCGGAAGCAGCCCCTTCCTAGCTAGCGGGACAGGTCCGATGAATCGAGAGGTCTAGGGTCGAGAGCTAGAATTTGACGTTGTAGTCGACGCGGAAGCGGTTGCCATCCTGATCCGAAGAGATGGCCTCGATGAGGTACAGACGAGCCGTCAAGTTGCCGCGGTTTCCTAGCCCGTAGATGAAGCGTAGTTCGTGACCGCGAAGGTCACTGCTGTCGGTCTGCGTACTCGACCCCCAACGGACCCAGTCGTCCTGAGCTACCGAAGCGTTGACGGCAAGGGCCTCGATCCGTCCATACCAATAGCCAAGTCCCCAGTCTCCGGCTTTGGCGGCAGTACCCCACATGGCAGAGAGAACGAAGCCATCGGTGGCATCGCGGTGAGCAAAAGCGAACGGATCGTCGGGTCCATAGGACTCTCCATTGTGCAGAAGGTCCATGCCCAGCGTCAGCCTTCGGCCCGCCGCCTCGAAGCGGGTTTGAACACTCCCCATGGCGATCGAGTAGTCGCGCTGACCGTTGTCGTTCCTCAGGCGAGAAGCGTCCACGTCCTCAGGGTCGCCATCGAACGAGTAGAGGCCGGCCGCCAGGGTAAACGACAAGCCCGGACTGTTCCGATCGTAGACGACCTGCCCTGCGGCCAGGTTGCCGGTGAAGTCCTTCATCCCCACCGGTAGACCGAGGTAAGCCGATCGAACCGAGAGATTCCCCGAGGACCAGCCACCGGCCAACCCCACCGGGGTGACATCGTCGTCCCAAAACATCTCGTTCTGCGTCCAGAACGGAAAACTGTTGCGGCCCACCCAGCCCCAAACCTTCTCTCCTCGTGCCTCCAGGAACCATCGATCGAAGTAGAACCCGGCCTCTCCGGTGTCGTTGCCATCGAAGTCGAGCACGGTGATGTGGGCACTCTGCTGGCTTCCTTCGACGCCGCTGCGAAGCCGCAGGCCGAAGTGGAGCGGTGCGACCGGTTTCCAGTCGAGACCCAGGCGAGCCCGGACCCGCGCTCGAAGCCGATCCTCTCGCGCCGAGCCGTCCTCCCGATGGGAGTCCCAGTCCTGCTCCAGGCGAACGCGAAAATCGCCGAAGAGTGACAACTCCTTCTTGTCGCCAATCTCGATCGCGCCGAAGGCCGGGGTAGAAGCCAGAAGGATCGAGATCCATAATAAACAGGACCTGAGGTTGAAAACCGAGGTCACCCATGGCGATGCTGGACGCGACATCTCGGAGAGTCTATCGGTTGGAGGTCGATGCTCTCAACTTCCCGAGCCTACGCCTCGAATGGGATAGGCCGAGGAGCACGACGCATGAGCGCGACGCATGGCGACGGCTGACAAGATGGCGGCCAAGTTAAGCCGATCGCGGTCGTGGTATCTTCCGATTCGATGGCTCCGGAATCCAACGCAATAGCCACTGACCTTTACCAAGGTAGCAGACCATGACCAAGACCTTGCGAGCCGGTGCTCTTCTCTTCTCAACGCTACTCATCGTGGTCTCCTGCGGTGAGACTCCCGCCCCGGTGGGTGAGACGCTGACCTCGGAGTTCTGGCCCACCGAAACGTATGGTAGTGAGGCCTCCGCCACCAAGAGTGTCCTCCTCGCGAGCCTTTCGGACGGCCCTCTCGCGGCCTCTTCCGAAGCGAGCTTCTCAACCCACTTTCGCGGAGAAGCTTTCTCGGACCGTCCTCTCGCGCCGCTGCGCGTCGAGTCCGGGGTCGTGATCGGCGACTGGCTCGACGTGAACTCGGACCTCGAGGCCGAACGGTTCCGCGCCAACTGGAACCTCTACCTAGCCGAGTTCGAGGAGATCCTGACCGTCGAGCAACACACGTGGGAGGTTCAGCTGCGCCCCGGGGCGGAGGGAGAGCCGGGAATCGAGTCCAAGGAGTCGCTGTGGATCCTCGGCCGTATCCCGGACGGGCGCCTGCGAGAAGACCGCCTCAACTTGGTTCTCGATCTCGTCAAATCGGGGGAGGAGTGGAAACTGACGGGTGTCGCCTCGGAAGCGGGCCGAACCACGGTAGCACCGGGACCGTACTTCCACGATGTTACCCAGCAGGTTCTGCCGCCCGGTTTCGATCAATCCGGAGCGCAGATCTACACCGACGGCGGTCCCGTCCTAGCCGACTTCGACGGCGACGGTGACATCGACCTCTTTCTGCCCCGACTTCACGCCTCCGCACGGCTCTACCGCAACAACGGTGAGGGTTACTTCGACGACGTCACCGCCACCTGGGGTCTCGAGGTCAACGCCCTTCGCTCGGGCACGAACAGCGGGCTGTTCCTCGACTTCGACGGTGACGGTGACCTCGACCTCGTGGCCGGGCGCAAGCGGGAGGGACTGCTCCTCTTCCGCAACCAGGGGACCTCCTTCGAAGACATTACGGGACCCACCCCTCTCGGTGGACCCGGTGAGTGGGAAGCTTTGGCTGCAGCCGACTACGACGGAGACCGACAGATCGACATCTTCATGGCGAACTACGGCTTGATCGATGCCGACCACCAGCCCGAGAGCTATGTCGATGCCCGCGATGGGCGATTCAACGTGCTCTTGCGCAACCTCGGCGATGGCCGCTTCGAGGACGCGACCGAGGCGGCTGGATTGGATCCAAATCGCGAGCGCTGGTCCTACGCCGCCGCCTGGGCCGACTACGACGTCGACGGAGATCTGGACCTCTACGTGGCCAACGACTACGCGACCAACAGCCTCTATCGCAATCGCGGTGATGGAACCTTCGAGGAAATTGCGGCCGAGGCCGGAGCGCTCGATGGCGGCAACGGTATGGGCGTCTCGTGGGCCGATGTCGACGGCGACTTGCGGCTGGACCTCTATATCTCGAACATGCAGTCCTTTGCTGGCAACCGCATCACTCGGCTCGAGAACTTCCCCGGAACTCCCGAGCAGCGAGCCCTCTACCGTCGCTTTTCGAAGGGCAACAGCCTCTTGCGCAATCGCGGAGACGGCACCTTCGAGGACATCACAGAGAGTTCCGGCGCCAAGCCGGCGTTCTGGGCCTGGGGTAACGCTCCTCTCGACTACGATGCCGATGGCGATCTCGATCTACTGGTCAGTGGCGGGTTCTACACGGGGCTACGCGCCAAAGACACGTGAAGCATCTTCTGGCGCCAGGTCGTGGCGTCTGAGAGTGCAGGGCAGGAGGAGGACAAGGACTCCGGCCACCGAAACCACTTCCGACTGCTGCAGGAGGAGGGCCTTTCGTGGAGCGGTATGGAACCGAATACCCTGTTCCAGAATCGCGGCGACGGGACCTTCGACGAGGTGGGCAACGTGCTCGGTACCTACCTCCGCCTCGACAGTCGGGGTGTCGCAGCCGCTGATCTCGATGGAGATGGCGACCTCGACCTGGCCGTCTACAACCGCAACAATCCGGTGATCAAGATCTTCCGCAACGACACGCCAGGACAGGGCAATGTTCTGGAGGTCGACTTGACCGGCACCGACTCGGGTCCGATGGCTATCGGTGCTCAGGCGATAGCGAGCTGTGGTGAACGCAGTATCCTGCGGCAGGTCGAAGTGGGTTCTGGCTTCATCTCCCAGCCACCGCCCCGTCTGCATTTTGGGCTCGGAGACTGTCGCAACGTCGAGACACTGACCGTGCGCTGGCCTAGTGGTACCGAGCAGATCCTCCACGACCTGCCGGTCAACCAGAGAGTCGAGATCGTCGAGGACGATGACCGGTTCCAGAGCCACCCGCTGCGAGCCCGCAACTACAATCGCCAAGACTTGGTCCCGATCGCGGGAGAGTTGTCCGCGGCGCGCCCCAATTTGGTTTTCCGCCGACTCGAGGGTGAGGGCGAGCTATCCCTGGCCGCCTTCGATGACGAGACGGTGGTCCTCAACTTCTGGGCCACCTGGTGTACCGCCTGTGTACTGGAGATGCCTGATTTGCAAGCGCTGTCACGACGTTTCGCGGGCAGGGTACGGTTTCTCGGTGTCTCACTCGACCAGGAGCGCGAGGATTCCGAGGTCCTCGCCTATGCCCATGAACTCGGCACCACCTATGAACAGGTCTTGGGTACGATCCAGGATCAAGCGCCCTTTAGTTCTCTCGGGAGTTCACCGCCAGGAGCGGTACCGTTGACGGCCGTCATCCACCACGGCACCGTCCGCGCCGTATTCGTTGGCCAGATCGATGTCGACACTGTCGCGAAACTGCTAGAAACCCTGTGACGTGAGGACGAATCTCCTCTCGTGCGGACGAGTCTCGAGATGGTTCGCTGCATTTCTCGGCACAGCGATTGTCTCGTCGCTGAATATCAGCTGTTCGCCACCATCGACATCGACCCTCCCCGCGCAGACGACGACTCGGGAGGTCCAGGATCTTCTCGTCCGGGGGGTTGCCCACGCCGAGATCGAGGAGTGGGCGGAGGCAATCGCCAGCTTCGAGACAGCGCTAGGCGTCAGCGGCGAGGACCCCGTCGTGCTCTTCGACCTCGCGGTCTGCCTCCTACGCGCCGACCAACCGGCGCGTGCCTCACAGGTACTCGAGCGCATTGGCGCTGACGCACCGGCCGAACTCCGCGCCCGGGCCTCGTACCTTCGCGGCAAGCTCGCCCTCGAAGTCAACGATGTCGAGGCCGAGGTGCAGGCATACCGACAGGCGATGGCGCTGGATCCGACGGAGGTCGCCTATCCCTTCGCCCTGGCTCAGCTGTTGCCACGCTTAGGCGGCGAGGCGACGGCGGAGACGGGTCCCCTGCTCGAAGTAGCGTTGCAGCTCTGGCCCGACAATGCACGACTGCTTGCGGATCTGAGCGTCTGGCGCCTAGAACAGCCGAACCCCGCGGCGTGGGAGGAGGCGGTCGAGTCGCTTGCGCAGCTCGCGGCTGACGACGAGCGGGCCTCGGCCCTCATCGAGCGCGGTCGAAGTGAGCTGGCGGCCGAGCCGGACCGCGCCCCGTCGTCGGTGCGGCGTGCCCTCAACGTCCTGCGGCCGGGAAAGCGCTTCCAGGCCGACTGGGCGGCGCTCGAAGCACGCTTGGTGCTCCTGCCCCTTCGACGACCGGCCGCGTCTGCGTTCCTCGAAACCTGGGAGCCAGCGGCGGTCTCGGTGAGTCTCGAAAAGGCCGACTTGCTGTCGACTGCACCTCTCGAGGACGGTGAGCATGTCGTCGCGATGGTGACATCCGCCGATGCCATCGATGCTGCCGCCCCCCCCATTCGCGCATTCGACCTGACCCTGTTGACCAGCCGCGGGGTGTGGGTTCTCGATCGCGGCGAGTCAGCCTTCCACTACCTCGGCGATCTCGCCGGCGGACGTCGAATCCTGGCCGGAGATCTCGACGCCGACGGCGCCATGGAACGGGTGGTTCTGGGCGAGGGTGGCGTCACAATCTTCGGGCGGCCGGCGGGTTCCGACTGGAGAGTTTGGTCCCTGGAACAGGAACTAACCGCCAGCGCGGTCCAAGAGGGCATCCTCCACGACTTCGAGCTCGATGGCGATCTCGATCTCTTGATGATCGACCGCCAAGGACAGATTCGACTGGCTCGAAACCGAGGCGAGGCCGGTCTGGGCTCCCCCGAGTCACCTGGACTACCCATCGAGCAGGGTTCACGGCTTTTCGCCCGCGACCTCGATCTCGACGACGATCCAGACCTGATGATCGCGAGCGGGAGCGTAGTCTTCATCCTCTCCAATCACCGGCAGGGAGAGTACCAAGTGACGGCTGAGCTCTCCGTAGCCGGTACCGTCGAAAGCCTGCTAACGACCGACCTCGACGGCGACGATAGTGTCGACTTGACGATCTTGGTCAACGGCCAGCTTCGCTTCTTCGCTGGTCGAGAAGCACGAAGTTTCGAAGCCAAGCCGGACTGGGATGCGACCGCAGCCTCCCTGGCGAGCGGCTCGCCGGTGGTCTCGCTCGCCGCCGCTGACCTCGACCTCGACGGCGACCTGGACCTCATCATCGAGCGCCAGGGCCACGCGGGTCCTCGAGCCATCGAGGTGATCGAGACCTACCGCCTGGCCGTCATCGCTAGGATCGAGGGCCTTCCCGTGGGTACCTCGGGCCTCCTGACGATGGATCTCGACGCAGACCACGACGAGGATCTGCTGTTGGCGACGCCTGATGGCCTCGAGACTCTGCGCACCTCGGGAGCCGAAGATCAGGGCTGGGTCGAGGTGGTGCTTCGCGGGCTTGCCAGCAAAGTGCCGCTGGATGGTCGGGGGACGCGGGTGGATGTTTGGTTCGGCCTCGACCGCCAGTCGTTCGAGATGACTCGGCCGGAGTTGGTGGTCGGTCTCGGGGGCCGAACTCCAGCCCTGATCGAGGTCACCTGGCCCAACGGCATCACCGAGCTCGTCTTTGATCCCGCCCCGAACAGGGCTCATCGCGTGGAACAGGAATTGCGCATCGAAGGATCCTGTCCCTTTCTCTACGCATCCGATGGCGACGCCCTTCGTTTTGTCACCGACGTTCTCAGCCTAGCCCCGCTCGGCATGCTGATCGGTAACGACCGCTACGCGCCGGCCGATCCGGAGGAATACCTCCGCCTGCCGGATTGGGTGGCCGCCGATCGCAAGAGCGGCGATCTCGAACTGGCGATCACCGAAGAACTGCGCGAAGTGGCCTACCTCGACCAGGCTGAGTTGGTAGTCATCGATGCGCCGGCCGAAATCGGCGTCTACAACGGCGAGCGCTGGATCGAGGGCCAAGTCGAGGGTCTCGACCTGCGTTTACTCGGACCGTTCGAGGCGCCGACCTCAGCAACCGACTCCACCGGGACCAATGTCCTCGATCTAGTCTCGAAGCTGGACCACCGGTATCTACGCCACTCAGGTCCGGGCCGGCGCTACCAGGGAGCGGGTCGCTCTAGATCGCTCGAACTCTCGGTGTCTCCCAGCCTCGCGGCAACCGGGCGGGTCGCACTGCTCCTGACCGGTTGGCTCCACTGGGGCAATACCAGCACCAACGTGGCGCGATCTCAGGATCCCATGGGACGCCCTGTTTTCCCATTTCTTGAGGTGCCGCACGCGGACGGCACTTGGCATCGGGTAGATCTTCCCGTCGGTCTGCCCGCGGGAAAGACCAAGCCGATCGTCGTCGACCTCGGCGACACCCTCGATCCGCAGGATCCACGCCTGCGGATTACCACCGACTTCGAGGTCTACTGGGACTGGATCGTAGCGGCCGAGAGCCTGCCACTGGCTACGAGGCCGCACCACGAACAACGGCTCGCGCCAGAGAGTGCGACGCTCGACTTCCAGGGTTTCTCGCGCTGGTATCGACCCGCTTCCAACGGTCCCTATCTCTTCGACTACGCCGAGCGCCGAGCCTATCCCTGGCGACCGACTGCCACCGGCGAGCGCGTGATCTCTTGGGACGAACACGAGGGCTACTACTCGCCCTACGGAGATTCCCTCGCTGCCATCGCCTCCCTCGACGATAACCTAGTCGTCTTCGGGTCAGGGGAACAGCTGTCGCTCCGGTTCGACCTCGACTCCCTGGCTCCACCGCCGCCCGGATGGCGGCGAACCTTCTTTCTGCATCTGGAGGGATGGGAGAAGGACGGCGATCCGAACGTCGCCTGCTCCGAAACCGTGGGGCCGCTGCCGTCACGGAGTGCCCTCTCCTACCCCTGCGAGTCCTCAGAGGAGTGGAGCGAAGCCAACGAGGGCATCCCTCGAGGGCGTTGGGTCGATCGTCAGCGGCTCCACCGCCGCACCAAAGCCCTGATCGAATCGCCTTCGTCGATGCGATGAGACCTCCGGACGGGGTGGTGGTGAGACAGCCATGCCGGAACAAAGCTGCTGGCTTCAGTCGCCGGCGAGGCGTCTATGGCGGCGAGAAATCATACGTGATCTCAGTGATCCGGCCCCGCCAATACGGTTTGGCGCCGGCAGGAAGAAGCCAAGCCACTTCGCCGTCGCTCGGGACCTGCATTCCACTGCGCTCGCTGTAGTTCCAGAATCGACCCTGCCAGGGTGTGGGAAGGGTCTCCCCATCGACCATTCGACCGCGCTTCTCGGCGTGAACGCTTTCGACTAGACCCGAGTCGCCGAATGTAAACAGCAGGGTCACGGCAAGTCCCCCATCGGTCAACGTGGCATGGGCCGAGCGATCATCAACGGGCTCCCAATGCACTGCCTGGCTGGGAAGCAGTACGGTGGGATACCAAGTTGCCTCGGCCAAGAAGCGCATCAACTCGCCCTCGGCCAGCTCATCAGCCCCCTGAACCTTCGCCAGCGGAAGGATGCCAAACAGCGATGCGTGGAGGAGTCCTTCTCCCGCGATGTAGGCGTCGTGAACGCGGACGGGCAGACCGGGAAGCATCTCGATACGTCCATTCCAGTCAAAGCCCGGCCTTTGCGTGACGATCTGCTGATCCGAAGCGAAGGGCTTCCATTGGTCGGCTGTTTCGCTCATGTTGAAGGTGCCGCGGTGGCGCACTCGCACGGCCGTCACCATCGGCTGTCCGTCGGTGAGGGCGACCCGGAAGAAGCGCTGTACCGGGGTCGGCAGTCCCTCGAGTTCACGGAAATCGACCGCGCCGGGTCGCACTGGCAACCGGGCAGCCTCCAACTGTGCCCTCAATTCTCGCGTCTCCGAGCTCCAGCGGCGGGACCCGAAAAACACCAACGCGGCAAGAACGACGACTCCCGTGACCAGGAGTACCAAGAGAATATTCAACATCTTACGTACCCTCATAACCTGGGCAGAGTGCCCGGTCGCAGAAAGATAGTGACGATTGCCGGCTGACCAGAGACACGGTAGTCCATCCGCAGGACTGAATTCATGCTGACCTCCGAGAACTGAAGTCCCCTCTGAAGTTTAGACCCATGCCGAGAGACCTCTGCTATGTGGACGGCGGTAGGGCGTTGAGTCCACTCTAGATACCGCACCAGGTAGGCGAAGTTGATCACAACCACTCAGGCCAGATCGCCGCTCCAGCTTCAGGGCTCCAGATGTCTGAGCAGGAAATCGCGCGAAGCATCGTAGGCTTCGGGCCATGGCATGTCGTGCCCGGCTCCATCATGAATCGTGACCAGACGATCCGGGTGGTCGGCATGTGAGGCATCGAGGCGCTCCTCGAGGGCCAGCCCGTTGGCGCGGCCGACACTGCCATCGTCGACCCCATAGTGCATGTCGGCGGGCGGGAGCAGGTCGACGAAGTAGAGGGGCGAGGAGGCGAGCATGCGGAGCCGGGTCTCCTCGAGGCCGGGCGTCCCGTCGTCGATCGGGTCCTGCAGCAGCCTTTCGATGAACTGACCGGCGGACCCCCAGCCCTGCCCCGGCTTCCAACCGTGCTCGATGCCGACTGCGACGAGCTCCTGGAGGCTCCAGCCGAAACTGCCCATCGACGTGAACCAGTCTGCCGGTCCCGCCCAATCGACGACGCAGTCGAAGCGATCATCGCGGGCGGCCGCGAGAAGGGCCACGGAGCCCCCACGACTCTTGCCGAAGACACAAACGCGCCCTGGGTTGGCCTCCGGTATCGCCTGCAAGGCGGCGTCGAGGAAGGCGATGACGGCGTCGGCACCTCCGTCCCACCCGTCTCGTCGATCGCCTTCTGATGTGTAGCTATCGGCATCGATCTGGAGAGTCTCACCGCGCAACGAAGGGACGACGAAGACAAAGCGATCGGAGTCCTCGCGCAGCACCTCCATCGCCTGGGTTCCCCTAGAGAGATCCAACGGTGCGTAGTCCCAGCTGACTCCGCGAACGTCAACTACGACGGGACAGCAACCGGGTGGCGCTCCACTTGGAACGAAGACGGCCCCGTAGTGGAGGGCGCCAGCGATGGTGTGCGACAGGACCACGACATCGAACGCCGAAGAACCCCGGACGAAGCTCGTCCTCCTCACCACCTCTACACCCATCCCCTTCGACGAGAGATCACGCGACGCCCAGCGCTCTCGGACCCTTTGAATCTCGCTGGGCGAGGGCGGCACAAAGAGCTGGTCGAGGGAGAAGCTCATCTTGCCTTCACCCGGAACTGGCGCGCTGTCTTCCCGAGGATTCGCAAACAGATGATCCATAGCCATCTGAGCCAGTTCGTGATCGGGTTTCAACCGCAAGGCGGTGCGAAATGCCGGGAGAGCCTCGGCCCGCCGGTCAGCCTGGACCAGGGCCAGACCAAGAGTAGCCTGTGCCTCAGCGTTCTCCGGAAGCCGCTCCGCCAGGGCACGAGCAAATGCTACCGAGGTGTCCGCTCGGGATGGGAAATAGTTGAGGTGCTTCTGGGCGATGGCGATCGCGCGACCGGCGAGGTCCGAAGTCGGGCGACCAGCCGCCTCGAGCGCCTGGAACGAGGCCACTCCGTCACCGGCGAGCAACAACTCGACCGCTAGACGTTGGTCGGGTGGCAGCCGCTCCGCAACCCCTACGAGCTCGCGGTGACCAGAGAGTCGAACCCGGCTGGCCGACCCGGAGCCATCTCGCTCGAAGTGAAACTTCATCTCCGGGTGCAATAGGGAACGGAACTTGGCTGGGTCGTCCGACTCGGGATCCAACTCGAGGGGAATCCGCGATCGCCAGAAGCTCGGGAGTACCACCAACTCGTCGCCGGCTCCCTCTTGCTGCCCGGTCGCCCGAAGGCTGACCTCGAGTACTAGATCGTCCGTCAGTCGGTAGCGCCCTACATGAGGGTTCGGCTGGGCTGAGACACGTACCTCGACCTCGGAAGAGGTCGGGTCAGGCCTGCAAGCGAGAGGGAGCAGGAGGGCGACCAGGCCGACGAGGGCCTGACGAACTTTGGAGGATGCTGAGGAAGTCGATCGCAAGGGCAGCCCTTCTCGGCGGGAACGGGAGCGTCTAGTCTTGTTTCCTGAGACTACGGCACCAACCGGCTGAGGTTCCCGCCGACCCTCGGGCCGCCGGCAGAGTTCGCTATAGTAAATCCTCGAGAAACAGTGAATCTCGAGAGAGGATCCAGATTGCTCTCTTTCTTCGCAGATGCACCCAACGAACTCAACCCCGGAGTCGATCGCTTGGTTTTTGAGGAGAATCTCGTGCCCCGGTTGGGGATAGAAGCGCAGGACCTACCCGACGTTGTCGATCGCTCCTGGAGTGCTCCTAGTCTCAGCCAACGACTGATTTGGTGCTTGCGCGGGCAATGAGAAAGCGCCGCACTATCGCACTGTTGGGCCTGGCGATGGCCACGGTGGCCATGGCGACCTCGCAGAACGCACCAAATGGCCCAATCGATCAACGTACCGCCCAGGACGCCTTCCAGGAACTGGCATCTCTGGAGGGCAATTGGGGACTCAGAGACTCCGAGAAGGACTTCAGAATCTCCTTCGAACTCATCGCCAACCAGACCGTCCTCGTCGAGACATGGTTCTCGAACGGGCAGAAGCACTCGCTGACCGTCTACCATCTCGACCACGACCGACTCCTTGCGACTCACTACTGCCCTCAGGGAAATCAACCCCGTCTGCTACACAAGCCGGGATCAGAAACGGAAGCCATCGCTTTCGAGTATCTCGACGCGACGAATCTGCCCAGCCTCGAGCAGTCGCACCAAAGCTCTCTGAGCTTCGATCTATCGAATCCCTCGGGTCTGCTCCGTCGAACCGAGTCCTATCGACAGGGCGATGAAGAGGAATCGAGTACTTTGGTGCTCGAGCGCTTGGGCCAAGACCAAGCCAGCCGCCAGGAGGCCAGCCGCCAGGACTCACGCTGACGATGAACTCATCGTCTGATCTCAGCCAAGGACGGTGAGGGCCGATCCACGAAGTGTGATTCAAGTGTCGGTCGCAGCGGAATGAGCAGACTCGGGAGGGCTCTTGGCGGGGCCTCCCTCCTTAGTGAGCCTCGCGGCCGAGGCGAACGCAGTCGGTCGTTGGACCGAACCCCTGCGGACCACCGCTCACAGTCGTGACACTCGACTCCAACCTCGCCTTATTTCGAGGGGCCTAGTTCGCAGGCGGGCTTGAAGCCCAGCACCCTTCTCAGGACGATGCCTGCGGGACAGAAACCGGTGAAGGACTGTTGGAAGAGATTGGCCCCCACGAAGACGGTCAGCCAAACGAAGCCTGGGTGGACGAAGGCTGTCAACACGACGGAAAGTAGAATCATGAAACCGGCAAAGGCCTCTACGGCTCGTTCGAGGGACATCTTGGTGGTCATTTGTAGCTCCTGGTAGGAATAGGAATTGTTGGGGCGACGGGCTGCCCGCCGCGAGAACGGTGGCATCAACGGCTCAGTAGCTGAGCCTCAAGCGAAAGTAGGCGTTGGAGGCATCCTCCAACTGGCCGAAGAAGGTCTGGGGTTCGTTTCCACCGAGAAGGTTCAACCCGACGGTCATCGACCACCGGTCGCTGTGCCGATAGGCCAGGGCCGGCTTGAAGTAGTAGTCCTCATCGCTGGGAGAGAAGAAGGTGAAGAGCGACATGGTGACCTTGCCGAGACCGGAGCGATAGGTCAGTCGATTGGTGAGGACGTGACGAAATTCGTCGGGCTCCAACGTCGGGGCGGGAGAGTTCTCGAGGAGGGCGGTGTGGTCGAGGGTCCATTCGACGGAGTACTGAAACCCCACCGTAAAGTTCTTCTGAGCCTCCCACTCGAAGCCAGCAAGGGTACGGAACTGGTCATTTGGCAGGAAGCCGTTGCGACCGTCGCGGTCGTCGATCGAATCGTAGTAAGACAGCTCGAGATTCAGCAGCCCGGGACCTGCGGTCTGTCGCAGGCTCGCACCGACGGAGTTCATTGGGGCGAACGTCGGAGTGAGATCGCCCCCTCCGTTCTCGACCAAGGCGGACGGGCTCTTGAAGAACCCGTGGTAGCCGTAGAGCGCGAGTTCTCGGCCCTGGACGGTTCGGAACAGACGCAGTGCGAACTCGCCATTCTCGAACGTACGGGCCGGATCTACGGCCGAGAGTGGAGGCCGAGGGGCAACAGGAGCTTGGGCGAGGTTGGAGAAAAAGGAGAACCGCTCGCCCGTGAGGTAGACGTTTGGCGAGAACGCCGGAGTCCAGACGAAATCGACGTTGACTTTAGTTAGATAGGCGCTCAGGCGGACTGAGTCGGCCGCAGCCTTTAGGTACTCGTCATCGCGACCGGAAAAGAACGACACGAAGTCCTTGGGAAAGAGGTCGTTCAGGAAAACCAGATCCCCAGTTCCCCAGGTCTGCACCTGACGCCCGACCCTCATCTCGACCTTCTCTCCCAGGGAGAAGGCCACACTGAGGTCGCGGACGTCGAGCAACCAGCTCTCTTCGACTGCGTCGTAGCCAACGTCCCCGCTCCAGTTTATCGAGGCGTTCCCCAGCGGCTTCTCTGCTTCGGTTCGGAGCCGGATCTCAGCGAGGGTGTCTTGCTCATCGAGTAGCGGGTCGTCCCCCAGTCGGGTTCCGTAGGCGGCTTCCAAGAAGCCACTCCACACAACCCCCTCGCTCTCGTCGCCCCAGTCGTCGTCCTCCCATAGGTCGTCCTGCGCCGAGAGAGCTGTCGGCACGAGCAGAAGAAGTAGCAATAGGTTCCTCATGGGCGATCCTCAATCGGTGGGGCGCTGCAGCCAATCGCGGGGCGGAGTGCGTAGCGACCGCTCGGAGAAGACCTCGGAAGGAATCCCAAGGTCGTACTGGATGTGCCGAAACTGCATATCGGTCTGTCCTCCGCCGACCAGGTCGGAGACCCGGCTAGCCGTCACGGTGGTGTTTCCGTCCACCTCCTCGACCTCCAGGACCTCGACCCTGCGGAAGACCTTGCCCGTTTCGTTGGTGTACTCGATCTTCATCGGCAGGAAGGTCGCCTTGTCGATCCACGTGATGTAGCTGGTGAACTCCACCGAACCGGCATCCTTGGGTTCATGCTCCAACACGTAGTGCGTCTCCGTGGCTTCGATGAACTTGTGTGTGTCCTCGTTCGGGCTTCGGCCGGAAACGTCTTCGTAGAAGTAGTGAGCACCGACGAAGCTGGTCCGCTTGTCACCAGCGGAGATGCGCTTCACCAGATCGAGCCCGGGAAGGTAGAGCCAGCGGTCGTCGTCTCCTTCAGCGTGTTTGTCGACCAGGAAAACCGTACCTCGCACGTCCGATGGCTGGCTGAACGAGACCAGGAACTGTTGGTCCCCGCCCTCCTCGACGTCCCGTCGCAAGACGGTGAACTGGCGTCGCTGTTGGCGACCCTGCGAGTCTGAAATGACCATGCGGACCTCGGAGCGACCATCGTCACCGGCGTAGTAGGCGGCGAGGTTCGCCCGGGCGACGATGGTGTCGGCGTCGGAGAGGGCTTCTTGCCCAAAGGCTTCGACTGCCAATGCGGCGGGTGCGAAAGCGAGAAGTGTGAGTATCCATCGTCTTGTCATTTCGAAGTCTCCTGATCGAGGTTGGGAAAAAGCCACGGGCCGATCCAGGCCACGATGGCGGGCAAGAGAACGAGCGTTGTCAAGCCGGAGAAGGCCATGATTCCGGCCATGAAAGCCCCGACGGTGATGTACGGGACCAGAGGCGCGAAGAACAGTGGGGTGAAGCCGATGGCGATAACGATGGCGTTTCGAGCGATCGCTCGCGCTGGTTCCTCGAAGAGGGCCTCTAGAGCGGCTTGGAAGGATCCGGTCTCGCCGAGTAGGGAGCGAACCCGACTGATGAAGTGGATCGCGAAGTCCACCGACAGACCGAGAGTGAGGGAGGAGAGCACGGCTATGGGCATGTCATAGTCCTTGCCAATCCACCCGATCGCCCCATAGACCCCCAGAATCGTGAGCGAGAGTGGCACCATCGCGAGCAACCCGAGTTTCCAACTGCGAAACAGTAGGGTCATGATGACGAGCACAGCCAGGAACGCTCCCAACAGACTCTTCAGCATGCCGTGCACCATGGACTGCTGCCAAACGACGTTGATATAGGACTTTCCGGCCCACGCCAGTTCGACTCCAGCGGGCAATGGATGATCCTCCAGCTCTCGATCGAGGGCTTCGAGAACCCGCGTCATGTCCTGGTTGTCTCCGCTCTTCAATTGCAGCCAGATAGCGGTCGATGAGAAGTCCGGCGTGACCATGTGCCAGAGGTCTTGCGGACGGTGAGAGGACTGATACTGCAATAGCGATTGTGCAACGGCCGGGGTGGTGTCTGGAACCCGGTAGTCGTCGGGATCGCCCCCCCGAAGCTCTCGGTGCACGACCTTGACGATGTCGGGAAGAGCGTTGGTCTTGCCGACCAGACCGGTTTCTCCGAGTGCCTGTTGCAAAGACTCTATGGTGCGTAGGCTTTCCGGTCGTTGGAAGTACCTCGCCGAACTCTGCGCGGACTCGGCGAGTTCCATGAGGCGCCCGAGAAGATCCTGCTGCTCAGGATCCTCGGCTTCGAACTGGGCGTCGTCGAGGACGGCGATGAGATTGCCGTAGTATTCGTCGAGGTCCTGGCTATCGACCGTCTCCGTCTTGGGATGGAGTCGGTCCTCCAGCAGAGCCCTTGTCGTCGCATCCGCTCCGGTGAGAAGCGCCTCCGCGGCCGTTTGGAACTCCTCCACCGCCTTGTCATTGCGAGCGGTCAATACGAGAAACGCATCGTAGGTTCCCGCGAAGTGTTGGTTCAGTACCTCATCGGCAATACGGATGGGGTGGTTCTTCTTGAACCAACGCACCGGGTTGTCGTTGATCTGAATCCTAGTGACTCCGACGGCACTCACGATCGCCATCAGCAGAGCGATCGCGATGACCAACTTGCCATGAGTAGTAGAGAGACGACCAACGCGCTGCAGGAGGCGAGCCAGAAGGCCATCGTTCTGGACAGTGGCGTTGCGTGTCCCCAGCTTTGCGAGGGAGGCTTCCGACATTCGAGTGACGTAGGCGGGTATCAGCGTTATCGTCAGGACGAACGCTACGAGAATGCCAAACGCGACGAAAGCGCCAAAGACCTGGACAGGGGGGATCGGCGTAAGGAGTAGCGAGAGGAACCCCAGAGCGGAAGTCACCGAGGTGAACAGCATCGGAGTGAACAGTTCCTCGACGACATCGCGGATGACACGCCTCGCGTCGTCACCCGGGCGATAGGCGTCAGCAAACTCCGACATGATGTGTACCGAATCCACGACGGCAATCGGCATCAAGAAGATTGGGATCATCGAGCTCATGATGTGGACCGAGAAACCCAGAGCTGTGAGCGCTCCCATACTCATGATGACCGTTGCCATAGCGACCAGCATGGGTACGGTGACCAACTGTACGCTGCGGAAAAAGTAGAGCATCAACAGGAAAATCATCAGCCCAGCCAGGGGCGCCGAGATCCCCATCTGGATGAACATGTCGTGTCCGAAGGTGTCCTCAGCCACCGGCAATCCGGTGATGTGGAAGGTGTCGTCGCTGTCCAGGCTCTCGGTCAGCAACTGAATCTCGAGCGACAGCGGGTAGCTCAAGTCCTTGCTGGCGATCGGCACATAGATCGCAGCGGCTTTCCCATCACCCGACACCAGGGTATCCGTGAGCAGAGGCAACCGAGAGACCTTCTCGCGGATCTCCTCGGCCTGCTGGGCCGTGACCGGCGCCTCCTGCATCATCCATTCGAAGCGCAGGGTACCGACCCCTTCCTGAGAGATGTTGTCGGCCTGGGCTAGCGACATCAGATCAGGAGCGACAACACCCTCCAGAGCGAGGATGGAGCGGCTGAGGCTGTGGAGGGCGGTCAGGGATCGCGGGTTGAAGATCCCATCGGGATCCTCCTCATTGACCATCCCGACGACGATCGCGTCGTGAAGGGCAAAGCGTTGCTTTACTTCGTTGTGGAAGAGGCGGTCGACCTGAGACGCCGGCAGCATATTCTCCGGATCGGTGTCGATCTGGGTCCGGGTGAGAAATGAACCAAGGACGACTACCAGGAGAGCTATCACGCTATAGACGGTCCTGGGTCGTTGAATCGAGTAGTCGGTAACGGTCATTCGGGTCTCCTTCGTTGCTCCAGCCGTCATTATATTCCTTCTTTCTAAATTAGCAACCACTACAGTATTGAGATCTAATTTAGGGTTTGCTATATTAGCAAGTAGGAGGGTACCACTTCGGACGCTCCGGTCAGGTAGACACAGAGGGAAAGGGGAGCCTAGTTTGAGCAACGAGTCTGAACCAGACAGGGACACCTTGGCGGAGATTCGGCGCCACGCAGCCAGCGCCGCTGGCCTCATGAAGACCCTCGGCAGCGAGAGTCGTCTCCTGATCCTCTGCGCACTCGCCGATGGCG
Organism: Thermoanaerobaculia bacterium; assembly: GCA_019911795.1. Classification (GTDB taxonomy): domain Bacteria; phylum Acidobacteriota; class Thermoanaerobaculia; order Multivoradales; family JAIOJS01; genus JAIOJS01. The sequence continues at coordinate 7,379 of JAIOJS010000202.1, read as the reverse complement.
AGCAATCCGTCGGCGAGTTGAATGAAGTCGTACCGCTCAGCCAATCAGCGCTGTCCCAGCAGTTGGCTCGACTGCGTCACGAGGAGCTGGTGACGACTCGACGGGAGTCGCAGAGCATCTTCTATTCCCTCGCCCCGGGTCCGGTCTACCGGGTTATCCAGCTACTGCACGGTCTCTACTGTGGCCCGGTAGGCCCCGGCTCCGAGGAGAAGTCTCAGGGCTAGCCCTGAGAACAAGCCCCGAGCAAGGAGCGGAAACAGAGAATTCGCTCAGTGCCCTTCCCATGAAGGTGCCCATGCGTGCGATTTCTCACGCTGCCACGTTGTTCCCAGCATGAAGGCTCAAACCCAGATCGCAACTTGCCTTGTCAGAACACCACTCGCAACTTCACGGTTCCGGGGACTGGCTCTCGCCCTGTTCGCGATCGGGTCGCCCCTCGTGGCCCAAACAACCGACTCAATTCTCGACGCCCCACCGTCCCGGACCGGCGTCCTGCCCGATTCGACGATCGCGGGGGCGATACGAGCCGGCTGCGGTACCACCCACCCCTTCGAGACCTACCAGCCAACGGGTCGAAGGTATGAGGTTACGGGTCCGCTGTTCCTCGAAGAGGGACGAGAATCGGTGCCCCGCGGCGTGATCCTGCCCCCCTATCTCCGGGTCTTCCTCTATGGCCGAAGTCGTGGCTGCAAGCGAGCGACCGTCGACGAGGCAAGAGAACTGGCGGGACCGGAAGTGTGGGTCGTCCTCTGGCGCCACGAGGATCCGCCCAACCCGCCCGGGCAGCAACGCACCAGCCTGGATCAGAGGATCCTTCGACCTACCGAAGTGCGTTGGCGATCCGAAGGGCGCTGGCACGAGGCAACGGAAACTCGTACTCGAGATCGCTGGATCCACAACTGGTACGGGCAGGAGTGGATCGAGCGCGAGAGCCTCGTCGCGGTGTTTCCCACTCTCAAACACAACGGCGCCCTCCATGCCGACTACAAGGTCGAGGAAGACGGTCGTTCGTACCTGACGGATTCTGAGATCTTCTCGCTGACCGTCTTGCCAAAGAAGTGGTGGTTGGCGGCGCATGGTCAGGCTGAGGAGTAGGTGTCAGTTGGGTTGAACCCTCGGTGGAAAGAACTGGTAGCAACTGCCCTTCCGATACAACAAGGTCCGCTGTCGACCGGTCTTCTCAACGCGGGACTCACACCCCAGGAGTGACATAGCCCTCCCCTGGTCCTTTGGGCGCGATCAGAGCGAAGAGTTCTGCAGCGGGTTCCGTAGTTGCCGTGAGCGAGGATCCGAATCAGCCAGCACGCCCCCCTACCCCGACTCCCGGGAAGCTTTGACGGGCAGTACCACCTGGAGAGCAGTCCTGAAGTCGCCGGCGACACTCTCTCCTGCTCACTGGATAGGAAATAGAACGTTGTAGAAGTGTCGAAACGGTCGTCGACATAACGTGAACGTAACTTGCTTGACGTTTACGTAAACTTGGCGCTATTCTCCCTCCATGAGCCCAATGATCTCGACTCAGCCCTCCCCCGTGGAGAGACTGCTGTCGATCACCGAGCTCGCCCACGACCTCAACATCACGGCACGAGCGATCCGCTTCTACGAGACCAAAGGGCTGCTCGAGCCCCAGCGGGCCGGGTCCAACCGGGTCTACACCAACCGCGACCGCGCCCGCCTGCTGATCATCCTCCGCGGCAAGCGCCTCGGCTTTTCGCTCGCACAGGTTCAGGACTACCTCGACCTCTACGACGCTGACCCTACCCAGAAGGACCAGTTCGTCCTCCTCTTGAGCAATACGCGAAGACGCATCGCCGACCTCGATCAGCAGCAACGCGACCTCGAACTGACTCTCGAGGAACTGCGGGAGATCGAACAGCTGACGCTCGCTGCCATGCACGAGGCGGGGATCGATCCAACGTCGAGTTCCACCCCCGGCGCAAGACGTACCCTAGAAGAGGCGCCCTAGAAACAGAACACGAATGCCGACGTCTCGCAACCACTAGATCCAAGCCCAACCAATACTCACCACCATCAAGCCCCTGGCCGGAGGTCGAACCACCATGATCAACGTCGTTATTGCCGGGTACGCCCGATCCCCCTTCACCCTCGCCAAGAAGGGCGAACTCGCCCGCGTCCGCCCCGATGACATCGCGGCTCAAGCCATCAAAGGACTCATCGAGCGCACGGGGGTCGATCCCGAGGACATCGAGGACCTCCTCATGGGCTGTGCCTTTCCCGAGGGCGAGCAGGGTTTCAACGTGGCGCGGATGGTCTGTTTCCTCGCCGGACTCCCCCAGTCCGTAGCCGGGGCTACGATGAACCGCTTCTGTGGTTCGTCGATGCAGACGATCCACAGTGCCGCCGGTGCGATCCAACTGGGCGCGGGTGAGGTCTTCCTCTGTGCCGGAGTCGAGTCGATGACCCGCATTCCGATGGGCGGATTCAACCCGATGCCCAACCCCGCCCTCTACGAGCGCTACCCCCAGGCGTTCGCCTCGATGGGCGAAACCGCGGAGAACCTCGCCAAGCAATACAACATCTCCCGCCAGCGACAGGAGGAGTTCGCCGTCGTTTCGCAACAGAAGACAGCCGCAGCGCAGAGCGAGGGTCGGTTCGACGACGAGATCGTCCCCATCACCTGGAAGGGCGGAGTGGTCGACAAGGATGGCTGCCTCCGTCCCGGGACGACGCTCGAGGGACTCGCCGAACTCAGGCTCGCCTTTGACGAAGACGGCTCCGTCACCGCCGGGACCTCCTCCCCATTGACCGACGGTGCCTCAGTGACCTTGGTGTGCTCCGAGGCCTACGCCGAACGAGCCGGACTCGAGCCTCTCGCGCGCATCAAGTCGGTCGCCGTTTCCGGTTGCGCCCCTGAGGTCATGGGGCTGGGACCGGTACTCTCGACCCGCAAAGCACTGGAACGCGCCGGGCTGGAGTTGAAGGACATCGACATCATCGAACTCAACGAAGCCTTCTCTTCGCAGTCCTTAGCCTGCATCGAGGAACTCGGTCTCGACGAATCCAAGATCAACCTGGACGGCGGGGCCATCGCCCTCGGTCATCCGCTCGGAGCGACCGGCGCCCGCATCACCGGCAAGGCCGCCGCCCTCCTCGTCCGCGAGGGCAAGCGCTACGCCCTCGCCACTCAGTGCATCGGCGGTGGTCAGGGAATCGCCACCGTCCTGGAAGCGGTGTGACGACCATGGCCAATCGCATCGAAAAGGTAGGAGTCCTCGGAGCGGGAGTCATGGGGGCCGGGATTGCGGCCCATGTCGCCAACGCCGGGGTGCCGGTCGTCCTCCTCGACATCGTCCCGAAGAGTACTGAAGACGGTCCACCCAGCGATCGCAGTGTCATCGCCCGCAACGCTATCGAACGGATGAAGAAGGCCAAGCCCGCCCCCTTCATGCACTCCAAGAACGCGCGGTTGATCACCCCGGGGAACCTCGAGGACGACCTCGAACTCCTCGCCGACTGCGACTGGATCGTCGAAGCGGTGCTGGAGCGACCCGACGTCAAGCAACAGGTCTATCGCAAGATCGACGCGGTGCGAAAGTCGGGCTCGGTCGTCTCCTCGAACACCTCGACCATCCCACTCGAGCATCTGGTCGACGGGATGCCCGAGGCCTTCGCCGCGGATTTCTTGATCACACACTTCTTCAACCCGCCGCGCTACATGCGTTTGCTCGAGCTGGTGACGGGTGACGACACCCACAGCGACGCCGTCGACGCCGTTCGAGATTTCTGCGACCGTCGGCTCGGCAAGAGCGTGGTCGACTGCAAGGACACTCCCGGCTTCATCGCCAACCGCGTCGGCACCTTCTGGATCGAAGTAGCGACCCGCGAAGCGATCGACCTCGGTCTCACCGTCGAGGAGACCGACGCTATCGCCGGAAAGCCGATGGGCCTCCCCAAGACCGGCATCTTCGGGCTGCTCGATCTCGTCGGTCTCGATCTCGGTCCGCACATCGCCGCTTCCCTCCTCGCGACCCTGCCGGCGAAGGATGCCTACCGCGACATCCATCGCGAAGAGCCACTGATCCAGCGCATGATCGAGACCGGACTCATCGGACGCAAGGGCAAAGGCGGCTTCTACCGAATGGACCGCTCCCGCGGCAAGACGCTGCAAGCGATCGACCTGAAATCAGGCGAGTACCGGGACCAGGTCAAGCCTAGCCTCGAGAGTTTGAAGGCGTCGCGCCAGGGAGGACTCCGCGCCCTCGTCGAGCACTCCGACCGCGGGGGACAGTTCGCCTGGAACATGCTCTCCCACACCCTCTCCTATGCGGCGTCCCTGGTGCCGGAGATCGCAGACTCACCCGCCCTCGTCGACGAGGCCATGAGAACCGGCTACAGCTGGACCTCGGGACCGTTCGAACTCATCGACCAACTCGGACCGGCGTGGTTCGCCAACCGCCTGCGCGAAGAGGATCGGGAAGTTCCAACGCTTCTCGATGCAGTGGGCGAGGGCACGTTCTATCGCACTACGGACGGCCGATTGCAGGTCTTCGGAGTCGATGGCACCTACCGCGACCTCGAGCGCCCCGAGGGCGTCCTCCTCCTCGCCGACCTTCGCCGAGCCGGCAAGCCAGTGGAAAGGAACGGCTCCGCCAGTCTCTGGGACCTCGACGACGGAGTGCTCTGCCTCGAGTTCCACACCAAGATGAATGCGCTCGACGACGGTGTCGTTCGCATGGTGGGACGCGCCCTCGAGTTGATCGATGGCGATCGGTGGAAGGCCCTGGTGCTGTACAACGAAGGCAGCAACTTCTCGGTCGGCGCCAATATCGGACTCGCCCTCTTCGCCGCCAACATCGGCCTCTGGGACGTGATCAGCGAGGGCGGTGCCGCGGGACAGCAGGCCTTTACCGCGCTCCAATCGAGTTCCTTCCCGGTGGTCGGCGCTCCGTCGGGCATGGCGCTCGGCGGCGGATGCGAGATCCTCCTCCACTGCGACGCGATTCAGGCTCACGCCGAGACCTACATGGGACTGGTGGAGGTCGGCGTCGGCGTCGTTCCCGGTTGGGGCGGCTGCAAGGAGATGATCACCCGTTGGGCGACCAATCCTCGGCGTCCGGGTGGACCGATGCCGCCTGTCGCCAAGGTCTTCGAGCTGATCAGTACCGCGACGGTCTCGACCTCGGCGGACGAGGCCCGCGACCATCTCTTCCTACGCCCCGACGATCGCGTCACCATGAATCGTGACCGTCTACTCGCCGACGCCAAGGCTCGTGCCTTGGAACTACACGCCGCGGGATACGAGCCACCGACAAAGGTCGAGATCACCCTCCCCGGCCCCACTGGGCGGGCTGCGCTCAGTTCCGCCGTCGCCGGTTTCCGAGCCAGCGGGATGGCCACGGCTCACGATGAGGTCGTCGCCAACCGACTCGCGGTCGTGCTTACCGGCGGCGATACGGACATCACCGAAACCGTCTCCGAGGAGACTCTCCTCCGCCTCGAGCGCGAGGCCTTCCTCGATCTCGTCAAGACGCCCGCCACCCTGGCTCGCATCGAGCACATGCTCGAGACCGGCAAGCCGTTGAGGAACTAGACCATGGCTAGCTACAAAGCACCCCTGCGCGATCTGCGCTTCGTCTACTATGAACTCTTCGACGCCGAAGCGACGTGGGCTGAACTGCCCGGTTACGAAGATGCGACCCAGGACCTCGTCCTCGCCGTCGTCGAGGAACTCGGCAAGATCTGCGGAGAGGTCCTCGAACCGCTGAACTCGGTAGGCGACGAGGAGGGCTGTCAGTTGCGCGACGGTGCGGTGACGACACCCACCGGCTTCATCGAGGCCTATCGGCTGCTGCAGGAGGGCGGGTGGACCGGACTCGTCGGTCGTCCCGAGTACGGTGGCCAAGGACTCCCACCGACGGTGGGCGCGATGGCTACCGAAATGCTCTGCGCCACCAACCTCGCCTTCGCCATGTACCTGGGACTGACTGAAGGCGCCTCCCACGCCCTCGACCTGCACGCCTCCGAGGAGATCAAACAGAAGCTGATCCCGAAGCTGATCGATGGCACCTGGGCGGGCACCATGTGCCTCACGGAGCCTCAGTGCGGGACCGACCTCGGACTGGTCCGGACCCTCGCCGTCCCCTCCGGCGACGACACCTTCAGCGTCAACGGCAGCAAGATCTTCATCTCCGCCGGCGATCACGACCTGACCGAAAACATCGTCCACCTGGTGCTCGCCCGACTCCCCGAGGCGCCTCCCGGAATCAAGGGAATCAGCCTGCTCGCCATCCCCAAGCTCCGCGAGGTTGATGGAGAACTGGTACCCAACGGAGTTGGTTGCTCCTCGATCGAGCACAAGATGGGGATCAAGGGATCCTCCACCTGCGTCATCAACTTCGACGATTCGATCGGCTGGCTGGTCGGAGAGCCCCACAAGGGCATGCGCGCCATGTTCACCTTCATGAACAGCGCCCGACTCCACGTCGGTGTGCAGGGTCTGGCCCTCGCCGAAGCGGCTTCGCAAAAAGCGGTCGCCTTCGCCCGGGAACGGCTCCAGGGGCGATCGCTGACCGGGGTTAAGTACCCACAGCTCGAGGCTGACCCGATCCTGGTCCACCCCGATGTCCGTAAGATGCTCCTCACGATGCGTGCCTTTACCGAGGGCGCCCGCGCCCTGACCGCATGGGCGTCGCTGGCCATCGACGTCCACGATCGGCATCCGGACCCCGCCAAGTGTAGCGAGGCCGACGACCTCGCATCGCTCCTCACTCCGGTGGTCAAAGCCTTTCAGACCGACCTCGGCTTCGACGCCACCAACCTCGCCCTGCAGGTCTGTGGTGGCTACGGCTACACCCGCGAGTACGGGGTCGAACAGCTGGTGCGTGACGCTCGGATCACCCAGATCTACGAGGGGACCAACGGCATTCAGGCGTTGGACCTGGTCGGACGCAAGTTGCCGGCGCACATGGGCCGCTACCTGCGCCGATTCTTCCATCCAGTGCAGCAGTTCCTCGAAGCGGAAGCCGAGGTGCCCGAGATGCAGGAGTTCGTTGGACCCGCCGCCAAAGCTTTCGAGCGGCTCCAACGGGCGACCGCCTGGATTGCCCAGGAGGGGATGAAGAATCCCGACCAGGCCGGCGCCGCCGCGACCGACTACCTGCACCTCTTCGGCTACACCGCATTCGCCTACCTGTGGGCGCGGATGGCCAAGATCTCTCTGGCCAAACGAGAGGGCAGCGACAAAGACTTCTACGACGCCAAACTAGCGACGGCACGGTTCTTCATGCAACGCCTGCTACCGAAGAGCGGCGCACTCTTTGCCATCATCATGGCCGGCAGTGATGCCGTCATGGCGTTCCCTGACGACGCGTTCTAGCCAGCCAGCCTAGCAGCCAGAGGTGCCACAGAGAGATCTGTGC
>JAIOJS010000201.1 GCA_019911795.1 Thermoanaerobaculia bacterium | reverse complement strand
CAACCCGGTGGTCCAGATGTCCCTCGATGTTGTGAGAGTTATCGGAAACGAGTCCGTGCACCCTGGCGAGATCAACCTCGCGGATGACCGGGGAACTGCTCTCAAACTCTTCGAATTGGTCAACCTGGTCGGTGAGCAAATGATCAGCCATCCTAAGATGGCACGAGAGCTCTACGAAAATTTGCCTGAAGCAAAAAAGGCGGCGATCGAAGACCGGAACCGAAAGGCGCGCGATAGCTAGGCGCGCTGTCAAACTGCATCCCAGTCTGTCGCAAGAATAGGTCACATGGATTTTAGAAACATCCACACGTCATGCCTTGGGCTCACAGCTTTTGCTTCGTCCGCCGCCGTGACCGACATGGCCAGCTGGGCGTAGAGCTCATCTGGCGGCGACTACACTATGGTTGCTGCCAGATAGAGGGTGCCAGGTAGAGGGCCTCACCCGAGTAGTGGCTGGTTGAGTTCTCGGAATTCGGCACATGCCGCCAGATCAATTCCGTCCGCTAAGCGTCGCTGCGGTCAGTTATGGCGTTTGAGTGGCTGTTGTCCTTCGCCTGACCACGGCCTGTCTTCTTTTGCACACTTGGGAGCTTATCCAGAACTGGTCGAACCAGAGCATGCAAAGGCGTAGCCGATTCTTGTCGCATAGAATAGAGCCGAATTGGGTTCTGCGCCATGTTTGATAATGATAGCTCGAGCAAGCGCGACTCAAGGTCTGGATCTACTTCGCGGATTGCCTTCTTGTGACCCTCAAAGGCCATTGCTGCAGCGTATTTGAAGGCGTAGTCTTCTCGAATACGAGCTGTGGAACCGTATTGGCGGGCTGCGAACCAAGCCAGCCAGACAATAGGAGCAATGATCGCGACTCTACTCCAGATCCACGTCCAATCTAGGGCGGTTGATTCAAGGCCCGGTACTAGCAGCCATCCCGAAAGCGAAGCGATGCAAGCGGTGGCACCAATGAAAACACACTGCCAGACCACTAGTTGAATTCCGAGTTCTCGCTTCCGTTCCCGAAACGATGCTGCCATCCCGACTCTGTTCGCGTCACCTAGGGTTCGTGAGGCTTCTTCGAGGAGATCAGCGTTCTTCTTCTCAAGCTCCTGTAGTTTTGTTGCGGCTTTGTGGCCTTGAGAGACCAGCGCCTCCAGCTTTCCAGAGCTAGCTACGAAATCTGACTGCAGGTCTAGAACCTCGCCTTTCAAGCTAGAGAAGGCCTCCCGCCGGCCCTCTATCTCACTAAAGTAGCTATCAACCTTCTGGGACTGTTCGCCTACCCGGGTAGCCAATGCTTCGGACTCGGTTGAGGCCTTGTCAAGTCGTTCAGCGACCTCCAGTATCTGATCCTTCGTTGAGATAGCCTCGTCAACGTTTGACTGAGCGATCTCTAGTCTCGGTTGTAGCTTCTTGATCTCAGTACGCAGAGTCTCACCTTCGTGGCGGAGATTTGCGGATAGCTCCTTGATACTCGCGAGCTCAACATCGGAACGGAGGCCCTCTTGTGCGACGATGAAGTAGGTGGCTTTGGTACGCTCACCGAGCGAGCCAACGATATTCAAGAGCTCATTGAATCTCTTCTTTCCTCCCCTTCTATCGAAGTCGCTGGCTAGCAGTTCTTTCGCTCTTTCGTAAGATTGGTCACCAAAACGCTTGAGCATCACGATCTCGAAACGTGTATTGCTCTTGTCTTCTGGGATCTCCGAGGAGATCCCATGAGCTGACTTTAGGCCTTCAACCAAAAGAGCCTTGTCTACACCAGAGAATCCGTAGATATCTTCTGTATCGGGGAGCACGTCAACGATGGTGTTTTGGAGTCGTGTCAGTTTCGCTCTGAAGTGCCTCAAGAATTTTCCTTTCCTTAAACCGGGCTACATTCCGCGGTGGCTCCTGTGAGATCGGGTGGAACTCGCAGGATTCTGTCACAAGAGAGCACTGGGCAGCAGATAGTGCCTACTAAACGACACTGTGCTGCAAGAGATAGAGGTTGCTGGTGTGCCGCCGGGTTAGAGGTCTCAACGATCATGGCCGACCGCCAGATAGCGTTCTCAGCGACATGCTTGCGGTGCCGACTCGCAACGACTAACAGCCCAAAGAAGGCTACACTAACCATCAAATGTGTAAGCGATGTAGTGGAACAGTTCTGTCAACCATGTCCTGAACTCGTACGAGAAACTCCTACTTGGACGCATGGCAATCGGCATGCTCCAGTTTATGACCTAAGAACCAATGGCAGGCCAACCTTGAGGCTCCGGGAACGCTACAAGAGGCTCACCCTGTGGAATAGGCTGAGCGCGTGGGGGGCAGTCGCGTCAATAGCCGGTGTGCTCTGCGTACTTGGCCCATGTGCCCTCCCCTCGAAGTGGTGGTCAAGCGGTTGTACTTCGGAGGATCTACTTAGAACCGAGGAGTTCCTTGACCACGCCTGGGTTCTGCTCGGACGAGAAGAGGGGCTTCCAAGGCTGTATTCATTCTCGGATCGTCGTTCTGTACAACTCGCCCGTGATCAGATAGAGAAGGCACTGATCGTCTGCCCTGAGAGCCCGCGGGCCCAGCGGTATCAAGCCCTCTACTACATCGCAGTCAACCGACGGGAGAAGGCCGAAGAGATCCTCCGAAGACTGGTCAGACGGTTTCCACGTGATCCTGCGATTCGAAACGAGCTGGCTGGACTGCTCCGCCTGATGGACAGATTCGCTGAGGCGGCCTCTGAGGCAGAACAGGGCTTGGTATTGGCCCCCGACGACCCGTCTCTACACGTAAACCTTGCACTCACCAGACGAGCGCAAGGTAGGTTCTCCGACGCTGAGGCGAGTTTCGAGAGAGCCCTGAGCCTCGACGCGGGAGATGCCAAGGCACACCTCTATCTCGCAGACGTACTTCTCAAGCTTGGTCGACCTGACGAAATGCAGCGTGAGCTCGAAGCAGCTCTCAACCTTGACCCTTCGTTGCAGGGTCTACTGCAACCAGAGTTTCGCGAGGCTCCGTGAGCCCGAGGTGAGAGATAGAACTCTCAACGACTGTGCGTCAGGATAATCCAGGGATCGGGGGAAACGATGTAGACGAGAGTTTTCAGAGTAGAAACCGATCGTAGGGGATCCAGCAGGTGCGAATCCTGCGCGGTAGAGATTGGCCATCAGCCGGAAGCGAGT
>JAIOJS010000200.1 GCA_019911795.1 Thermoanaerobaculia bacterium | reverse complement strand
GACGACGATGGAGACGGCGACGATTGAGGCAGGAGGGGACACCGATCACGAGGCGACCCCTAGGGTGTGGGTTTTTCGGGTGGGTCAGGATGGTAACGAGTGGGGGGACAAGGCCCTCGAGCGGGTCGAGAATGGACAGATTTTGCTCGAGTCGGAATCAGGCAGAGAGATGACCTTGCCCACCGGCGAACGCGGCTATCTCGGAGTCCACGTGCTCGAGATCAGCGACGAGTTGCGTTCCCATTGGGGCCTCGCCGGTGATCGTGGGGTTCTCGTGTCCCGCGTGGTGGCGGACAGTCCGGCTTCGCGGGCGGGTCTAGAGGTCGGAGATGTACTCCTCGCGGTCGACGGGTCTCCGGTTGAATCGAGTTGGGACCTCAAACGCCTGATCGCTCCCCGCCAGGCCAAGGAGCCAGTCCGTTTGGAGTTCGCGCGGTCGGGAATGGTGTGGAACTTGGAGGCCATTCTGGAGGGGCGGCAGTCCCGGACGCTCGACCTCGCGCCGCTGATCCACACCGACCAGGATGGAAGGGTGGTCCTGGTGGCCCCGCGTCCCCGAGAGGGCGATGCTTCATCGCAGTTCCGTTGGACCTTCCGAAGTGGCGACGACACCTCTGACCACCTCGAACTGGCCTTTGAAGAGGCGGTCGAGGCGCTCGGCAGTTACCGTCTCCAGAAGGTCGTCGGTGAAGAGGCAGAAACGCGCAAGGAGCTGGAGGAGAGAATCGAGTTCCTGGAGCGTCGGCTGCGCGAGGTCGAGCTCCAGTTGGAGACCACTACGAAGCCCAAAAGAGGGACTTCCGCCCGCCCGAACTAGCCAGCCGAACTAGCGCTAAGCCTCCTCCTTCCCCATGCTACGATGGGCGTTCTCTTCACGGCAGCGCCGTCGAAGAGTTCCAACTACAGCGGAGAGAGGTAGCGAATGAAGCGTCGATTCCCATCCATTCTCGGGACTGCGGCCCTCGTCGGCATGCTTTGGGTGCCAAACGGCCTCGGTGCGGCGGAGTCTGGTTCCCAACAGGCCAAGGTTCCCGTCGAGACGTTCGAACTGGACAACGGAATGAAGTTCCTGGTGGTGCAGCGACCGGAACTCACGACAGTATCAGCGGGCTGGGTCGCCCACGTAGGGTCAGCCAACGAGCGGCCCGGAATCACCGGTCTGGCCCATCTCTTCGAGCACATGCTGTTCAAGGGTACTCGGACCATCGGTACGACCAATATCGAGCGAGACCTCGAGGTGATCGCCGAACAGGAGGCCCTCCAAGAGGAACTCCGTCAACACTACCGGGATCAGCGAGCGCGGGTCCGTCGCGGCGAGATCGACGACCCCTTCGATCCCGCGGCGCGGACTCCCGAGATGATCGATCTCGAGACCAAGTTTGCCGCCCTGATCGAGGAGCAACGGTCACTCATGGTCAAGGACGAGTTCGATCAGATCTACAGCGAGGCCGGCGCTTCGGGGATGAACGCCTTCACCACGGAAGATCTAACCGGGTACTTCATCACCGTCCCCGCGAACAAGCTGGAGCTCTGGTTTTGGATGGAGTCCGACCGACTCTATGAGCCGGTTTTTCGCGAGTTCTACTCGGAGCGCGATGTCGTCCACGAAGAGCGTCGGATGCGTACTGAGTCGACCCCGACCGGCAAGTTCGACGAGATGCTGGGAGCGATGTTCTGGGAGTCTCATCCCTACAGCTGGCCAGTGGTCGGATGGCCCTCCGACCTTCGAGTCATCAGTCAACAGCAGGCGCAAGATTTCTTCGCCACCTACTACGCTCCCAACAACATCACCGGCGTACTCGTCGGTAACTTCGATCTTGCTGAGGCCAAGACCCTGGCCCAGCGCTACTTCGGGCGACTCGAACGCGGAGCGATCGAGCCGCCGGATGTGGTGACCCTCGAGATGGAACAGGTCGCCGAAAAGCGGATGCTCGCCGAGTGCGACTGTCAGCCGCAGGCGGGTATTCAGTACCACACCGTTCCCTTCCATCATAAGGATTCCTACCCCCTCGATGTGATGGCGGGAATCCTCAACGGGCGAACCGGGCGACTCTACAAGTCCCTGGTTCTCGACCAGAAGATCGCCACCTCGGCCGGAGCGTCCCAGGATTCCAGGAAGTTCGCGGGTTCGTTCGGGGTCAACGTCGAAGCCAAGGGCGAGGCCTCGCCCGAACAGCTCGAGGCCGCCTGGTACGCGGAGTTGAGTCGCTTGCAGAATGAGCTGGTCCCGGTGGAGGAACTCCAGAAGGTCAAGAACCAGATCGCGGCCGACGCGTTTCGCGGCTTGGAGAGTCCCTTCTTTCTCCTCATTCAGCTCGTCTACTACGACGGTCTCGGCCATTGGGAGTATCTCAACGAGTGGTCCGAGCTGACGCGCCAGGTCACCGCCGAGGACATACAGCGGGTGGCCAAGGCCTACTTCGCACCCGAGAATCGGGTGGTGGGTCTCTACCAACGGAAGGCGGGTTCAGTCGAGGAGGAGATGCCGGAGGGCTTCGATGAGGTGCCCCCCGAAATGCAGGAGATGGTGAAGGGACAGATCCGCCAGATTCGCCAGATGGAGAGCGTCGAAGACCTCACCGGCATGGTGACGATGGTCGAAGAACAGCTCGGCGCCATGACCTCGCCCCAGAAGGAAGTCATGGGTGTGATGTTGAACGCAGCGAAGGAACGGCTCGTGGAGCTGACTGAAGCGGGGGAGGAGCAGTGATGAGAGCGAACAAGTTTTCCAAGGCGGTGGCCTCGATAGCGTCGCTAGGGGTACTTGCCCTGGTGTCGACGGCCGGAGCGGCAGAGGTAGCGAAGCACCCGCGAGATCTGAAGTTCGGCCCGCTCGACTTCGAAGTTCCCGATGCGACGGCGGCTCGCCACGAGCTCTCCAACGGCGTTCCCGTCTACGTCGTCGAGGACCATGCTCTACCTCTGGTCGACATCAACTTGACGTTCCGAGCCGGCGCCTTCCTGGATGACGAGTCCAATCCCGGAGTCGCTTCGCTGACCGGGACTCTTCTACGGCAGGGTGGAACGCAATCGATCAGTGCGGAGGACTTCGACGAGCGCGTCGACTTCCTCGCGGCCAATATCTCCTCGGGTTCGGGGGATACTAGTAGCAGCGCCTCCTTGGACTGCCTCTCGACCGTCCTCGACCCGTCGCTGGACCTCTTCTTTGACATGTTGATGTCCCCGGGCTTTGATGCCGATCGTCTTCAGGTCGTCAAGAGCAGTGCTCTCGAGCAGATGAAGCAACGCAACGACGATCCGCGGAGTATCGCCGGTCGGGAGTGGCAGTGGCTGCTGTTCGGAGAGGACCACTTCAGTTCCAGGTCCTTGACCGCTGCCGAGTTGGAAGCGATCGATTCTGACGACTTGGCTGCCTTCCACCGCCGCTACTGGCGGCCGGACCAACTGGTCATCGCGGTGTCGGGCGATGTCGACACCAAGGCTATCTTGGCCAACCTCGAAAGCCGACTCGCGGCCTGGCCAACGACCACGGACCTGGTGCCGGTCCCCTGGCCTCCCGCGGCGCCGAGCTTCACTCCCACTCCTGGGATCTACCATGTGGAGAAGGAGATCCCCCAGGGCCGAGTTTCGCTCGGACACCTCACCGAGAGCTGGAGCGACTGGTCAGATCCCGAGGCCTACGCCGCGATGGTGATGAACGACATTCTCGGAGGCGGAGGCTTTACCTCGCGCCTGGTCAAGCGCATTCGATCTGACGAAGGGCTCGCCTACAGCGCGGGATCGAGCTACTCGCGAGGGGTTTTCTGGCCGGGCGTGTTCAGCGCTTCCTACCAGTCGAAGAATTCCACCGTGGCCCTAGCGGCGGCGATAGCGTTGGAGGAGATTTCGAGAATCCAGAGTGAGCCCGTGTCCGAGGTCGAACTGCGAACGGCCAAGGCCTCTTTTGTCGATACCTTCCCGCGTCGCTTCGAGTCTGCGAGTTCGATCGCCGGTACCTTTGCCGGAGATGAGTACATCGGTCGTCCTCACGACTACTGGACCCATTTCCGTGACCGCATCGGTGCGGTAGATCAAGCGGCGGTCCAGAAGGCGGCGCAGGATCTCTTGCACCCTGAGAAGCTGGTGCTTCTCGCGGTCGGTCCATGGGATGAGATCGGACCTGGGGACGCTGACGGCCGTGCCAACATGGGGCAGCTTCTCGACGGTGAGGTTCACCATCTGCCGCTCCGTGATCCCTTGACCCTGGAGCCGATGCCGTAACGCTCGCGGAAGTATTCTTGCAAACTCGGAACTGAGGGTTGAATCAGACGACGTCGAGCGCGGTGGAAGCTGACCAGGGGCCGGGTGAAGACCTTGTCGAGGATCCGCAGAGCAGGCGGCGGCAGAGCCGCCTAAACTGCCCTGTGGCACCACGGAGAGGTCTCCTCGCCCGCTCCGTGGCGTTGGGACTCGCGTGAACTTCTGGAAGCGTGAGTGGTTCTTCTGGGGCGTCGCGCTCCTTGCTCTGGGCGGCGCCGGTGGAGCCGTTTGGCTGTCCCAGAACCCGGATGCAGGATGGGTCCAAGATGCTGAGGGCTGGCCTCTGCTCGGCCCCTTGGCGCGAGAGTTTCGGGATCGCTATGTGGGCCGTGCCGAGAGGGAGGTGAGGCCGGAGGGGCGACGCGGGGGCGATGGAGCCCGCGGAGATGCCGCCATCCCGAAGTCCGAACCCTCTGTCGAGGCTCAGGAGCCTCATTTCGGGGCGAGGCCGAGGGTCTGGCTTACGGAACGCACCATTCTCCGCAAGGCACCAGAGGATGGAGCCTCGGAGTTGGTAGAGCTCGAACCGGTAGTCAGTTTGGCCGAGGTCGCCCGGCAGGGAGACTGGTACGGTCTAGACTGGAGGGGTGAGGTCGGCTGGGCATTTCTTCCGAACTACTCTGAGGTCTCTGATCCGCCCCTCGGCAGTGGCATCCAGCCTTTGAGCCCTGTGGCCGACCTCCCGCCCGATGCCGAGCGATTGGCCGCGGCCCGCGCCCGGCTGCGAGACGGTGGACGAGAGTTGCGCCTTGGCCCCTACCTGTTTCTTACCGATGGTCCCGACATCCGCCGCTTGACGCGCCTCGATGGGGTGGTACCGGACCTAGAGCGGATCTACACGGAACGATTCGGCGTCCAACCGATCGGATCCGCCAAGGCCGCCATCGTACTCTTCTCGACGAAGGAGAACTACCTCGCCTACAAGGCTCTGGATCCGGAGCTCCAGGGGCGTCCCTCCAGCGGACACGTGGGGAAAGGGATTGTCGCGCTCTTTCTCGAGGGACAGAAGACGGACGAGGTCCGTTCGACCGTGATTCATGAACTGGTGCACCTCCTCAACCGTCGGGCGATCGGTCCAGCCCTACCCCCTTGGTTGGACGAGGGAATGGCGGAGGATCTCTCGGGCTCAGCGGTTGGTGACGACGGCCGCCTGGTACCCGGCAGCGTCGATGCGACGGTCGAGGTCGATGCCACGGGCTGGAGTGCGAGCGGGGCGATGGCAGATCTCATCAGACTCCGCCGAGTTGCCGTGGCGTCGGGACTTCCCTCCCTGGAATCCCTGGTCACTCTCGATCGAGACTTTCATCGTCGCGGCGCCCAGGAGACCCACTACGCCATGGCGGGGTTCTTGGTCCGCTGGCTGTTGGATAGCTACCCTCAGGCCTTCAGAGGGTACTTGGCAGGGGTGGCGGAGGGTGGTGTCGCGGACGGAGAGGGTCTTCGTCGGCGGTTGGGCCGAAACTGGGCCGATCTAGGTGCCGAGTTCGAGGCTTGGTTGCTGGCGCAGACTCCATCCGTACCACCGCCTCCGAGCGAATGATTGAGGTTCAACGCCCCAAAGTTCTTGAGCGGAGCTTGGGGGCCCTCCGGATCCCTCCGGCGCTCTTGCCGCCCGATGTTGGGTCAGGCAGGACTACGGATGCGACGGCGAGGCGCGAAGCAACGACGAGATTGCATCCAGGAGCTGACGCTCCAAGAGCTGACGACGAGGTCACTCCGAAACAGTCACTCCGAAAAAGTCGTCTCCAAAAAAGATGGGCGCTTTTGCAGCGCCCATGGAGAAAAGGGTGAGACCAGATTCTAGAGGGCGATCGCGAAAAAAGCAAGAGGAAGATGTCGAAACAGAGGATTGGTTATCCTACGTAAGGTCCCGGGCTAACTAACTGACCTCGAGGCGGCAGTAATCGCGACCAGGGGCTTGCCGAGGCAATGGGTTCGAGTGACGCCCTCAGCGTGCCCTCAGGGAAGTGTATTGCGTTGCCACTTTCCGTAGATCGGATTCGGGAGCAGAAGGAAGCGCTCACCGAAATCGTGAGGCTCGCCCCCCGTGCCTGCCAGAGTGGTGTCCTCGATGGGCCACGGGAAGTCTCCGACCTGGTCTCCGAAGTAGAGCACCACTTCGAGGGGGCCGAAATCGGGATGGGCAGTGCCGCTCCGAACTGCTTCGAGCCTCGCTGACTTGTCACTCTCCGAGACCTTGGTCAAGAGGATGTCGAAGGGGACGCCTTCCGCAACCAAATTGGCTCGCGTTGCTTCTTCGACCATTGCTTGACGGTTGGTGACGAGGGCGATTCGGCCCCCCAGGCTTCGAACTCGCTCGAGGAAGGGGATGACTCCGGGGAGCACCGTCGCTTCCTGGCGTCGGCACCACTCGTTCCACGAGACATCGTCGAAAGTGCGACCCAGCCGCAGGCTTTCGATCTCGTACTGGACGTTGGAGAGGACCGTCTCGTCGATGTCGAGAACGACTCCCCAGTTCCCGGCTTCATGGCCGCGCCTGAGTTCGTCGAGGCGTTGCTGGGCGGTCCAATAGGTCTGATGCACGCTACCCAGATATTCGGGGGCGGTGGCAACCCAGACGACGGCGGTGGGCATACTCTTCGACTCGTTCGCCGGAGTAAGTACCGAGACACTGCTGGGCGGGGTCGTGGTGGCACAGGCTCCGAGCAGGACCAGGCCTAGGGAGCCTACGGCTCGAGTGAGCAATGTGTGGATGGATCGAGTCATGACGAAGTGCTCCCAGCAGAGATGATGACTTGGGGGTTCAGAGGCTCTTCTTCGCGCCAGCGAGCCTCGCCGTCGGAATAGTGTTCCATCTTCCATACCGGCACCTCTCGCTTGAGCCGTTCCAGGGCCAAACGACTCAGCTCGAAGGCGGGCTGGCGATGAGGCGCCGCGACGGCGATCCCGACGCTGGACTCTCCCGGCAGGAGGTTGCCGACGCGATGATGGATGGCGATACGGGTTGCCGGCTCCTGCGCCTCGAGCTCGGCGACGATCGTCTCGAGGACCGATTCCGCCATACGCCGGTAGGCGGTGTAAGAGAGTGCCTTGACCTGACGTCCCTGATGGTGGTCCCGGACGGTTCCCAGGAACAGAACGACGGCGCCGCAGCCGGTCGCGGCCACAATCTGCTGCAATTCGGCGGCATCGATCGGAGCTCCGTCGACCCGGACCCGGGCTGGGGATTCACCTCCCGATACAGGAGGAAGGAGGGCAACTTCGTTGCCGTCCGCTAGGGCCGGATTCCGGTTCGACAAGACTCCATCCACGGCGATTGCGAGGCGGGGCCACAAGTCGGCCAAGCCCGGGTAGAGCTTCGTGAGTCGTTGCCGAAGGTCGTCGAGGGTAGAGTCGGCAGGGAGTTCGACGCTAGTCTCGGAGGAACCTAGGGCCTCGCTGGCACTGGCGAAGGCGACCACGGTGATCTTCACTTCGCCATGATATCAGTCCGTCGTATCCTCGAAGGCAGGCGATTCCCCTGGGGCCTTGGAGAGGCCTGTGATCGATCTCGGCGAGGCTTCCGACGCTCGGTACTGCCTGCGGTGCCCGAGCGGAGGACACCGTATAATGGCCTTGGACCGCGGAGGGTTGAGTTTGTCAGTTATCGAAAGTCAGATTGCCGTCAGCGAACGGTTCGAGAAGAGGTTTGGTCACTGGAGCGACCAGTTGGCCGAGTTGAAGGCTCAGGAACAGGTGTTGGAGCTGGGGGGGGGAGAGAAGCGCCTGGCCAAACAGCGTAGCCAAGGGAAGATGACGGCCCGTGAGCGGGTGATTGCGCTCTGTGATGATGGTGCTCCCTTCCTCGAACTGGGGCTGTGGGCTGCCTACGGGATGTACGCCGAGTACGGTGGAGCTCCCGGCGCAGGAGTGATCATCGGCGTCGGACGGATTCATGGTCGCGAGGTCATGGTGGTGTCCAACGACGCCACCGTCAAGGCCGGTGCCTGGTTCCCAATGACTTGCAAGAAGGTCCTGCGAGCACAGGAGATCGCCGGAGAGAATCGACTTCCTCTGGTCTACTTGGTGGACTCGGCCGGAGTCTTTCTTCCCCTTCAGGATGAGATCTTTCCCGACCGCGATCACTTCGGTCGAGCGTTCTACAACAACGCCCGGTTGTCAGCCGCTGGCATTTTTCAAGTGGCGGCGATCATGGGACCCTGTGTGGCGGGTGGGGCTTATCTCCCGATCATGAGCGACGAGTCCCACATCGTCGAGGGAACCGGGTCGATCTTCCTCGCCGGGCCTCACCTGGTGAAGGCGGCGATCGGGGAATCGATCGATGCCGAGGACCTCGGTGGTGCCATCGTTCAGTGTGACGTCTCGGGAGTGGTCGATCACCGTCATCCCGACGATGCGACTTGCCTGGCGAAGATCCGCTCGCAGTTCGAGCAGCTCGCACCAACTCCGCCGTCGCTCTTCCGTCGCCGTGAATCCATGGAACCGCTGCGACCAACCACCGAGCTCCGGGGTGTTCTGCCGATCGATCGCAGTCGCCCCTACGACACCCGCGAGTTGCTCGCTCGTCTCCTCGACGGTAGCGACTTCGATGAGTTCAAGGAGACCTACGGGCGGACCCTGATCTGCGGTACCGGCTGGATCGACGGCTGGTCGGTCGGCATCGTTGCCAACCAGCGTTCCATCGTCGAGCAACGGACCGGAGTCAAACCCAAGGATCGTGAGCTACAGATTGGTGGAGTGGTCTACTCGGAAGCGGCCGACAAGGGTGCGCGCTTCGTGCAACTCTGCAACCAGAAGGGTATCCCTCTCCTCTTCCTTCAGGATGTTACGGGTTTCATGGTTGGAAGCCGGGCCGAACGCGGTGGCATCATCAAGGATGGAGCCAAGATGGTCAACGCGGTGGCCAACTCGGTCGTCCCCAAGATCACGATCTTCGTCGGCAACTCCTACGGCGCCGGCAACTACGCGATGTGCGGCAAGGCCTACGGTGCGCGGTTTGTCTACGCCTGGCCGTCGGCCTGCATTGCGGTGATGGGCGGGGCCCAGGCCTCCCAGACTCTGTTGGCGATTCAGCTCAAGAACCGGGAGATCGAGCCGGAGGAACGCCAGCGGCTCCTCGACGAGATTCAGGATCGCTATGACGCCGCCATGGATCCACGCTACGCGGCCGCTCGCCTCTGGGTGGACGCGATCATAGATCCGGCAGAGACTCGCGCGGTAGTCTCTCGATCGCTGGCCGCGGCGGCTTCGAACCCGGTCCGCGAGGAGTTCAAAACGGGAGTCCTACAGACGTGAGAACAACAGTAGTTCCGGATCTAGCAGTTCCGGATCGAGGCACCACGAATCTGGAGAGGATCGAGAAGACAGAACGGCTCGACACAAGAATTTGAGGCAGTGATGAAGACGATACGAATAGGCAATGGACAGGGCTTCTGGGGAGATAGCGTCGACGCGCCCGTCGAACTCCTACGAGGCGGACCGATCGACTACATCGGTATGGACTACCTCGCCGAGGTCACCCTGTCGATCATGATGCGGCAGAAGCTCAAGAATCCAGACCGGGGGTACGCCACCGACTTCGTAGGGTTTATCCGTCGCGTCTTGCCCGAACTGAAGGAGCGCGGAGTTCGGGTCATTACCAATGCCGGCGGTCTCAACCCCAAGGCGTGCCGGCAACAGATCTTCGAGGTCGCGCGGGAACTCGGTGTGTCGGGGCTACGAGTTGGGGTTGTCGAGGGCGACGACATCCTTCCTCGGCTCGCCAGTCTCGTCGAGTCCGGACATCCGCTCCATCACATGGAGAGTGGAGAGCCCATCGTGGACGTCCTTGGGGACGTGACGAGTGCCAACGCCTATCTCGGGGCCTGGCCGGTGGTGGAGGCTCTCAATCAAGGGGCCGACATCGTCCTTTGTGGCCGCGTCACCGACACCGCCTTGGCGCTGGCCCCGATGGCACACGAGTTCGGATGGTCGCCTGAACAGTGGGATCTCATGGCGGCAGGGACGGTCGCCGGCCATATTCTGGAGTGTGGTTCACAGTGCACGGGTGGCAACTTCAGCCGCTGGTGGGAGGTGCCCGATCTGTGGAACGTGGGCTTCCCGCTCGTCGAGGCCCGGGCGGACGGTACCTTCGTAGTCACCAAACACGGGGGAACCGGTGGGATGGTGACGCTGGAGACCGTCGCGGAGCAACTCGTCTACGAAATGGGAAATCCCCAGGAGTACCTAACTCCCGATGTCACCGCCGATTTCACCTCGATCAAGCTCGAGGCCGACGGCGCCAATCGAGTCCAGGTCAGTGGGATTAGGGGACGGGAGAGGACTCCCTTCCTGAAGATATCCGCCTCCTATCTCGCCGGGTATAAAGCAAGCGGAGAGCTGACGGTTTCGGGCCCACGAGCCATCGACAAGGCTCGCCTCTGCGCCGACATCGTATGGAAACGACTGGAACGCGCTGGGGTGACCTTCGCCGACGAGGATCGACTCGTCGAGTTGGTCGGCCACTCGGCTTGCCTACCAGGGATCCTGCCGACCCCGAGTGAACCACCCGAGGTGGTCCTCAGGTTGGGCGTTCGGGATACGGATCGCGACAAGGTCGAGCGCTTCGGCAAGGAACTCGCGCCGTTGGTAACCTCGGGTCCCCCGGGAGTGACCGGCTTTGCGGGCGGTCGTCCCAAGCCGCAGGAGATCGTGGCCTATTGGCCTGCGTTGATCGAGCGCGAAGTGGTCGAAGCCAACGTCCACGTTACGGTCGAGGAGGTTTGACCATGCGAGTACCACTGTCGCGCATCGCCCACGCCCGCTCCGGTGACAAAGGGGATGGCAGCAACGTAGGGCTGATTGCGGATTCCGCACCCTTCTATGAGATCCTCGTTCAGCAGGTGACTTCGAAACGTGTCAAGGAGCATTTTAGCCAGGTGTGTTTCGGCCCCGTCGATCGGTACGAAGTGCCGAACCTTCGCGCCCTCAATTTCATCCTCCACGACTCCCTCGGAGGTGGCGGCACGATGAGCCTCAAGACCGATGCGCAGGGAAAGACCCATGGGCAGGGGATCCTGTCTCTGGAGGTCGACGTGCCGGCGGAGCTTCTCTCCTCGGGAGAGGAGGAGTGAGCGAACGGCTGCGCGAGCGACGCGAGGGAGACCTTCTCTGGCTGACCCTCGACGACCCTCAGCGGGCTAATGCGCTCTCTCCGGAACTGATCGAAGCGCTTACCGCAGTCTACCGCCGGCCGCTCCTCGAGGAGGGCATCAGGGCCATCCTGCTGGCTGGCGCGGGAAAGCACTTTTCGGCCGGGGCTGACCTCGCCCATCTGCGATCTCTGAAGGATGCGTCGCTCGACGACAACCGGGCTGATTCGAAAGGGCTTCGAGATCTCTTCTACGCCATCCTGTCTCAGGAGGCTCTGACCATCTCTTTAGTGCAAGGTGCCTGCATCGCCGGTGGCTGCGGCTTGGCCTCCGCCCACGACT
This sequence comes from Thermoanaerobaculia bacterium, assembly GCA_019911795.1. Lineage (GTDB taxonomy): Bacteria > Acidobacteriota > Thermoanaerobaculia > Multivoradales > JAIOJS01 > JAIOJS01. The sequence continues at coordinate 5,788 of JAIOJS010000200.1, read as the reverse complement.
TTGTGATCGCGGCCGCTAACGCGAAGTTCATGTACAGCGAGGTCAAGATCGGCTTCGTCGCGGCCCTGGTTGCTACCTTCCTCCCTTTGCGGGTGTCGGGCCGGGATGCCCGAGAGCTGCTCCTGAATCCCAGCTTGCTCGGGGCGGAGGAGGCCTTGAGGATCGGCTTGATCAACCGAGTCCATCCGGGCGACGGCTCGGCTGATCAACTGGCTCAGGCCGGAGAGTCACTCGCGTCGGAGATCCTTGCCAATGCGAGTTCCCAATCTTTGGCCCGAACCAAGCGCCTCATGCTCTCCCTGCCGGGCCACCCCTTGGAGGATGCGCTCGATCATGCGGCTGAACAGAATGCCCAGGCTCGATTGACGGAAGACTGCCAACGCGGGATCGCTCACTTCCTGGAGCACAAGACGGCACCGACCTGGCGCTAGCCCGGAAGATCCTCTTCACGCGCCTGACGGAAACTCAAACCCGGCGCAGGTAGCGGGCCAACCACTCCTGTGTGGCGTTCATGGCTGTGATCAACTGCGGAGTCGGTCCGCAGAATGGGTGCTGAGCGCCGAAGGTGTGGCTCCCCTCGAGAATACGCTCCATCTGGAAGGGCTGAGCGGCGACGGCCGCCAAGGCTTCTCCTTCGGCGAGGGCTACGGTCTCGTCCTCGGTACCGTGGAGTAGGAGCCAGGGACAGCGGCGTCGCGCCGCCGCGGCTCGCAGATCGAGTTCCTCGCGGTGGTTCTCAATGTCGTCGAGGAGACCGATCCCGATCGGCAGGGTTTGACCGGTCCGGCTGTTCTGGATGGGAAGTTCTCCCGACTTTCGCCACTCAGCCGCGGCCTCGCGAAAACGATCGACCTCCCCGATGGAGTTCCAGGTGACCAGGGCAGAGAGGCGGTCCGTCCAGGGTTCGGTGGCTGCGGCGAGAAGCGCGATACCACCGCCTCGGCTATGGCCCACGAGGGCCAAGCGGCTGGCGTCGATATGCCTTGGATCCAACCGAGGAACGACCTCGAGGACGGACACCAGGTCTTCGACATCCCGGGTGTAGGTGGCGTCAAAGAAGGCCTTGGAGTCGCTGACCACGTCCTCTCCGGCCACGACCCCGCTGCCGCTGAAATTGAATTGGAGGACGGCGAATCCCCGTTCGCACAGGAGCTCAGCGAGGGGTGGATGAAATCCCCAATCCATGAAGCTCTTGAACCCGTGACACAGCACCACCAGGGGGCGAGCAACGGTCTGATTGGGGAGGTGGAGGCGTGCTTCTAGAGGCCGGGGACCGTTGGTTAGGGTCAGTGATTGGCTGGTGGTCATCGTGTCAGTCTAGCAAGGAGGCCCTGGCCTTCGAGTAAACTCCCAAGGATGCAGGGTAAATCACAGGCTCCCACCGGTCAGACGCCGGGTTTGGTCCAAGTTTCGGAGGCTCTCGATGCGGCTCGGTCGGGTCGTGCCTACTCGCGTCGTGACGATGTCAGCTTGGTGGAGTTTACCGGCGCCGACCGGTATCGGTTTCTCAACGGCCTGGTCACCTGCGACGTCGGCAACCTCGAGCCTGGAAGATCTGTTTACGGCTTCTGTACCTCGATTCAGGGACGGATTCTAAGCGACCTCTGGGTGACCTCTTTCGAAGAGAGCCTCCTCCTCGAGGTTCCCAGCGATCGGGCTGAGTTCCTCGAAGCGCACTTGACGAAATACCGTATCGCCGACCGCGTCGAGATCGTGCGCCGCTCCGACCTAGTAGCGGTGGCCGTATTCCGGCCCGATGGAGAGCTGGCCGGGGCTTCTGACCGGAACCGAGACGACGGGGCCGTCCGGGTCGAATTCGGGGAGGGAACGGCGATCTCCCTTCCCAGGACCGTGGCCGGCATCGAGGCTGAGCTGCTGTGGACCTCACCGTCGGACCTCGAGGGCTGGATTGAGGTCCTGGACGCATCCGCCAAGACGGCGATCGACGCGGCCGCCTGGAGCTGTCTCCATGTCGAATCGGGCCAACTGCGATACGGCATCGATTTCGACGACAGGAACTTCCCTCAAGAGACCGGGATGGACTCACTGGCGGTGAGCTACACCAAGGGTTGCTATCTGGGACAGGAGGTCGTCGCCAGGATCCACTACCGTGGAGGAGTTCAACGGCTTCCCCGTGGCCTTCGCTCCGCCTCCGAGCTTCGGGGGGGCGACGGACTCCTTCTCGAGGACCGAGAGGTAGGCCGGATCGGAGCGACGGCTGTTTCCCCGACGCTGGGGTCGATCGGGCTTGCGATCGTCCATCAGCGGGGCGCCGATGTGGGAACATTGCTGCGGACGACGAGTGCTGCCAACGTCGTGGTGGAGGAGCTGCCCTTCGCTGCGCCGCTTTGATCGGTTGGGCTCGCTGACGGGCAACTCTTAGGGCTGTGGAGAACTCCGGGATGCGATTCAGCCTCCTCCCGAGGTCGCTCGGGACTGCTAGACCGCTGGGGACTGCTAGACTGAGACCTCCGAAAGACACAGCTTTGTAGCTTACGATCGCGGTGGGACTGGCGGTATTGGCCCACGCGAGACTTTACTTCCAGGAGGGGAGCATCATGCAAGAGCGAGGGATGTCCAAGGCGTTGGTGGTCGAATTCATTGGGACCTTTGCCTTCGTTTTCATCGGCGCCGGCACCGTCGCACTCGGACTCGGGGGGCTGGTCGGCGCCGCATTTGCCCATGGCCTCGTGGTGCTGGGATTGACCTATGCCTACGGCCACATCTCGGGGACCCACATCAATCCGGCGGTGACGATCGGGGTCTGGATGGCGGGGCGCATCGACGCGGGTCGGGCGATCTCCTACATCGTGTTCCAGGTCATCGGAGGTGTCCTCGCCGGGTTCGCCCTGCGCTACGTGCTCGGCGGCGCCGAGACGGGTCTGGGGGCAACAATGCTGGCCCAGGGCCTCGAGGCTGGTGGGACGACGATCACGGTGCCGGTCGCCGCCGGCTTCTTCCTCGAAGCGTTGCTCACCTTCTTTCTGGTCAACGCGGTGTTGTTTGCCGGAACCGACGATTCGGTGGCTCCATTGGCTGGGATCGCGATCGGCTCTACCTTCGTTTTCTGTTTCTTGATGGGTGGACCTCTGACGGGGGCCAGCCTGAATCCCGCTCGCACCCTCGGTCCGGCGCTGGCGAGTGAGAACTTTGCTCACCTCTGGCTCTACATGGTCGCGCCTCCGGTCGGCGCCGTCGCGGCGGCGGTTCTGAATCGCCAAGTGCTGAGTCGGCGCTAGTGTCCCGTTTGGTTAATTCCGTCCACTTTGGACGGCCCGTTTTCGCCCCTGGCGGCGTTGCTCCTCCTCGCAGTACCCCCAGTATTAGTCGTCGTCGCGCCTGGCCAGGAACGAAAACGACCTCGCCCAAAGTACACGGAATTAACCAAACGGGACACTAGGCCGAAGGAGTCGCCCAGTTCGGTATGCACGAACCGCGGTTGGCCCGTGCACTGTTCAGTGCAGAGATCAGTGCAGAGTTCCGTGTACCGCAGTGAATCTCCTGTACAATGGAGGAATATTGGGTCGCCGTGCCATGTTGTGGTGACCCGAGGAGAACATCATGACAAGTACCGATACCCCTGCAGTTTCCCCCGCTACTAGCAAGACGCCGATCGACGCTGGCGCGACCGCTCCCTCCGAGACGACGATGGTTCGGCCGGTGGAACTGACGCCGAAGGCCACTCAGATGATCCGGCTAACGCGGCAGGAGGAAAACCTTCCCGATACCCATGGCCTTCGAGTGGCCGTGGTAGGGGGCGGATGCAGTGGCTTCCAGTACGCGCTCGACTTTACCGACGAAGGGCGAGACAGCGACTACATTTATCAGGTCGAGGATGTGACCCTCTACGTCGACGCGATCAGCGCACGGTATCTGCAGGGAACCACCATCGACTACATGATGGGAATGTCCGGGGCCGGTTTCAAGTTCAACAACCCGAAGGCGGTTGGTTCCTGCGGCTGCGGATCGTCCTTTACGGTGTAGACCCTCTCCGGTCCTGAGAACCGGCCCGTCCGGTTTTTGAATCGTGGGGTGCCACCTCAGACCACTGCAACACTCCAGCTGGGGCGGTGTTCTCCCCCCAACGGAGCCTTGTCATGCTGCGTGCCATTCTCTTCGATTTCAACGGCATCCTGGTCGACGATGAGCCGATTCACCTCGAACTCTTCCAACAGGTGCTGGACGAGGAGGGTATTGCCCTCTCGCGAGAGGACTACTGGAAGCACTACCTGGGCTTCGACGATGCGGAGTGTTTCCGGGCCGTGTTTCGATCAGCGGGACGGGAGCTCGAGGCCGCACACTCGATGCGTTTGATCGCGCGGAAGGCGTCGTACTACCGAGAGCGGATGCGACGGAGCGGGTACCCTTTCTTTCCGGGCGGGGTCGAACTCGTGCTCCAGGCCTCCGAGGCTGGCCTGACTCTCGGGGTCGTGAGCGGCGCCCTTCGAGAGGAGATCGAAGGAGCGCTCCAGCAGGCGAAAATCCGCACTCGGTTCAAGCTCATCGTAGGGGCAGAGGACGTCAGCGCTAGCAAGCCGGACCCGGAGGGCTATCGCGTCGGGCTGCAGCAGCTGAATAGTCAGCCGCCGCTACCCGACCGGCTCTTCCACCCCCACGAGGTCTTGGCGATCGAGGATAGCCCGGCCGGCCTGCAGGCGGCGCGAGGGGTTGGGCTGTGCACTCTGGGGGTGGCACAGACCTACGGTCGAGAGGAACTCGGCCTCGCCGACGTCGCCGTCGAAAAGCTGGCGGGACTTCAGCTCGGTGAGCTCCTCGAGCGCCTGGATCTTGCTGAATAGACTCGGCTAGCCTGGTCGGTGGGGGACTAAGCCGGTTGGTAGGGTTCGTAGCAGTTGCGACAGCGCGCCTCGTAGGACTCTCCATCGCCGACCTGCACCTGCTCCCCACCGCCGGCGAACCGCTGGCTGTAGTGAGCCGTGGCCCCACACTGCACACAGACCGCGTGCACCTTGTCGACATGCTCGGCCAGAGCCATGATCTGGGGCATGGGGCCGAAAGGCTGTCGTCGGTAGTCCTGGTCGAGCCCCGCGATGACCACGCGAACCCCGCGATCGGCGAGCTGGGTGACGATTACCGCGAGGCTTCCGTCGAAGAACTGGGCTTCGTCGATGCCGACGACTTCGACGTCGTCGAGCAGCTGCTGCTCGAGCTCGGCGCAGTTGGCGACCGAAGTGGCCTCCACCTCGCGGCGGTCGCGGGTGACCACTCGGTCGGGGGCGTGGCGGTTGTCGAGACGTGGCTTGAAGACCTGGATGGTCTGGCGTGCGATCAAAGCGCGTCGGAGACGACGGACGAGTTCTTCGCTCTTGCCGGAGAACATACCTCCGGTGATCACTTCGATGCGGCCACCGCCGTGTTCGTGTCTGAATCTTTTTTCCATGGGGCCGTCTTTATATCACTGTCTGGGGCTTCGCTCCTCCCATCCACCGTCGGTCGAGGCTCTGGTACGATCGGGCCGTATGACCGAATCACCTCGTCACTTCACCTACGAACAGGCCCTCGCCACGTTTCCACAGGTCTTTTCCTGGACTGAGGATGCGGTGCGCCAGATCGAGGCCCTGCGCAACCGGGTTTCGAGCCGGGAGGAAAGCGAACGGCGGCAGGAGGAACTCGAGGAGGTCTACCACGAGATCGTCCGGCGCTGGTCGACCCAGGTCACAGCGCTGGGATGCGAGGTCAAGGGAGCCTGGCTCGTCGACTGGGACAGCGGTGGGGGGTACTACTGCTGGCGGTACCCGGAGCCGACGCTATCGCACTATCATGGTTA
>JAIOJS010000199.1 GCA_019911795.1 Thermoanaerobaculia bacterium | reverse complement strand
ATCCGGTGATTGACGAAAACGATCTTCCCGACCAGTCGATCGGGGTCCATCGCCATCAGCGCCTCCTGCGAGGCGACCTCGACGACCTCCGCCTCGATACCGCCCTCGGCCGTCCCGACGCTGCCGCCGAGGGCGGTCAGGACCAACTTCTGAGGGTGAGGTGTCACGATTCGCCCGGTGCTAACTCCGGCTTCCCAGTGAGGCACCGTGACCGGCTCCGCCCGGACGTTCTCGAAGCCCATCGCCTCCATCCGTTCTAGCGCCCAGGCGACAGCGCGACGGTCACCCGTCGAGCCGGCTGGCCGTGGCCCGACCTCAGAGGTCAGTGCGGCCACCAGGTCCCAGGCACGGTCGTCTTCGAGGGCACGCTGGCTAAGCTTTTCCGCTACGTCCAGATCCGAGCCGAAGTCCAGATCCGAGCTGAAGTCCAGATCCGAGCCGAACGCAATCCCCGTCAGCGCACTCCAGATGACCACCAACAGACTAAGTGTCAGCAGCCTCGAGAATCTGAATCGTCCGTTCGCCATTGCCTCTGCTCCAGGTCCATGTCCCTCAATCATCAGAAAATCCCTCCTCTATCCTAGAGTTCGACATCAGGGTCCACCGAGATCGAGTAGTCAACTCCCGGCGCACCGAAGCCGAAGAGAAGCAGGAACTCCTTCTGATACTCGGTCAGATCGGCCAGCTCCTGGACATTGTCGGAATCCACTCGCTCCCAGAGGTCTCGGACCTCCGCCTGAACGTCATCACGCATCTCCCAATCGTCGAGGCGGATTCTCCCTTCGGCATCGACGGGAATCTCCCCGCCCTGATAGAGGCGCTGTTCGAGGAGACGAACGGCTTGCTCGATGCATCCCTCCTGCAGGCCCTTGCGCTTCATCACGCCGAACAGTAAGGACATGTAGAGAGGCACTACCGGGACGGCCGAGCTGGACTGGGTCACTACCGCCTTGTTGACGGAGACGAAGGCCCGTCCACCAATCGCCGCAAGGCGCTGGTCGAGTTCCTTGGCGGTCGCTTCGAGGTGATCCTTGGCGCGGCCGATGGTGCCCATGCGATAGACCGGAAAGGTCAGCTCGGGACCGATGTACGAGTAGGCGACAGTGCGACATCCTTCGGCGAGCATTCCCGCCTCTTCCAAGGCGTCAATCCACAGTGCCCAGTCCTCGCCCCCCATGACCTTGACGGTATCGGAGATCTCCTGCTCGGAGGTCGAGGGCTCGATCGCCACCTCGGACACCTCGCCAGTGGCAACCTCGATCGTCTTGTTGCGGTAGACGGAACCGAGGGGCTTGAGCACCGACTTGGCGACCGTGCCGTCTGGCATCGTCCGGCGGGGTGCAGCCAGGCTGTAGACAACGAGATCTACCGGGCCGAGTTCCCGCAATCGATCGATCGCCTCGGCCTTGACCCCAGCGGAAAAAGCGTCGCCGTTGATCGTCTCTGCCCAAAGGCCGGCCTCGCGGGCCCGCTTCTGAAACGCCGCAGTGTTGTACCAGCCGGCGGTCGCGGTGCGCGGGTCCGAAGCGGGACGTTCGAGTTGAACTCCCAGCGTGGCAGCGCTGCATCCAAAGGCAACTGCGATGCGCGTTGACAGGCCGTACCCCATCGACGATCCGATGACGAGAGCGATCTTGGGTCCATCGACGATCGGCTCACGCGAGCGCACCCACTCGATCTGACGGTCCACCTCGGCGGCAGCGCCAGTCGGGTGAGCGGTCGTACATATGAAACCGCGTACTTTCGGTTCGATGATCATGCCCTGATTCCCTCTCCTGTCCTTAAACGTCCCTCGCCCCGGGGAGCGGAAGTCTACCCGTCGGTCGGCCGTGGTTCCATCGCAACCGTCGATCCAGCACGGTCCAGATGGCGAAGTCACGGTCCTTGTACCGCAGCGATCGTACAACGGTTCGGCTCGAGTTCCCTGTTTCCCGGCGATGGCATCGGTCGGCGCAGGGTCCTCGATCGGCCCATTGCCGACATGTCAGCCGCGGAGGGAGTCGACCAGAGCGCTGGTTCAGGTTCTTCCCTAACCTCCGGGCAGAGATATGATCCAAGCATGGCTCTCACCTACGGAAAATACCTCCGCCTCGACCAACTCCTCGATGCCCAACGCCCCGTCTCCGACGGACCCGAGCACGACGAGATGCTCTTTATCGTCATCCACCAGGTCTACGAACTGTGGTTCAAGCAGATCCTTCACGAGACCGGCTCCTTGCAGAAGTCTCTAGAGAACGGTGATACGCACCATGCCCTTGGAACCCTCAAGCGGATCCTGACCATCCTCAAGACCCTTGTCGGTCAAATCGACATCCTGGAAACGATGACCCCGATGTCGTTCAACTCCTTCCGCAGCCGGCTGGATACCGCGAGCGGCTTCGAGTCGGTGCAGTTCCGCGAATTCGAGTTCGCCCTCGGTCACAAGCGGATCGGAGCGCTGCGCCATTACCCCGTGGATTCGGCGGAACACCAGTCGCTTCAGCGCCGCTTCAAAGCCTCGACCCTCTGGGACGCTTTCTTGAAGTACCTCGCAGGACAGGGCTTCGCCGTCCCCAAGGATGCCCTCGAGCGTTCCGTCGAGGAGCCGGTCGCCGAATCGGAGAGCGTCCAGGCGGTTCTGCTTCAGGTCTACAAGCAAGATGCCCTGGTTAGCCAGGTTTGCGAGCGACTGATCGACCTCGATGAGGGGCTCCAGGAGTGGCGCTACCGCCACGTCAAGATGGTCGAACGAACCATCGGTACCAAAGTGGGATCAGGGGGCTCGAGCGGCGCGGAGTATCTCAAGAGAACCCTCTTCCAGCCCCTCTTCCCCGACCTGTGGGCGATCCGCGTGGAGCTCTGATGATCGGCGATCCGCAGTCTCTCTACCAAACACCGAACGCCCTCGCCGCCCACTACTCGCGGTTCCGCGTCGATCGGCGCCTGTTGCTGACCGGGCACTCGCACCAAGCTTGGCCTGACCGGGCGGAGAGTGGACACCAACGGGCCTGGGATGACGCGGCCGAATGCGTCGATGAGAAGTGGGAGCGCGCCTTCGAACGGGCGGACCGGGTGCGTTCCGGCTACGCCCGTCTTCTCGACGCCGATCCCGACGAGATCTGCCTCGGTGCCAGCACCCACGACCTCGTCGTCAAGTGGCTCTCCGCCCTCCCCTTGCGGGAGCGCCCGAGGGTGGTGACGACTGACGCCGAGTTCCATAGCGCCCGCCGTCAACTCAAGCGTCTCGAAGAGGAGGGCCTAGAGGTCGTCCAGGTGGTCGCGACGCCCGCTCACTCGGTGGGCGAACGACTCGCGGCCGTCGTCGACGACCGTGCCGCAGCCGTCATCGTGTCGAGTGTGTTCTTCGATACCGCCGAGATAGCGGGCGGACTCGATCTCGTCGCGACTCAGTGCGCGAAGCACGGGGTGGCGCTCCTCGTCGACACCTACCATCAACTCAATGTCGTCCCCTTCTCACTCGTACAAGCCGGTCTCGAGACCGCCTACTTCACCGGCGGAGGCTACAAGTATTGTCAGCTGGGAGAAGGTAATGCTTACCTACGTTCTCCCCCTGACTGCACCCTGCGACCGGTGATCACGGGATGGTTCGCCGAATTCGATGAACTCGCCGATGCCCACCCGGACCGCGTGAGCTATGGTCCACTGTCGCTGCGCTTCGCCGGGGCAACCTACGACCCGACGAGCAACTACCGAGCGGCCGAGGTGTTCGACTTCTTCGACGATATGTGCCTCACCCCCGAGTTACTGCGCGAGGTCAGTCAGCACCAGATCAGCCTCCTCCGCGACGCCGTCGACGACCTCGACCTGCCCCCGCATCTTCTGGGTCGTCGCGACGTACCGATCGATCAGCTGGGAGGATTTCTCGCTCTACAGTCGCCCCGGGCCACCGAGCTGCAACAGGAACTCGCCCGACGGGGTGTCCTCACCGACTCCCGCCGCGACACCTTGAGGATGGGGCCGGCCCCGTATCTCAGCGACAGCCAGCTGCAGCGCGCCGTCTCGACCCTCGGTGAGGTGGGCCGAGACCTCCTCGCGGGATGAGCTGGGGAGACGAGTCCCGACCGTCTGGCTCCGATCAAGCGGTGCTGGTAGAGTCGCGCCACAAACTCTAGGAGGCTCCCGGCAATGACCCTATCGAAGACACCCGCCAACGCTTTGCGTCGGCTTCCCATCATCACGCTCGTTTGCTCGCTCTTTCTCCTCGCGGGACTGCAGGCCAGCCAGTCCGACGCACAGATCGGTCCTCTAGCCGAACTGATCCCTAACCTCTTCGACCGTACCGTGGTCCTCGCCGAGACCGGGCACCAGGCTCACTTTGTCGATTCCAGCGAGCTTCTCGTCGCGGCCGGCATTCAGTTGAACTCGAGCGTCGTCGGTCAACTCGGAACCTTCCCGGTCAGTTCGGCCTCGGGTGGCTTCACCTTCGAGTTCGATCCGGAGCTCAACCTCTTCGCGCGCTCCACCGACTCGTTCGGGCCGATCTTCAGCGAGCGGGCCGATACCCTGGGCAAGGGAAAGATGAGCTTCGGCATCAACGTCTCTCGGTTCGAGTACGACGTGGTCGACGGCCTCGATCTTCGCAACGGAGATCTCGAGTTCACCCTCACTCATCTCGACACCAACCACGACGGCTCTACGGTCGAGACCTTCTTCGAGGGCGACCTGGTCTTCATCAACGCTCTTCTCGATGTAAGTTCTCAGGCTACGGTGTTCTTCGTCAGCTACGGTGTGACCGAACGACTCGACCTCGCGGTCGCCATCCCCATCGTGCAGGTCGACATGACAGCCCAACTCCAGACCACGATCCTACGCCAGGCCACCGAAGGATTCTCCGACCCGCCCTTCCATATCTTCAGCAACGGTACCGACTCCGAGCTCTACGAGGACTCCGGATCCTCCTCCGGAATCGGCGATGTTCTGTTGCGTTCCAAGTACCGCTTCTTCGATCGCGAGCGGGGAGGCCTGGCCTTCCAGCTCGACCTCCGGCTCCCCACCGGCGAGGAGGCGGAACTTCTCGGCACCGGCGCCACCCAGATCAAGGGTCTACTGATCGGCTCCACCCACTTCGGCGCCTTCTCGCCCCACATCAATCTCGGCTACACGGTGTCGAGCGGAGGCAATGACCTGGTCGGAGACCTGCCGAACGAAATCAACATGAGCCTCGGATTCGACGCGGCGATTCATTCGCGGGTGACCTTCGCGGGTGACGTCCTGTGGCGCGCCCTTCTCGACGCCCGACAGATCCGGGTCGAACAGATCGATTTCCCCTACAAACCGTTTGACGCCCCGGCCCCGCTGTTGACCCAGCGCCCGACTCTCGAAACGGTGACGCAAGACGTGGATCTGATCGACGTGTCGATCGGACTGAAGATCAACGTCGCCAAGCAGCTGCTGCTGACCACCAACCTGCTCTACTCGGTGTCGGATGACGGACTACGCGACCGTGGGATCGTGCCGCTAATCGGCCTCGACTACTCCTTCTGATCGGGGAGGTTCCATCTGCCTGGGGGGCTGCGCTCCCCAACACTTAATGGATCGCCCCGGCCTTGTAACGCCGTCCCGGGCCTCAGAGCGTCGAGTTCTTCCTGACCCGTGGGCAATGGGCTGGTTGATCTGGCCTAGAGTCCCTCGATGAGCCAGGAACCGTCCGACGCTTGGGCTAGTCGGAACAGCGTCTCGGTCTCGTTGTCGACGTGCTGTCCCCCTACCAGGTCCGCGACCTGCCGCACCTGACAGCGGGCGGTGGCCCTGGAGTTCCCGACAAACTCGATGTCACAACGCGAAATCGTGAGGTCGAGAGTGCGGTACTGAGAAAAGGCCCGTCCAATGTTGTCCAAGCGCCCCTTGTCGATGCTCGGCCAGATCTCCAGGAGTCCCTCCTCCGAGCGCTGCTCGTAGGCCAGCTCATACCTCTTCAGGGCGGCTTCGATCGCCCCTTCGGGGTTAATGACCGCAGGTGGCGGTTTCGGTATCGACTCTGCTGCCTTCGTGGGCTCCTCGGGCGGCTGGGTCGCTACCACCGCCGGAACGGACTCTGCCTTCTTCGCTGTCTCTAGAGCTTGGATCCGAGCGGCTTCGGCCGCAGCCTTGGCCGCCTCCTCCGTCGCCAACTGGGTGCGACGCTCCCCCTCCTTGCGCTGGGCCACGAGGCGAGCCTCTCCAAAGAGCTCGCGACTTTCCCAAAACGCGTGAATCGCGCCGCGAGGATCCTCTGCCCTCAGCTCCAGGGCTCGCGCCCGCTGTCGCTGGCCGCGCCCGAAGGCATCCGTCGCGAGCTGCCGGGCGCCCGAGGCTTCGGCATCCCGCAGTGCCTGCAAGGAGCTTGCCTCCGCCTCCTTCAGCAGCTCGCCGACCTCGTCTCGAGTCGAGGTCGGAGCCACGGTGGGAGGGTCCTCGGTCGTGGAGGCGACCGCCACGGGTTGCTCTCCCGTTGTCTCAGACCCTAGCCTCACATCTTCGGACGTCGGGAGGACCTCTTCCGCCGGAGCTTCCAGAGCACTGGTCTCCAAGGTTGTTTCAGGTTCGACTCTCGGAGAATTTGAGTTTCGATCGTCCATCCAGCGCCATGCGAAAAAGCCGGCGACGAGAACAATAGCGATGAGGGCTGCCACCAGCCCTTTGGAACGCCCAGCCGAGGGCGACACCTCACCGGTGGGCGCCCCGGATTTGACCTGGGAGTCCTCCGCCGAGACATCCCCTGACTTGGGCGTCACCATCGTCCGCGTCGGCTGAGTCAGATCCACTCTCGAGTCTCTCGCCGAAGCAGTACGGCGGTGTCGATGCGACTGCAGAACCCCCGTCTCCTCCACCGGCACTCCTAGGTCGGCCGCGACCTCGAGCAGATCAGCGCGAACTTCGTCGAAGCTACGGTACCGCTCCGTCAGCTCCTTGGCCAAGCAACGAGAGACGACGTCCTCCAACCGTGGAGGACAACGGGGTTGGAGGGTCGATACGGGATCCGGCTCCAAGTGAAGTATCTGGTACATCATGGCCGACACTGTCGGCCCCTTGAACGCTCGGTGGAAGGTCAGGAGCTCATAGGCGACGAGACCGTAGGCGAAGATATCCGAGGCGGGTCCAGCGACCTCTCCCTCGATCTGCTCGGGAGCCAGGTAGGCGGCCGTCCCGACCGAGAATCCGGTCTTGGTCAGGCGCGTGTCGCTCTCGGTGATGCGAGCGATACCGAAGTCCATGATCTTGACACTGCCGTCGTCCTGAATCCGGATGTTGGCTGGCTTCACATCCCGGTGCACCACGCCCTGATCGTGGGCATAGCCCAGGGCGCCGGCGATATCGAGCAGGATCTCCAGGCGTTGGCTCAGCGAAATGTTGGTCTTGGAACCGATCAGGCTGGAGAGGTCCTCCCCGGTCAAGTACTCCTGGACGAAGAAAGGGAGGTCTCCCTCGAAACCGAACTCGTAGATCGTCGTGATGTTCGGATGCTGCAGCTTGGCCGAGATCTCGGCCTCGCGGAAGAAGCGTTTGCGATCCTCGTCCCGCGTGGCGACGTCACACGTCTTGATCGCCACGCGACGCTTGAGGTGGGGGTCCTGTCCGAGGTAGACCGTCCCGAAGCCACCTTCGCCGATCTTCTCCACCACTTCGTACTTGCCGAAGGCTTCCATAGGGACCGAATCATAGCGCAGACTGACGGCAGCTGGACCTCCGGAGTCTCTGCTCCGCTACAGCGTGCCACTGGTTTATGATCAGTTGCCGCCCAAGCTACCCTTCGAAACCCCATGCCACTTCATCGACCAGAAGCGATGTCCTCACCGAGGTGGATCAAGGCGTCTTCGTTGCCCGTCAGCCTCTTGACGGTAACGGCTATCCTGTTTTGGCGAAAGCCTGACGCTTTCCTCAATCCGCAGTTCTGGGCCGAGGATGGCGTCGTATTCTTCCAACAGGCCTATATCGAGGGATCACACTCCTTAGTCGTTACCTATTCGGGGTACTTCCACCTGATCCCGAGATTGGTTGCTTGGTTCGTTGAGGCCGCTCCGTATCGCTTCGCCCCGGCTTTCTACAATCTTGCCGGTCTAGGAGGAATGTGGGCGGTCGTCGCGATGTTACACTCGCCGCGCCTCAGGCTTCCCGTGCCTTCGGCCTACGCGCTCGTTCCCGTGTTGGTCCCCCATCTAACGGGAGAGGTCTTTGTCAGTTTGACCAACGTGCAGTGGCCGTTGGCCCTGCTCCTGCTGCTAACCGTCCTACAGGAACCACCCCAACGGCTCCTCCCCCTGCTCGGTGACGTTCTGATCATCGTTCTGGTCGGACTAACCACTCCGCTCATCGTACTGCTCGTCCCTTTTCTGACTCTTCGCGCCTACCTCCATCGCAGTTGGCGTCTGGGTACGGAAGCTGCCATGGGATGGGTCATCGCGAGCTTGCAGCTTCTCGCCTTCCGCCAGAATCCGACGTTTGTCCCTCCAAGTCCGGGCTACGAACCGTCGTCCTGGATCGAGTTACTCGGTCACAAGACGATCGGCACCTTGTTTCTGGGCAACGAGGTTCCCTACCAGCACTCGCCGCTCATGTTTGTCGTGATTGGAGGGCTGCTCGGCGGTCTGGCGGTTTGGCGCCTGTGCGCGGTGGGTTCCCTAGGGACGAGGTTTACGCTGCCCAGTTTGCTCTTTGGACTGCTGGCCACGGGGGCAGCCTTCTACAAGTTCCGACATGCGGTGGATCTCTTGGTGCCAGCCCCTGCCGCGGTGCGCTACTTCTATGTACTCTGGGTGATCGCTTGCTGGGCCCTGATCACTCTGGTCCTGAAAGACGGCTCGAAGGCCAGGGTACCAGCCGCGCTCATGCTTGCAATCATCCTCCACAGTAGCTTTACGACCACCTTCCGGACGCCGCCTCTGCGAGACTTTCGATGGAAGAGCTACGAAGCTCGCTTGGAAGCGAAGGAACACCTCAGGATTCCGGTCAATCCGCGGGGATGGCGGATCGAGGTCAACAAGCCGACGGAGAGTTCCGCTCACCAGCCAAGGTAGGGTCCTCTAGGTGCCTCCACCGAGCACAGCGGTAGAATCCCGACAAGCTGTCAAACACTACAGGATATAGAGATCAACTAGAGTCCACTGCATGACCCGCCCCCAGCTCAGAGCCCATGCCATTTTCACCGCCCTCCTGTTCTCGATGGGAGCGCTGTCAGCAACCCTGCTCGCCGCCACGACGCCTACCGCCCAGCTGGAGATCGATGCCACCCAGCTGGGGCGCAAGCTGCTGCTCGCCAGCCAGGAGATCGAGGTTTCGGGTAGTCTGGCCC
>JAIOJS010000198.1 GCA_019911795.1 Thermoanaerobaculia bacterium | reverse complement strand
GGATCGCGGATCAGTGAGCGTCGATCGCCGCGGCGTACCTCCAATTTGTACTCGACCCGCGACCCCGCCGGGAGTTGTTCGGTGAGGTACCAGAAGTCGGTACCCTTGAGGCGTTCGAAGGCCCGACTGGACTCGAGGCTGAAGATCCAGTGGCGAAAGCGAACCTCGTCGGCATCCCCGAAGAACACGAAAGTCGCATTGGGACCTTCGATGATCGGAAACCGGTGGGCATGGAGAAAGGACTCGATCGTCTCTGGACTCGGCGATGCATTTTCTCGGACGAAGCGATCGATGAGCAGCGTCATGCAGCCACCGTCTCGACGATGCCCGAAGGATGGAGCCAACGTCCCCGTGCCCCGCTCCACTGCATTCCATCCAAGCGAATCCGTGATCCCTCGTCCATCGCCAGGCATTGTGAACCCGGAAAACGACGAGCGAGCAGCGACACCCGTACCGGGTCACTGAGACGGAGTCGATGGCGGGCGTGGGGCAACGGAATCAGTCCTCGGTACAGCCCTAGACCTGACTCCAGGACCTCGGCGAAGCCCTGACCCTGCGGCGGACTGTCGTGAAAGAGGACTACTTGCTCACCCAGCACCATGGCCCCCGCCGACCAGGCGAAGATCGGCATCTCGTGAACCAGGGGGGCGATCCCGAAAAGGCGCAACCGGTTGAGCAGGATGGCGACATGGCCACCCGCCACCGCAAACGCCTCGCTGCGGCGAATCTCCAATTCGATCTCGAGCCGGTGTTTCTGAATCGAACTGCGACCGGCCGGCTGCAAGCGTTCCTCAAACTCCTCGTGCACCTGTGCGACCCGATCGAGATGGTGTCGGTCTAGTTCGACCGCCGCCGAGATGGCCGCCTCGCGTTCCGGATCGAGGAGGGCGGAGTCCCCCTCGCGATGGAGTAGGTCCTGAACCGCTCCGAGCACGTAGCCGAGACGCAATCGATAGAGCTGCTGCAGCGACCTCAGGGTCTCCTGCCGCTGCCGGTAAGCCGCGAAAAACTCGAGGTCGCTCTGAAAAACGTCCTCGGCACGGGCATGGAGCAAGAGGTTGAACACTGGGCAACCGACGTGTTCACCAAGTTCGTCGACCTCGGCTTCGCGCTCCTGCCAGCCGGCGGTGACTACGGCAATCGGGCCCTGATTGTTGGATCGAGCGAGTTCCTCGGCCAGAATGGGCTGGAGGCGTTGGGGACCGAGTAGGGTAATCATGAGTTCCTGAATGATGATAGTTTGTGTCGTATTCGTCGCTGCATCGTTGCGGCAGCAACGACCTTTCGACACCCTCAAAAGGGAGAGCTTACGCCATGCACGTCATTTTCGTAGAACCGCGGTTTCCCACCAACCAAGCCCGCTTCGTGTACGCCCTCAAAGAGACTGGCGCCTACGTCACCGGAATCGGTGAGACCCCCTACGAATACCTCGGTGATTCCCTCCAAGGAGCGCTCGACGCCTATGAACAGATCCCCAACGTCTGTGACGTGGGACGGCTCGAGGATGCGGTGGTGCGGATCCAGAAACGCGGTCCCTGGGTCGATCGTATCGAGGCGACGGTCGAAGCCCACATCATGACCACCGCCAAAGTTCGCGAGGCCTGCGGGATCCCCGGGACTCGAGTCCAGACTGCCTACCTCTGCCGCGACAAGCCGGCGATGAAAGAAGCTCTTCGGGCCGCGGGTGTTCCCACCGCACTATCAACCGGCGCCTCGAGTGCCGACGAGGTTCGCGACTTCGCCAAGCGGGTCGGCTTTCCGGTCATTCTCAAACCACCCAGTGGCGCCGGAGCGGCCGGGACGTACCGAGTCGACAGCACCGAAGAGCTCGAAAAAATCCTCCCCGAGACCGGCGTCGACCGGGGCGTAACCGTCGCAGTCGAAGAGTTCGTCGAGGGTCATGAGGGCTTTCTCGATACCCTGACCATCGGCGGCAAGATCTCGCAGTACTTCATCTCGCACTACTACCCCACCGTCCTCGAGGCGATGCGAACGCGCTGGGTGTCTCCACAGATCATTACCACCAATCGAGTCGACACCGCTGGTTACGACGAAGTCAAGGTCCTCGCGGCCAAGGTCATCGAGGCCCTTGGAATTGGCACTTCGGCCACCCACATGGAGTGGTTTTATGGTCCGAAGGGCCTGAAGTTCTCAGAGATTGGCTGTCGTCCCCCGGGAGTGTCGGTTTGGGATATCTACGGCATCGCCAACGATCTGGACCTCTACCAGGAGTGGGCCAACGCGGTAGTGCACGAGAAGATCCTGCAGGAGCCCTCTCGACGCTATTCAGCGGGTATGATCGCGCTCCGGCCCGAGACGGATGGGCAGATCACCGGCTACGAGGGCGTCGAGCGCGTCCAGCAGCAGCTCGGAAAGTGGATCATCGATTCTCACTTTCCACCACCCGGGTCCCGGACCCAACCGATCGAAGGTGGCTACATGGCCAACGCCTACGTTCGGGTCAAACACCCAGACTACGATCAACTTCGCAATATGCTCGATTACGTCGGTAAGACAATCAAGGTGCGCGCCAGCTAAGTAGGAGAGCCCCTCTCATGGAAATCTGTGTCGTCGGCACGGGGTATGTCGGTCTCGTTACCGGCGCTTGCCTCGCCGACTTTGGTATGAATGTCACCTGCGTCGACAAGGTGACGGAGAAGATCACCGCGCTGAAGAACGGCAAGATCCCGATCTACGAACCGGGACTCGAGGTACTCGTCGAACGCAATACCAAGGCGGGCCGTTTGCACTTCACCACCGACCTTGCCATCGCGGCGCGACCGGCGCGAGCCATCTTCATTGCGGTCGGGACCCCTCCCAAGGAAGATGGTTCCGCCGACCTCTCCTACGTCGTGAAGGTCGCCGAAGAGATCGCCGAGCATCTCCACGACTACAAGGTGATCATCACCAAGTCCACGGTCCCAATCGGCACTGGACAGTTGATTGAGGGGATCCTCGAGAAACGCCTCGACGGCAAGGGTGACTTTTCCGTCGTCTCGAACCCGGAGTTCCTCCGCGAGGGTTCGGCGATCGAGGACTTCATGCGTCCCGACCGCGTTGTCCTCGGAGCTCGCGACCAGCGTGCGATCGGCATCTTACGGGAGATCTATGCACCGCTCGATAGCCTCGAAGTCCCGTTTGTCATCACCAATACCGAGACGTCGGAGCTGATCAAGTACGCCTCCAACGCTTTTCTCGCCACCAAGATCACCTTCATCAACGAGGTGGCTGGACTGTGCGAGAAGCTCGGTGCGGACGTTATTCAGGTGGCTCGTGGCATGGGTTTGGACAGTCGCATCGGACCGCAGTTTCTCCACCCTGGACCGGGCTACGGTGGGTCTTGCTTCCCCAAGGACACCCAGGCACTGGTCGACATCGCGCGTCAGGCTGGATGCACCTTCGAGATTGTCGACACCGTGGTGCGAGTCAACGAAAAGGTCAAGCGACGAGCTTCCGAGAAGGTTCGAGCCGCTTTGGATGGCGACCTCGAGGGCAAGACCGTGGCCGTCCTAGGACTGTCCTTCAAGCCGGGGACCGACGACATTCGGGACACTCCGGCCCTCCCCCTCATCGAGGGACTGCTCGCGGGCGGCGCCATCGTGCGGGCCTACGATCCCGCTTCGATGGAGAATGCTCGCCAAGAGTTTCCCGCCGGTATCACCTACTGTCAGGATGCCTACGACGCGGCCCGCGACGCCGATGCGCTGGTCCTGGCGACCGAGTGGAACGAGTTCCGTTCGCTCGACCTCGAGCGGATTCGCAACCTGATGACCGCGCCCACCCTGGTCGATCTGCGCAATGTCTACGACCCGATCCTCATGCGTCAGCGCGGCTTCCGCTACGAATGCCTCGGACGCGCTCCGGAGTCCCTCGCCGTCCTGACGAGTTCTGCCGGATGACCGAGAAGACCGGATCTCGAGCTGGGTCCAACGCTCCGTCTGGGCAGAACACTCAGCCTGGGCAGATTGAGCCCGGCGTTGAATCCAACCCGAGCGAGTTCAACGAACTCGAGTCGCTGCGCCTCGATATCTGGCTCGATGTCGCTTGCCTCTTCAAGACGCGATCGCAGGCACAAACGGCCTGTCGGGCCGGCAAGGTCGACGTCAACGAGCAGCGGGGCAAGCCCAACCGCCTGATCCGTCCCGGTGACCTGCTGCGCATCTCCCGCACCGGCTGGAAGCAGATCGTGGAGGTCAAGGGGATCCACGATCAGCACATCCCCAAGGCCCAAGCACGCACGCTCTACGTCGACCAGACCCCGGAACCGAGTCCTGAGGAGGTCGAGGTTCGACGCATCATGCGCGATGCGCGGATCCACGCGCCGGCCGAACGACCCGACAAGCGGGAGCGTCGCGAGCTGAGAAGGCTCAAGCGGCAGTGAGCACTCAGCGGCCGCCGGCCGGTGCGGCGCCCGTCGAGCGAACCAAGCCGGTCGACAGCAGCCTCTCGGGAGGCCCACGACGGGTCATCTTCTTCCCGATCTCGCACCTCGACACCCAGTGGCGCTGGACGGTCCGCGACACCATCTCCAAGTTCCTGCCGGCCACCCTGGCACAGCATCGCGACCGCTTCGCTCGATTCCCCAGCTACTGCGTCAACTTCGACGGCGCCTTCCGCTACGCTCTGATCGAGGAATACGATCCAGAGGGGTTCGCAGAGTTGCGGCGTTGGGTGACGGAGGGCCGCTGGAAGGTCTCCGGCGCCTTCTGGGATGCCGCCGATGTCAACGTGCCGTCCCCCGAGTCGCTCATTCGCCAGTGCCTCTACGGCAAACTGTTCTTCGAAGAGCGCCTGCAACAGAGCCCGCGCGACATCTTCCTTCCGGACTGCTTCGGCTTCGGCGAGCAGTTGCCCATCATCGCCGGCCACTGCAGCGTGGTGGGCTTCACCTCTTCCAAGCTCCGGCGGGGGGACTGGATGCGGTCCTCGGTCGGCATCCCTTTCCCGATCGGGGTGTGGGAGGGCGCCGACGGTAGCGAACTGGTGGCCGCTCTGGACCCGGGAGGCTACGGCGAGCCGTTGAAGCTGTTGCCGGCGGATGATGCCGAGATCGTCGCGCAAGTCGAACGCCAGACCGAGATTTCTGGACTTCCAACGGCGATCCGCTACTTCGGTGTCGGCGACAAGGGTGGCGCGCCCGATGCCGAGTCCCTCGAGGTCCTCGAGCGGGCGGTGGCCGATCGCAGCACCTTCGAAACCAGCGCCCAGGGATCCGATGAGACTTTCCGCGATCTCTACCAGCACCGGACGGCCCTACCACGACACCGAGGCGACCTCCTGCTCTCTGAGCACGGCACCGGCTGCTACACCGCGCATGCGACGATGAAGCGCTGCAATCACGACAACGAATTGCTCGGAGAAGCCGCCGAGAAGGCGGCCACCGCGGCCGACTGGCTGGGAGCGATGCCCTACCCCACCGCCGATCTGCGGCGAGGGTGGGAGCGACTCCTCTGGCACCAGTTCCACGACGATCTCACCGGGACTAGCCTGCCTGCCGCCTACGACATCTCGTGGAACGACCAGGCCATCGTCGCCAACCAGTTCTCGGAGGTCCTCCGGCATGCGGTGGGCGGAGTGGCGCGGGCCCTCGACACCACCGCCGAGGGAATTCCACTCGTCGTCTTCAACCCATTGTCCCAGCCCCGCAGCGACATCGTCGAAGCGCGGATCGAGCTTCCCAGGGGTTGTCGCGCCATCACCGTCATCGGTCCCGACCACGAACCGTGCCCCTCGCAACTCGAGACCGGCGACGACGGGTCCACCCTCGTCGTCTTCGTTGCCAAACTTCCCGCTCTCGGATTCGCCGTCTTCGACGTGGTGGCGGATTCGAGCCACCGCGAGCGACCCAGCGACGGCCTCGAACTGCGGGAGCAGGACAACGGTCGCTACCGCCTCCGACTCGACGATCGCGGCGACCTGGCCGAACTCTTCGACCACCAGC
>JAIOJS010000197.1 GCA_019911795.1 Thermoanaerobaculia bacterium | reverse complement strand
GTAGCGAAGCGATCCTCTACCGGGTCGAAGGGCAGGGCGATCGGCACGCCGGCTGGCGACGGGGGAGTCTCCGAGTCCTCGTTTCCTCTGACCGGCGTCGATCGGGTCCTGCGGTTCGCCGATTCTCTCGCTTCCAAGGAGAAGGAAGAAGAGGTTCTACAGCGCCTAGAGACGTGGGTGACCTGCCGGATCGATCGAGAACTCTTCGGTATTCCGGTATCGCACGTGCAGGAGGTTCTCAGGGTGAGTGGCCTGACCCGCATTCCCCATGCTCCGGCGCCGGTGCGGGGTGTGACCAACATGCGGGGACACGTACTTCCGGTCGTCGATGTGCGGGTGCGTTTGGGTCTGCCGAAGATCGAGATCGGAACACACCACCGCGTGGTCGTGGTGCTGTCCCAAGGACGCTTGGTCGGACTGCTCGTCGACGCGGTCGATCAGGTCCTTCAGATCGACGCCTTGAAGGTGGAGTCACCTCCCGAAGAGGTGATGTCCTCGGGTTCGTACTACATATCCGGCGTCTACCAGCTTGCGGAGGATCTTCTGATCCTTCTCGATACCGACCGGGTCCTGGAGATTCGCAACGAGGACCGAGAGGGGGAAGCATCTTGACCCAAGGGAGTTGGGAGGAGTCCCTAGAACTACTCAACCACCTGCCCGCGCTACCCACCGAAGAACGCGCCGCGGCGATCGAAACCCTGTTGCGGAACCCCCAACCCGTCATTCGCGAGCGGGCCCTGAGGACCGGAGCGGCGGTGATCTCCGATGAGCGTCTCGAGTCCTTCCTCCGGGAAGAGGCCGACGACGTCCTCCGAAACGCTGGCCTCGAGATGTTGAAACTGCGCGGCTCGCGAGGTATCTCGCTGGCGATCCGACTGCTCCATGATGACGATCCCGACGTGGCATTGCAGGCCGTTCTGGTCCTCGGTCATATTCGCGACCTTCGCGCCTTGGAGCCCCTGCGCGGAGCGCTCTTCCACCCCGACATCAACGTGGTGCAGGCGGCGATCGAGGCGGTTGGCCGACTGGGTGACTGCCGAGCTCTCCCAGATCTGTTGCCGTTCCTGCAGCAGGATCCCTGGCTGCAGATGGCGACGATCCAAGCGTTGGGGGACCTCCGGGCGAACGAAGGGATCGCTCCCTTGGGGGAGTTGCTCACCGATCTGATGTCAGGTGAGCTGGCCGCCGATGCCATCGCGCGGACCGGCGGCCTCGAGGCGCTCGAGGTGCTATCGGACCACTGGCTGCGGTTTCGCGAGGACCTGGACGCCGAGACCTCCCTGGGATTCCTCGCTCACGTCTTGGAAGGCCTACCCGTGGTTCCCGAGGTGAGCGCCGAACTCCTCGATTCGCTAGCCGAAATCCTCGTGTCAGAATCGTCGGGCGCGGCCCAGAACGCAGCTCGTGCCCTCCTCGTCCTCGGTCCAACCGCCCACGACGAGTTGGCGCTCGATCGACAGTTGGAGAACGATCCCGATGGTGCGGTGTTGCCCGCTTGTCTCGCCCGTCGCCCCGACCTTCTCACCAGTCTTTTCGCGCGGTCCGAGGCGGCTCACGGATGGGGTTTCAGGCTTTGCGCTCGCTATCCGGCGATCGCCGATCCCGGAGTGATGGCCAGTGCGGCCGAGACCCTGGAGGCCTCCGAGTGGATGACCCGCGTTGCCCTCCCGGCGCTCTCCCTGCTCCACGATGAGCGCATCGCGATGGCTCTGTTGAAGAACTACCGGGAAGCCGACGCTGATGGGCGTTCCCATCTCGCCCCCCTTCTTCAGACCCAGGTTCAGTTCCTCAACGACAAAGCCCTCGGGTCTTGCGGCATGAGTCCTGAAGACACTTGGGTCTTGCAGGCGCGACTCCTGCGACCGGCTGAAGGTCTGCTGCGCGGTCTCCAGGAGATGGCGGGAGACGCCGAGCGGCAAGCGTGCCTCGAGCAGGTCAACGATCATGAGGAGCTTTTCCGGCAGTTACCACTCGAGGAGTGGCTCGATCGTTCCCCCAAGGAGTTCGGGGGGCTAGCCGCTCGAGTTGCCGGGCGCTACGGCATCCGAAGCCTGGTTCCACGCCTGCGGCATCTCCTAAGTCAGCATCCAGAACCCGATTTGATCCGAGTCGTTGGGGAGCTTCGAGATCCCGAGAGCCTTCCGATTCTCATCCGTGATCTGGAAACCGCTCCGGTAAGGCTCCATCCCCTCATTCTCGAGAGCCTGGGTCGCATTGGCGGACCGGAGGCAAGAGCCGTCCTCCGGCGCTGTATCTCCGAGGGAGGGGTCGAACCGAGGATAGGGTATCGAGCCCTCTCGCTCTGCGCCACCGAAGATGACGATGCGATCTTTCGGGCCGCGGTGGGGCATCCCGATTGGTACGTTCGGTTGGCGAGCGTCGAGGTTCTCGGTCGCTTTGGCAGGCCGGAGAACCTCGCTGCCCTCTCCCAGTTGGCGGCCGACTCCGTGGGTGTCGTCGCCCAACGCGCTATCGCCTCTCTAGAGCGTCAATGAACTCTGAGACCGAACCGATGAGTCCTGCCGAGCACTTGCTGCTCGAAGAGGAGATCGAGAGTCGGTTGGGTCTCTCCTACGCAGCGCGCGACCGCGAGACGCTGGAGGCTCGTTTGCGCCCGAGGTTGCAAAGGCTCCATCTTCGTCGCTACTACGACTACTACCTTCACCTCCAGTACGACATGGCCGGGGAGCTTCCTCTCCTCGCGGCCGTACTGACGAACAACGAGACCTACTTTTTTCGCGAGACGTATCAGTTCGAGGGTCTCTTCGGCGAGGGGTTGGAGCAGCTTGAGCTGTTTGGCGGGGGACGCCGGATTCGTATCTCGAGTGCTGGATGTTCCTCCGGTGAAGAGCCTTACACCCTCGGCTTTTTTGCTCGGGACTATCAGCGGAGTCACCCCGAATTCGACTACCACATCGATGCTTTCGATCTCGACAATGAACGCATTGAGATCGCCAACGCAGCGACCTACGGGGCCGGTTCGTTGCGCAATACGACCCCTGAACAGGCCGCCCGGTATTTCGCTTCCCACGAGGGCGAAGAGCCGCGCCATGCACTACGGCCTGAGTACCGCGAGGATGTCTCCTTTCGAACCGGCAACATTCTCGACGCCACCTCCTTCGGTCTCGTTCCCTACGACGTTATCTTTTGTCGCAACGTACTCATCTATTTTTCCGATGGAGCCTTCCACCGAGCGATCGAGAATTTCGCTCGCGCCCTTCGGCCCGGTGGCTTGCTCTTCCTCGGTCATTCGGAATCGCTCATTGGCCGCTCGACCCAGTTCGAGACGGTTCGTCTCGATCGCTGTATCGCCTACCGTCGCGGCATCGGCACGTGAGCGGTTCATGACCAGGAGCACGGGACGACCGGTTCGCCTGGTAGTGGTCGACGACTCGTCCTTCATTCGCCTAGCTGTGGCGAGGATGATGGTCGACGTCAAGACCATCGAGGTGGTGGGGGCGGCCTCCTCCGGCGAAGAACTGCTCAGTCGCTGGGATGAATGGAATCCTGACGTCGTGACCCTCGACCTTTCGATGCCTGGCATGGGGGGGCTGATGACCCTCGATCAGATCGTGGCTCGCGGCGGTCCACCGGTGATCATCCTCTCGACGCATTCGGGACTGGGAGCGCCGCAGACCATCGAGGCCCTGCGTCGAGGTGCCGCCGACTTTATCGACAAGCAGGAGTACTCACTGCTGGACTTTTCGGCGGTGGGGAAGGTCCTGGAAGAGCGTGTACTGGCGGTCAGTCGCGGTGACGATCGAGAGGCGATGGAAGAGCGGGAAGTCGTCCGTCGCTCCTCCGCGCCGGCCCAGGACTTCGAGGTCCTGGTGATCGGCGCCTCGACGGGGGGACCGCCGGCGATCGAACAGGTTCTCGTCGACCTGGGGAAATGGTGCCCGGTGCCGGTCCTGGTTGTCCAGCACATGCCCGAGGGCTTCGTCACTGCCTTTGCCGACCGTCTCAACAGTCGCCTGCCGCTGGGCGTCTTCGAGGCGCAGGAGGGCGCTCGGCTGGCCCCGAGGACAGTGCACATCGGTCCCGCCGGAAAGCACCTGCAGATCGTTCGTCGAGATGGCGGACTCGAGGCGAGTCTGACTTTGCGACCTCGGGATGCCCTGCACCGACCCTCGGTGGATGTGCTCTTTCAGTCAGCCTGTGATGTCACT
>JAIOJS010000196.1 GCA_019911795.1 Thermoanaerobaculia bacterium | reverse complement strand
ACCTGGAATCGCAGGCCCCTGCCCCAGAGATTTCGGTGGGAGTAGCCGAACAGACCCCCGAGCCCCTCCTCGGAGTCGTAGCCAACGCCGTAGGAGGTTCGCTGAGCATCTCCTTCGACAACGCGAATGACGACGTCGCGTAGAGCCGACTCGTCGCCGCCAGGCGCCAGAGAGACGGAGACTCGACTGAACACGCCGAGGCGGTAGAGAGCGAGTTGCGCCTTGAACAGTCTTCCTTGACTCAGCGGCTCGTCGGCTTTGAATCCAGCCAGTCCACGGATGACGCGAGTCTCCAGTCTCTGGTTGCCACGGATGATCACTCGACCCAGGCGCTGCTGCTCACCCTCCTGAATACGCAGGGTGACATCCACCAGGGTCAGCTCCTCGTTCCAGTCGGTTTCGGCACTCACCAGCACCTTGGCGTAGCCCTTGGCCTCGTAACGAGATCGAACGAGGTCGAGAGCCTCATCGAGACGTTGCGGATGGTACGGCCCCCCCGGGGTCAGTGGCAGTCCTCCCCGCAGAGCCTCTAGACCGATAGCCTCGACGCCGACCCACTCCAGGTTGACCACCCGGGTCTGCCGCCCCTCTTCTACGGGTATCAGCAGGCGCAGAGGTACGGCGTTCTGCTCCTTCTCGGGGGGTGTCTCGGGAGCGTTTTCGAAGCGGTCGAGGATCTCAGCGGGACCAACGCTCACTTCGGGGTAGCCGGAGAGGGCATAGAACGACCGAACCCGCGTCAGATCAGCGGTCAGAACATCGTCGACCAGCCGCCCGGAGCCGATCACCAGAGAGTTCTTGGCTGACGTTGTCATCAGGTCCTCGAGTCTCTCATCGGAGAAGCTCTCGTTGCCCTCGAAGTCAGTCTCGACAAGACGATAAACGGGACCGGGAACGATGTCGACGACCACGCGAAGGACGCCTTCCTCCTCTTTAAGGGACTCGCTATGCACCTCGACCAAAGCCCGATAGTGTCCCTTCATCTGAAGGAAGTTCAGAATCCGCGACTGCGTCTGGTCAAGGAAAAAGTCGTCGTTGGGATCCCAGCCCGTCGACGGCAGGAGGCCGGCTTTCTGGATCTTCTTCGCGTCCCAACCGCTAATGTCGAAGCGATACTCGGGACCGAGGCTGACCTGCACGACGAGGTTCGCGTTGCCGTCCGCCTCTTTCTTCACCGGAAGGACCGTCACGTCACTCGCCAAATACCCTCGTTCTCGAAGCCACGCACCTAGGCTCTCGGACGCCTCCCGGACGGTCCGCTCGCGATAGGCATTTCCAATATCGAGACCAAAGGCCTCACGCACTTCCACGTCGTCCAGCTTTCCTACTCCCTGAAAGTTCAACGACGCGATCCGCCGCCGCACTCCGGGTTCGACGTTGAAGACCACCTGGGCCTCATGGCCGGTGTCATCCTGCTCGACCGCCACCCTCACCCTCGCTCGGTCGTAGCCCTCTCGCTCATAGAGGCCCTGCAAAGCAAAGACGCTACGCACGACGCGATCCTCCACCAGCGGCTGACCGGCGCGCTGTTCGATCACTCGTTCCAGATCCCGCTTCCTGAGTCCGAGTTCACCCACCAACTTGACGGAGTCAACCAGCGTAGCGCCCCAGATTGCCACCGAGACCGCGACCCCATTCGCCACGGGACGCGTCCATACCTCGGCTTCGGAGACCCGTCCCGAGGCCTGCAGGTTGCGGAGCGTTCGCCGAACGTCGTCCGACGACAAGGGCTGACCGACAGGAATTGACACCAATCGCCTAACCTCGCGGATACCGCTCCCGGGCATGCTGGTGCGGATCTCCACCGCCTGAACTTGCGGTCGAGGCTCCTCTCCGGGACCCTCACTCCACGCCGGTCCCCCGAAGCCGAGGAGCACCAGGGCCAGAGGCGTCCAGACGAGGCGAATCCGCAGTGGAACCGGGCTAGAGAAAAGCGTGGCCGGACTCAAAAGGAGTTCTCCCACAGGAGGTCTACGGCGTAGGAGTCGTCGTCTTGCACCAGTCGGACGAGCAATCTGTCGCTCACCTGCCATTCCAACTGGATCCGCTGGTTGGCGGTCGACGACGGATCGTAGGAGTAGGTGGCGTAGAGTCGACTCGAGAGTCGCTTTCCGACCGAAACTCGGGCACTAGAGAGGGACTTTCCGGACGTCGAAAGGGGTTCCAGCCTCAGGGAATCGAACCCGAACAGGTCGCCGACCCTCTTGCCGAGGAGGGACGTGGCCTGACCATAGAGCAGGGACTCGGCGCTGACTTCGGCATCTTTGGACCCCACCTCGCCGTCGAAGGGACGTCCTCCCACGAGCAAGCTGAGGACCTCGGCATCGGGGAGCGGAGGGTCTGAGGTTAGAGTCACGTTGAGACGATCTAGGTTTCCGAAGAGTGCCACCGAAATATCGTACGACGCGACCTCGGTCACGGCCTCTACATCGATCAGCGGTTCGATTCGGTAGGGGTTGGTCAGCGAAATAACGGCTCGTTCCAGCTGATACTCGTTCCCCGAATAGACCAGGGTACTGCCCGCTTCACTCTCCACCACCCCGAAGACCACCGGCCGCGCCAGGGTGCCACGGAGGCTGAGGTCAGCGGAACCCCGTAGGTCGGCGATGTTGTTCTTCATCCGCAGCGAGCCCGGAGCCCGTATGGCGATGTTCAATCCGATGTTGGTCAACAGATCGTCCGCCGTCGTAACTTGCTCAGGCTGGCGACGGAAGAACAGCTCGACCAGGCTGAGTAGGTCGATGTCGACATCCTTGCGATAGCGGGCTCGGTCGAGGACCACCTGCCCGAGCAGCTGCTGCCCCGAGCTCGTGGCACTCCATACGATCTCGCCATCGCCGCGCAGCTCCATCCCTTCGGGATAGAAGAGCGTAGCGTCCTCGAAGGTGGCCTGAAGCCGACCCTCCAAGGGCTGGTCGGCACTCGGCCAGGCGAGCCGGCCGCCGACCAGAATGTTCCCGCCGCCAAGAGTTCCCGCCACATGGTCGACGACGATGGCGTCGGGATCCAGGAGAATCACGGCTTCGACCTCGTTGAGTGTCAGCCCCAAGCTGGAGGCTCGGATCCGCCCCTCCGTCAACCCGGCCTGCGCTCGAATCAGCGGCTGTTCGAAGGTTCCCCTCACCGAGCCCAGGACGTCGATATCCCCGGCCAGGTCCAGAGTGGGAACGAAGACCTCGATCCAGTCGGCCTTGGCGCTCGCTTGTAGCCTCAGATTCAGCACGGACGGATCCCCAATCCCCAAGGTACCCGTGACGAAGACATCGCCGTCCGTCCCCTCCTCGCCAAAGTAGATCGACTCGATGTCGATCAAACTGCCCTGCCAGGTGATCTTC
The DNA here is from genome assembly GCA_019911795.1 of Thermoanaerobaculia bacterium. Classification (GTDB taxonomy): domain Bacteria; phylum Acidobacteriota; class Thermoanaerobaculia; order Multivoradales; family JAIOJS01; genus JAIOJS01. The sequence goes on along the minus strand of JAIOJS010000196.1, from coordinate 14,227 downwards.
GCCGGTTCCAGTAGCTTCAGCTGTCGATCTTGCGCCCGGATCTCGGCCGTCGGGATCGAGAGGGTCGCACGGTCGACGGCAAACCGGCCACGGCCCTCGAGGCGTGCCGTGCCGGAGATCGCCCCGCTGAACTCCCCCTCGGGGCGCCCCAGAACGAGAGCCGGTGCCCCGAGGTCCAGAAGCTCGATCTGCACCGTAATGTCGGAACCCTGATCGTCCAAACGGCCGGATCCATCGAGCTCCAACCATCCCGGTGCGGCCCCCTTAACCGTGACCCCGCCATCCTCCCAAGCAGCATCGATCCAGGCCGTGCCCGCGTCACCGAGTCGAGTCTCTCCCACGGCCAAGCCCTTTGCCGAGGCCTCGACCTCGACGCGTGGGCGATCCATGGTCCCGCCAATCGAGGCTCGGGCCGTCACCGTCCCGGCCAGGCCTCTATCGGCTCCCCCCTCCATTGGGTCACCAGCGACCATCGCAGAGAGGTCAAAGTCCTCGCCGTCGACGACAAAGTCCAGGGCGCCCTTGGCGATTCCATAGCTCCCCTGGGCGTCGAGCCGACCACCGGGAACCGAGGCTTCGAGCCGGTGCACGACAACCCTTTCCGCATCCCAATCGAAGGTAGTCCGAAGGGTACCGATGTCAGTACCCGAGAACTGTGCGCCGGCCAGGGTTCCCTCCACCGTTCCCGTGACCGCCGTCCCCAACCCGATCAATGAGATGCCCCCCGAGAAGGATCCATCGAGAGGAAGTTCGAAAGGCAGCCAGGGACGAACCGCGGTCAGAGGCCAGTCCTGGAGTTCTACTGCTAATCCCAGTCCGTCCAGAGTGTCGCTGAATGGAACTCGGCCGCTGACCAAGCCCGCGCCATCCGGCCCAGTGAACTCGAGTCGCAGGTTGTCGATGCCCGTCGACTCGAGATCGAGGTGACCGTTCAGACGATCGGTCGCCAGGCCCGGTGCGACCGGGTTGTCAAGAAAGAGATCGAGACTGGTCGAGACGCCCCCCGGGGAGAGGGACATGATCCCTGAGATCCGCCCGGACCCGCGAGTTGGCAACCACGTCGGCGGCGGCGTGGCGTCACCTCCGGGGATTACCCGCGAGAGTGGACCCAAGTCCGTACTGGACAGTGAAAAATCGATGGCGCCAATGGCGGAGGCTAGATCGTAGGTCGCCGAGGCCACGACGGTCTGCTGGGGAGCACGCAGCCGGGCCGCCTGGGCGGATAGCCGTCCGCGATCGACCGAGAAGGGGATGGATCCAACGATCGGGAGGCGTAGAGCCGCGCTCTGTCCACCGGCAATATCGACGTTTCCCCAACCGGTTCCCGACTGCCAGGCGACACCGTCGAAGCGGTAACTCACCTCTCCACTGAGTCTTCCGGTAACACCCTGGACGTCGATTCCCGACCGCCGCAGCACCTCGCCGAGTGCGGTATTCCAGACCACCAGATCCAGCGTATTGCTGGGTTCGACTTCCCCCGTCGTCGCCGTGTATTTGCCCCGAACATCTCCGTCTGCGAAATGCCCCTCCAAAAGGTCTACCAGCACTCCGTTGGGATCTCCTGCCACTCTCGCCTCGACCAGGGTTACTTCGTTGGTACCCAGTAGGGTTATTGACGGAGAGGAGACCTCGGCTCGAAAGCCCCAGGCCTCGGGGCGCCAGTCGAAGCTTCCGTTCAGTTCGCCGCGACCGACCACTTCATCCCCAAGATAGCCCAGTCGCTTTGCCAGGACGGTCGATACCGTTCCCTCGGCGGCGATCGACAGCGTCGGATCGCCCTTCCAGACCAGAGAGCCATGGGTCAGCAGTGTGCTGTCCTCCCCCTGGAGGCGCATGGAGTCGAAAGCGAGTCCGTCGGAATCCACTAGAACCCGGCCGTCGAGCGACATGCTGATCTGATGGTCGTTCAGTTCGAGATCGACCGCGTCAACCGCCAGCGTCCCCTGCCCGGCAAGGCCCTTCTGGCCCAACAGGCTCGCGCTGATCCCGTTGGCCGAGACTACGAGGGGAACGTCGAGGTTGTTGTACCGAGCTCTAGAGTCGACGATACGAAGAGTCCCCAACGAGAAGTCCATTCGGCTCTTCTGCGAGGAGTCACCCCTCCGCACGCTGGGGAGATTGGTTTCACTTCCCAGTTGCTCGACGAAGAGGGTCAATCCGGTGACTTCGATGTCATCGAGTTTCAAGCGACGATGCCATAGACGAGGCAGGTCGATGTCGACGAACAAGCGATCGACGGTAGCTACCGGCGGGTCGCCGATTCGAGGGCCGGCGAGGGTGACTCCCCGCAACTCGACCGTGAGGGGTAGGAGGTGGGCCTCCACTTCGTCCACCGTAAGGACCCGCCCGAGGAGCGACTCGATCCTCGGTAGAAGGCGGTCGAGGGCTAGCCGTTGCACACTAGGACGATGGGCCGCAAAGAGCAGCAGGGCCAGGAGAACCAAGACGAGGACCATGATCCACACTACCGGCCGCACAACCCAACGCCGCCACCGTCCGGGTCGACGCCGCGGACGCACCACCGCTTCGGAACCGGGAGCCTTCGGTGTCATCCGCCCCAACGGAGCTTGTTGCGAAGACTGTCGAAGAAAGTCCTCCCCGAGGTCTTCACCAGTTGAACGGAGAGGTCACTGCGACGGATCTCTATCGTGTTGCGAAAGCCGACGATCGAACCCTCCTGACCGTCTAGCGTGAGGTAGACCTCTTCCCGATCCGTCTCGAGGGTTATCTCGATACAGCTGGTATCGGGCACCACTAGGGGCCGTAGGGACAGGGTATGCGGACAGATCGGAGTGATCACGGCCACCGGCAAGTCCGGTGTGAGAATAGGCCCTCCCGCCGACAGGTTGTAGGCGGTCGATCCAGTCGGAGTCGAAACGATCAGACCGTCGGCTCGGAAGTGACCGACCAAGTGGCCATCGATAGCGAGGGAGAGCGAAATGATCCGGGCTAGAGCACTCTTGGCGATCACCGCGTCGTTGAGCACATCCCAACTCTGAACCGTGCCACCTCCCCGCAGCTGATCGACATGAAGAAGCGACCTCTCCTCGGTCCGATAGCGGCCGGCCAGCACTCGCACCAGGCTCGGATAGAGCTCGCTGCGGCCGACTTCGGTCAAGAACCCCAAATTGCCGAGATTCACACCGAGGATCGGTACCGGGCGTCCCAGAGACCGGGCAACCGACAGCAGAGTGCCATCTCCTCCGAGGACCACCACGAGATCGACTTCGCTGTCAGAACGAAGGGGTTCGGCCGATACCTCCCCGCGGGCGCGCAAGGTCGACTCGTCCAGCATGACCTCGAGCCCCCGGCGAGCCAACCATTCGGAGAGTTCTGCCGCGGTCTGCAGCGCCTCGCGGCTAGCCGACTTGGCGACGACACCGATGCGGCGGAAGGGGGAGCGCGGTTGGCGCGGTGGAGTAGCCATCGTAAGGAAGTCTATCTGAGGGGCAGCGCTTCCATCGGCTACCGTGCCTCTCCTTCTATGAACCGTCCGTCGATCGAGTCACGACTTAACGAGGAGAGCCATTGCCTCGCGGTTGCCTTCGGCTCCGGGAATCACATCTACGACTCCCTGGGACACAAACCCTAGTCTCACGAGATCCTCGACCCGCTCCTCGATGACCTCCTGCCGCAGCACCTCGTCGCGGACGATGCCGCCCTTTCCCACCTGGCCCTTGCCGACCTCGAACTGCGGCTTGATGAGAGGGATCAGCCAACCTCCGCCCTCGAGGTGGGGCACCAGAGCTGGAACAACCTGGGTCAGGGAGATGAACGAAACGTCGACGGTGATCACGGAGACCCTCTCCGGCAACGCGTCGGGCGGCAAGTAGCGAATGTTCACACGCTCCATCACGACGACTCGGGCGTCGCTACGGAGTCGATAGTCCAGTTGTCCATACCCCACGTCGATGGCGTAGACCCGCGCTGCGCCGCGCTGCAGGAGGCAGTCGGTAAAGCCACCCGTCGAAGCTCCCGCGTCGAGACAGATCCGGCCTCGGACGTCGAGGTCAAAGTGCTCGATCGCCTTCTGCAACTTGAAGCCCCCTCGAGAGACGAACGGCATCCGCTCCGCCACCTCGAGTTCGGCGTCGACCGCAACCTTCGTACCCGGCTTGTCGACTCGGTGCCCGTTGACTCGAACCTGTCCGGCCATGATCGACCGGCGTGCCTTCTCGCGGCTTTCGAAAAGGCCGCGCTCTACGAGGAGCAAGTCGAGGCGCATCGCCGACTCCTACCAGCAGCCCATGGCCGAAGTGGGCTCGCTCGCAGCCCTTGGCAAGAGTCGGCATGCGCGCGTGGCGAGCGCCGCGGGGCGACAAGGGCTTCCGACTCGGACGCCCGAAGGCTCGAGGTCGCTATGAGCTGCCCGGGAATTGCGCAAGAAACGAGAACCGACCGGTGGAAGAACTTGCCGCGCGGGCGTTCCTACTTCTGCCACGGGAGGCTAGACCAGGCCGATCAAGCCGGCGGCTACGACACCGAGGCCGGCGGCGAGAAGAGCGCCCATCAGGGTGTTCAGGAAGTTGACCCCTTCGTTGTCCAGCAACCCATGCCTCTCCAGAGTGGCGCCGACGACACTCTCCAACAGGGTCCCGAAGAAGGCGGCGACGACGACCACCGCGGCGCCAAGAGGTCCGAAGAGGCCACCGGCCACGCCCAGACCCGCCACCACGAGGGACGCCAGGATCCCAGCCACCGTTCCTTCGAGGGACACCGCTCCCTGAGTGCCCCGCGGCACCGGTCGCAGAGTCGTGACCAGGAACGTCCGACGCCCCCAGAGCTGCCCAACCTCGCTCCCCGCCGTGTCGGCCACCGCGGTAGCGAGAGCTCCGGCAAAGCCCAAGGCAAAAACCTCGGGCTGAGAAGTCGTGGCCGCGAAGATCGCGCATCCGGCCGCCGTCGCCCCGTTGGCGAAAGCATGGCGAGCCCCCCGACGTCCCCCCTTCTCCTGAGCCAGATGTTGCTCCGCCTTACGGCGGTAGCCAAGCTTGGTCAGACCCGTCCCCAGGACAAAGAAGGCGAGGAGTAGCGAGAATCCGGCCCCGCCGAGTCCCATCCACACGAGAAAGCCGATGAAGAAGCCGCCCACCATGCCCGACACGTCGACACCTCGAAGGGCGAAGGCCGTGCCCGCCAGGACCAGGTTCACGGCCACGGCTACTGCCACCGTCCGGCCGAAGAAGGGATCCGAGAACCAACTCAGCCAGTGTCCTTGGGTCAAAACCAGGCAGAAAAGAAGCAGCCCGGCGAGGAGCGGGACACCGATGTTGTCATCGAGCCCTTGGGGCATCGATTCCAGGAGTGCGGCGAACGCCGCCGTCACTCCACAAACCGTGGCCGCAAAGGCCAACGTGTAGACCCCAGGCGCCGTCCATTGGAACAAGATGGTCGCGGTGACACTGCCGAAGAGAAAGAACGCGAGACTACCCAGCCAGCTCTTGTCGGGGTTCCATGGCAACTTGCGGCTACCCAGCGACATACCGACGATCGAGGCCATGCCGTCGCCGAACGCGAGAATCCCCCAGATTGCCGCCACCACCTCGAGACGACGATGGAAAGCGAGCAGCAGCAGGAGAATGGACACGGGGTAGAGCAGGATCCCCAACGAAGAGCCCCGCTTCGTCTCACTCTCGCGCCACAGTTGACGTCCACCGATCCGCGGCAAGATCAGAAGGTTGAAGAGCACCGCGCCGCCGGCGCAGACCATCGACCACCAGGGTCCGAGATAGCGTAGGGCGAAGGCAACCGCCCCAAAGCCCATATGCACCACCTTGCGAAGGATCTCGCGTCCCGTCAAACCCGCCATCGTTCTTCTTCTCCCTGGATGACCCTACTGCACGATCTTCACGACTGCATGCTTCTCGAGACTGCATGCTCCTCGAGGATTAGGTGTCCCGGCTCGCCCCCTCGGGTGTAGCCAGGCTGTTCCATAGATCCCCGACCGCGTCGTCGATACCGAACTCCGGGGCCCAGCCCAGCGCGCTCAGCCTCACGGGATTGCCCACGAGAAGCGGTACATCGACCGGTCGCAGACGATCCGGGTCGATCTCGATCCGCGCCTCCACTCCACTCACCTTCAACAGACGCTCCAGCACCTCGCTGATGGCGTACGCCCGTCCCGTCGCCACCTGATAGATGACCGACCGAGGCACTGCCGTGGTAGCCAACTGAGCCAACGCTCGCGCCCCGTCCTTGACGTGTACGAAGTCGCGCCGCGCCGCCAAGTTGCCCACCCGCAGGATGGGCTCTGCGCCTCGCTCGATACTCCGTAACTGCTGGGCAAAGGTCGGCAGGGCAAAGGTCACCGCCTGCCCTGGACCGATGAGATTGAACAGACGGGCCACGATTCCACCACGTCCTATAACCAGGCGCTCGGCGGCTGCCTTGGTCAAGGCATAGGGACTCGAGGGATCAGGAGTCCTGTCCTCCTCGATCGGTTGTTCGGCCTCCGGCACCGGCCCGTACACCTCGGCGCTGGAAGCCAGAACGACTGGAACCTCACCGGCCGCATCGAGGACAAACTCGGTACCAAGAACGTTGATGCGATGGTACGCCCCCATTCGGCTCCAGGAGGTGCCGACATGACTTGCACCCGCAAGATGGACGATGGCGTCGGGCGCAAAGTCAGCCACTGCCCTGGCGATTGGCCCGGGCTCGGCGAGATCGACTGAGTACAGCCACCGCTCCGACGCAGCCGGCGGTTCTCCGAACCAAGTCCCTCCGACTACGTGCCCGCAATCCTGCAAGGTCGACGCGAGGTGAACGCCAACGAATCCGGTGATTCCGGTGATGAGTACACGCAAGCGACTAGTGTCCCATTTGGTTAATCCCGTGTGCTTCGGGCGAGGTCGTTTTTGTTCCTGGCCAGGCGCGACGACGAGTAATACTGGGGGTATTGCGAGGAGGAGCAACGCCACCAGGGACGAAAACGGGCCGTCCAAAGTGGACGGGATTAAACAAACGGGACACTAGCCGCGCCGAATCTGATCGCGCCAGTACTCGAGAATGTCGGCGAGAGTCTGCTCGAACGGCACCTCAGGCTCCCAGCCGGTGTCCGCCTTGAACTTTGATGGATCTCCGAGCAGACGCTCGACATCCGATGGGCGCATGCGGGCGGGGTCCTCCTCGACTCGAACCTCGACCGTCGACATCGCGAGAAGACGGTTGAGCAACTCCTGAATGGTGATGCCCACCCCGGTCGCGATGTTGTAGACCTCACCCGGCTTGGCGTGATTGACCGCCAACCAGTAGGCCCGGACCATGTCCCGGACATCGGTAAAGTCGCGAATCGCGGTCAGGTTACCCACTCGAATCACTGGCTCGGCCAGACCAGCCTCGATCGTGGCGATCTGCTTGGCGAAGTTGGAAGTCACGAAGACGTCACCGCGTCGGGGACCGGTATGGTTGAAACCTCGAGTCCGAATCACCTTGAGGCCGTAGCTCTGAAAATACTGGTAGCCAAGGAGATCCTGCGCCACCTTCGAAACCGCATAGGGCGACAGCGGCCGCAACGGGTTGCTCTCCTTGATCGGCACCTCGTCTGGGTAGACGAGACCGTACTCCTCACTCGAACACGCGATCTGGATCACGGGGTCCAACTCGAGAGCCCGGACCGCCTCGAAAAGATTGGTCTGGCCAGTGATGTTCGTCGACAGGGTCTCCGACGGCGCACTCCAACTGGAGGGAACGAAGCTCTGCGCCGCCAGATGAAAGATGAAATCAGGTCGGGAGATCTCGAGGGCGCGCTGCATCGAGTGGTAGTCGCGAAGGTCCGCTTCGATCATCTGGACGCGATCGCCCAAGCCTGTGATGTTCTCCCGACGGCTACGCCAACGATAGGTGCCAAAGACCTCGACATCGGGATGCTTCGCCAACAGGTAGTCGGCCAAGTGGGATCCGGCGAAGCCGGTGATTCCGGTAATGAGTGCACGCATGGGGTTATCTCTCCTCGCAATTGCCGACAATCGGCCGCAGAAAAATCGGCCTCGTCGGTCGCAGCTTCAATGCAGTTCTAGACGGATAGGTAGGGAGCGATGCGACGACGGTCTCTTTCAGACTCCGTCACCTATCGCTTCTCAATCGATAAGTTGCTTTCAGATACTCGTACAAACCCCAATCCCAGCGCTCCACCGGTCGGCCCAGAAGTCCCTCACATCGGGACACGTCGAGCACGGAGTAGGCAGGGCGGGGCGCAGGGCGGGGAAACTCCTCGGTGGTGACGGGAAGAACCTCGACCGTCGGTCGAAAATGCTCCGCGATCCTACAGGTCAGACCGTACCAAGTCACGGGATCGCGATTCTGGTAGTGCACGATACCGGTCGCTCCACCGGCTACCAGGTCGACGAGAGCTGTCGCTAGAAAGGGAGTGTAGGTCGGACCCCCGAGCTGGTCGTCGACGACTCGCAACGGCGATGTCCCGGAGCTGATCAACCGCAGCATGGTCGCCACGAAATTGCCGCCCCCGGGGCCGAACAGCCAGCTCGCCCGAACCACGAGGCTTCGCGGATACCGAAGGGCGGCATGCTCGCCCGCCAACTTGCTGCGCCCGTAGACCGAGACCGGCGATGTGGGGTGATCCTCCCGGTATGGACTCTCCGCCCTGCCATCGAAGACATAGTCCGATGAGACGTGGACCAGTGGGATGTCGTTCAGAGCCGCCGCATCGGTCAGGTATCCCACCGCCTCACCATTGACGCGGAAGGCGAGTTCCTCCTCGCTCTCACAATCGTCGACTCGGGTCATCGCGGCGCAGTTGTAGATCACCTGCGGCTGGAACCGCTTCATCCACTCGGCGATCCGAACGGGTTCCGTGATATCCCCCTGAAGGTGGGACAGGCCCAAGGCCGTACCTCCCTGCCGTCGGACCTCGCGTACCACCGCCGACCCGAGCATCCCGGTGCCCCCAAAGACCAGACTCCTTCGTGTCCCCATCAGCTGATGCCGACCTCGCTGTTGTCACCGAGCATGAAACGATAGGCCTTCGGCTTCTCGGCGCTCCGTTCGATCTTCACGTTGCGACCCAACAGCGAGCCGTCGATACGGCCCGGTACCTCGCGAATCGTCGAGTTGGCGAGTACGATCGAGTTCTCGATCTCACAGTGCGATAACCGGCAGTTCTCACCGATCGAAGTATAGGGACCGACGAAGGCGTGCTCGAGGCGGGTGCCGGCGCCGATGACCACCGGACCACGGATCAGGGTGTCGACCAATTCGACACCTTCCCCGAGTTCGACCCGTCCTTCGATGCGGCTGTTCTCGCCCACCTTCCCGCGCCGCTTGACCCGAAGCTGCTCGAGGACGATGTGGTTGGCCTCCAGCATGTCCTCCAACTTGCCGGTGTCCTTCCACCAGCCTCGCACCCTATGCGGATGCACCACAAGCCCGTGGTCGATAAGGTCTTGAATCGCGTCGGTGATCTCGAGTTCGCCGCGGGCCGAGGGTTGAATGCGATTCACCGCCTGATGAATGTTGGCGTCGAACATGTAGACGCCAACCAGGGCCAGATTGCTGGGTGGCACCGGCGGCTTCTCGATCAGGCGCTTGACGACTCCATCGCCATCGAGTTCTGCGACCCCGAACTGCTGAGGGTTGTCGACCTCGGCGAGCAGAATCATGGCATTGGAGTCGTCGGCCTGAAATTCCTCGACCAGACTGGCAATTCCACCGGCGATCAGGTTGTCCCCCAAGTACATGACGAACGAGTCCTCGGCGAGGAAGTCGCGGGCCACCATGACCGCATGAGCCAGCCCACGAGGGGCATCTTGGCGGATGTAGGTCACCTTGGCTCCTAGAGCCGACCCGTCGCCCACCGCTGCTTCGATCTCGGCGTGGGTATCCCCCACCACGATGCCGATCTCGGTGATCCCCGCCGCGACGATCGCTTCGATGCCGTAGAACAGCACCGGTTTGTTGGCAACGGGAACCAGTTGTTTGGCGGAGGTGTAAGTGATCGGACGCAGGCGAGTGCCTTTGCCGCCGGAGAGAACCAGGCCCTTCATCGAAGAATCCTCTTATATTGAAGCGACCCCAGGGTCGACTCGGTCCGAGTCAGCGGAGTCTTTGTGTTGCAGCCAGTCGACTGCGGTTGGTAGAAAACTTGTCGTTGACCGACGACCCGGACTCCGAGCCGTCCGTCGCCAGTGGGCTCCTAGTGATGACTAAAAGCCCTCGGATTCGCCGCCGTTGAGATCGAGGAACGTACCGATGTTCTTCAGATCGACCGAGAACAGATAGTCCCGTCGTGTGGTCGAAGCCGTCTTGGACTCGTGGTACTCGAGACGCAGGGTGTAGCAGCTCCCTTTGTAGGTCAAGAAATGACGCATGTCTCGAAGGAGCTCGCGCTCGATGTCGTAGTTGATCGCGGACCGCAGGTTCAGGCGATTGGGGACGATGGCCCAATTGAACCCCAAGGAAGCCTGATTCGACAGTGTCTCACCGTCCAGGGCCCGATACTGGGGAGACCAGGAGAAGTCGATACGGTTGGAACCGCCCAGTCCGACATTTCCCGTGAGACGAACCGAAGTAACTTGCGAGAACAGGCCGCTGTAGTCGGTGTCCAAGCGCAGGCCGAAGCGCGAACTGGGGTAGGCGCGCAGGGTGGCACGCCAGGGCCCCCAGGCGGAGTCCTCCTCGAGACTGCTCTCCAGGGGACGCGCGCTATCGAAACTGTAAGCGCGACTGACCTCGAAAGACGCGATCTCTCGCGAGGATGAATCTGAGGCCGATGCAGTGAGTGAGAAACGAGATACCAACTGGTAGAAGACGGGTACCGGCGTGCCATCCAGCGTCGCCGGCTCGAACTTCCACCGTGACATGGCGGCGAGAACCACGGCGTCGAGATCGGGATCGAGCCCTTGCAAGATCTGGGGCTGGCGCACAAAACCCGTCTCGTCGATGATCGCCTTGACCACCACCACACCCTCGATTCCAGCTGCTCGGGCCGCATCGGTGTACTCCGGAGCCGGGGTCTCGATCCGCACGGGCCCTACGACGTCTCCCTCGACTTCTCGAATCCCTTCGACGTCGTCAAAGATGAGAATGGCCGCAGCCGCCTCAAGTTCGGCCACCCGCTGCGCCGTGAGCAAAGCCTCGAGACCGGGATCGCCGGCGATCAGCGCTTCCCCGCCCACGACCTTGTCCGCGGAGGGACCCGGCTTTCCGAGGAGGCGATTGATCAGGGCAACCCGTCCATCGTGTCCGGTGCGTGGTGAGTCGATCTCGTCGAAGAGGGGCACCTCGTTTTGCTCCTCGAACTCCTCGGCGTAGCGGTAATCGAAACGGGGCTCGATGATGTGCTTCGTTTTGGAGAAGGATCCCATGCCCCCTTCGAACACCCTGGAGAAGGATGGCCCCACGATTTCGGCAGTGGCGAACGGTACGCTACGACTGAGGCTATCGCCGGTGAAGGAGGTGGGGCCGAGAGTCGAATCGACGCTATCGCCGTACCAGGTGAGTCGCTCACCGACGGTCAGAGAGGCCGACAGCCAAGGCCAGCTGGAGAGCGGCATCTTCAAGCTCGGGGAAAGGTCCAGCCTCGAGTACTCTCCCTGATAGCTCTCGCTACGGTCGACGGAGAAGTAGTTGGCACTGGTATCGAGGGCCAGGTACAGAGGCAGGTGGCCCAAGCGTGTCGAGCGCAGACGATACTGCAACTCCGGCAACTGACTGAGTTCCACCGTACGATTGTTGGAGAAGTTCTGCCGTCGATCGACGAGAAGGTTGACCGAGTGGTTTCCCCACGATCCGCTGACGAAGCCGCTGGAATAAACAGCGTTCTTGGACTTGTCGTCTAGGCGCCGCTCGAAGTCCCGGAAGAACGTGAAATCGGAGTAGTCTTCGAAGTGAAGAACTCCGCGCATGCCGAACGGCAGGTTGGAGGTCTCATGGTTCCACAGGACCTTCCAGCGCTGATCGTCGAACTCCGGATCCCAGATGGTGTAAGCCTGCACAATTCCTTCGGTTTCGGGCGATGGCTGGTACCGGAAGTCGGCACCCAGACCGTAGTAGTCACGGGTCCACACGTCCATGAATAGCGTCGAGTCATAACTGCGACCGAAGACGTGGTAGTAGGCCAGACCGAGATAGGCGCCGCGGTCGTTCGAATTACCGATCTTCGGGACCAGGAGACCGGAAATACGATCGGTCTTGGTCGGCCACAGCATGTAGGGCAGGTAGAAAACCGGCGCGGACTTGACCCTCATGCTCGCCCCTTTGATGCGGGCGTAGCCATCGAGTTCCACTTCGGCGTGGCGCACACGAAAACTCCACGGCGGGACCTCCCCTTCGCAAGCGGTAAAGATCCCGTTCTCGATCACGTAGGTGGTGTCGGAGGTCTTGGCAATCGACTCCCCGGCGAAGAAGAAGTCTCCTTCCATCGCCGCTGACGCCTCTGTGAGGGTCCCGAGCTTCGTCGTCAAGTCGAAGCGGGCCGTAGCTCCCGTGATCCGACTGGGGCCCTGATCCACGGTGACATTACCCTGCGCCTCGACGATCTTGTCCGCGAGATCGACGCTGACCTGATTAGCACGGATGGTGATGTCCTGGTAGTGGATCACGACGCTGCCCATGAGCAGGGCCCCACCGTCTTCGCGGTAGTCGAGCTGCTCAGCCTCTCCCCGAACCTCGCCTCCACCCTGATCCTCGGGAAAGGGGAGCGAGAACGAGATCTTGTCGACGAAACTCGATAGGGACTCGGAGGCCGTGGTTTGACCCCAAGTGGCGCCAGAAATCAGGCAGATCCAAGCTAGGCTCGTCGCGAGCAGTACCGAAACTCTCTTCACGTTCGCCAACCCCTCGTCGTGTCGTCGTGTCGTCGTTGAACCGTTGCTGTCAGCCAGATAACTCGCTTACCGCCTAGAGACGCTCGACCACCAATGCGGTCGCTTCGCCACCGCCGAGACAGATTGCTGCACACCCGTAGCGACCGCCCGTTTGGGCGAGAGCGTGAAGCAGCGTGACCACGATCCGGGCCCCCGAAGCTCCGATCGGGTGGCCGAGAGCCACCGCCCCTCCCCGCACATTCACTCGTTCGTGGGGCAGGTCGAGGTCCTGCATTGCAGCCATCGTTACGGCCGCGAAGGCCTCGTTGATCTCGAAGAGGTCGATATCCTGCAGCATCAACCCGGCCCGTTCGATCGCCCTTTTCATGGCCGGGATCGGAGCGGTGGTGAACCACTCGGGCGCCTGGGCCGCAGTGGCGTGAGCAAGGATTCGCCCTATGGGCTTGCGCCCCAGTGCTTCGGCGTGCGCGGCCGTCGTCAACACCAGCGCGGCCGCGCCGTCATTGATCTTGCTCGAGTTGGCCGCCGTCACCGTGCCATTGCGGTCGAAGGCAGGGCGGAGTCCTGCCATCTTGGCGAGATCCGAGCGGAAGGGCTCTTCGTCCGCGTCGACGACCACTGGGTCGCCTTTACGCTGCGGTACCTCCACCGACACGATCTCCTCGGCGAATCGTCCGTCTTCGGCCGCAGCCTGAGCGCGGCGGTAGCTCTCGCGCGAGAACTCATCTTGGGCCTCGCGGCTGAAACCGTACTTCTCGACGCAGAGTTCGGCACAGGTCCCCATGTGTTGATCGTTGTACGGATCCCACAACCCATCGTGGATCATGCCATCGAGGAACTTGCCGTGACCCAAGCGCAACCCGTCACGGACGCCGCTCGCCAGGTAAGGAGCTCGGCTCATGCTCTCCATCCCCCCCGCGGCGACTAGTTGGTAGTCGCCACAGCGAAGATCGTTCGACGCCGACATGATGGCGCGCATGCCGGAACCGCACACCTTGTTCAGAGTGACGGCGCCGGTGCTGTGAGGGCACCCTGCAGCCAAAGCGGCCTGCCGCGCCGGCGCCTGTCCCAGCCCGGCCGGAAGCACACATCCCATGTAGACTTGGTCGATGGCGGCGGGCTCCACCCCGGCGCGGTCGATCGCACCCGACAACGCACGGGCGCCCAGGGTCGGGGCCGGAATCGAGGCCAGCGCTCCCTGAAAAGAAGCGATCGGTGTCCTCGCCGCACTCAGTATGACGATATCCTGCATAATAGCTCCGGTCGTGGCTATGAAACGGTACCTAGGAGACGCGAAGTTCGTCCCAGAATCGAGCGTGGATGGTAGCACAGAGGCTCCGGGTCCCTGGCTCGCTATCGACTATGGACGCAAGCGGGTTGGAGTGGCCATCACCGACTCCGAGAATCGGCTTGCGATGCCGCTCTGCACCTTGACCCGCAAGAAT
>JAIOJS010000195.1 GCA_019911795.1 Thermoanaerobaculia bacterium | reverse complement strand
CCGTAGGCATTTCGCCCCGCTTACAAGGGTGCCGTTAACGGCGACTTGACGCAACGTACGGGATAGCGTACGCTAGAAACATGAAGAACATCACCGCGACCGAAGCACGAAAGAGCCTCTACAAGCTCATCGACCGCGTCGCGGTGACGAGCGAGCCAGTCCAGATCACCGGCAAGAGAGAGAATGCGGTCTTGGTTTCTGAGAGCGACTGGCGTGCCCTCCAGGAAACAGTCTTTCTGCTGTCGATTCCCGGTATGGGACAGTCTATTCGAGAGGGACTCGAGACGAATCTCGAGGATTGCGTCGAGGAACTAGGCTGGTGACCGCGTGGCGCGTCGTCTTCACGCGCCAGGCACAGAAGGACGCCAGGAAGCTCGCCTCGTCGAATCTCGAGGAGAAAGCCTCCTACCTGCTAGGGATCTTGCGGGAGGATCCACTGCGTGCGCCTCCACCGTTCGAGAAACTAGTGGGCGACCTGACCGGTGCCTACTCCCGGCGCATCAACATTCAGCACCGACTCGTCTACCAGCTGTTTCCCGAAGAGCGCACCGTGAAGGTTATTCGCATGTGGACCCACTACGAGTGAGGCCGGGAGACTCATTTTCGAAAGGCAGGAAGATCTCCTCCCCACCGGGCCCCTTCACCCGATCGGCCATCCTCGCCTAGGGACAGGTAGCGAGAGCCAAGGTGTCGGTGATCGACACCGCCGGGCTTCCCAGAGGGTTGAAGTATTCGCGCTCCGTGCCGGTGCTCGTATCGGTCACGGTCAACGTGTACTCGACATTGGTCGTCGCCGCCGCAAAGACCCAGTAGTGATCAGTGACACCGCAGCCGTCAATGACCTTGACCAGCATCTCCCAGTTGTCTTCCCGGAAGAACCAGAAGAGGCCGGAGTCGTCGGAGCCGAAGGGCACGACCGTCCCTGGTCCGGTGCCGCCGACGAAATCGCCCCACTCGACCTCGAGCTCGAATCGACCGTCCCGGAGGCACATGTTGTAGGGACCCGGGGTACAGGTCGATGGGCCTCCACCTCCCGGCTCGGCGCCATCGATGACCTGGGCTCCGGAGCCGTTAGGGTCGAGCCAATTACTCAAACGCTCACCATTCGTGCCGCCGCCTGACCAGTGCCGCGAGAACTTGCCGTAGTAGTCTTCGAGGTCGTTGCCGCACGCGGCAAGACCACCGGTCAGGGTGCCCACGCACCGCTTGCTGGCGCGGTTGAAGAGGCAGGATCCCGAGGAACCCGGTTCGGTGGTCCCCGCATCCCAGTCACCCACCTGCCAGTGGGTCTGACCGAAGCCGACGTCGGCCGAGGTGACCGGTTGGTCCTCGAAGCTGATCGCCTTCTCATCCGTATTCGGATGGTGGATCGTCAGGGATTGGCTGGCGGCAATATTCCGCTTATCCCAGCCCGCCCAGTAGACGTCAAAGTTCGCGGCCGGCGAGCTGTTGAGTTCGAGCAGGGCGAAGTCTGACGGAGAGTAGTTGGCTCTCAGAGTCGCTCCGGTCTGATTCTGATTGAGGCTGCCGCCGGAGAGGGCCCCGCAGGTTGGCGACTCGTAGTTCCAGTAGACGACCACGCTGTTGTCGTTGCCCGTGGTCACCCCACAATGATCAGCGGACAAGAAATAGGGCCTGAAGTCCTCGGCCGTGTTGTTGACCATGGTCCCGGTACAAGCCCGGAAGCCATCGATGGAGTACATCCCAACCGCCCGAATCTGGTCGCGATAGTTGTTGCCCTCGGAGCAGGTGACATCGATGTTGCAACTTCCCTGCTTTTCCAGAGGCTGGCCAAAAAGACGGTAACCGTGTTGGACACTGGAGACTCGCAGTTCAGGATCCTCTG
This sequence comes from Thermoanaerobaculia bacterium, assembly GCA_019911795.1. Classification (GTDB taxonomy): domain Bacteria; phylum Acidobacteriota; class Thermoanaerobaculia; order Multivoradales; family JAIOJS01; genus JAIOJS01. The sequence continues at coordinate 2,072 of JAIOJS010000195.1, read as the reverse complement.
TCGAACCTGCCGGTGCGTGCATCTCCAAGACCGCTTCATCGCCCAGGATGATCGGGGTCCAGAAATCGCCGCTATCGACAACATCGCCGCCCTCGTACGCACCCTGAACGAGCCGACCGTCTGCCGAGTAGAGCCAGAAAGCAGTTCCTTCGGGTAGGACCAGGTGATCCAGCGCCAGGTTGAGGCTGAGAGCCCCGGGGGACCCAATTCGAAGCCGCCACAGTCGGCTGCCGTCGGCCAGAACCTCCCACGTGCCCATCGACCGACTGTCGAAGCTCACGCTCAGTGGCACGGCAAATCGCATCGCGATCGGGACCCCGCTAGCTTCGTTCACCCTGTCCTCCGCCAGCAGCGGAGCGGTGTCGACGGTTGGGGCCATCTTCTTGTCGACCAGGTCGAGCGACAGGGTGGTCTTCTGGAAGCTGACCGGGAGTCGCTCCGTCTTGGCCGCCAACGGTGAGGAGAACCCGCAGGCAGCGAACAGCATTAGAGTGGGTCCGAAGCAACGAAGGACGTGCGATGGTTTGATAGCAGCTCCTGGGACCTTGGCCCGGTCCTGATTTGAGGGGTGGGTCTAGCTGTCGCGAGTGTAGTCGATATGTGTCGTGGGAAATCGAAGCCTTGAATCCCTGCATCTCCTGCGGCGATCCAGCCGGCGCTTGGCTCACAGCTGAGCGAGACTTTCGAGTTCAGCCCGCGCCGCCAGAAGATCGGGGCGAAGGACTGAGCTGTCCACAGGGAGCCCCTCGAGGATCGCTTCCGCCTTGTCCAAACCCATTTCGGCGCTCTCGAGTTCGCCCATTGCCATCGCCACGCGCGACGAGAGGATGAGCAACGTCGGGTTGCCGGACGCGCCCTGCCGTGCCGCCTCCTCGAGGATCTCGTGCGCGTCGTTCACCTTCCCCTCGGCGAGGGCGATCGAGGCCCTCCCGGCCAGAACCAAGGCGTCCAGCGGAGTCTTGGCTAGGGCCGGTAGAAGGGACTCTTTCGCCTTGTCGATCTCTCCCAATCGCAACCAGCTCTCCAACTTTAGACGGGCGACGGAGGGGTTCTCCGCGGGCACCTCACGGAGGAGCTCGAGGGCGCGCTCCGGCTCCTCCCGGTAGACCTCCTCCGCCCAGGTAGCCCTCGGCAACAGGAAACGGGGCCACCGGCGCAGCAGTGTCGCGTAGTCCTCGTCGGCACCGGCTCGGTCGCCGAGCCGAACCTTCGCCATCGCTGCAGCGTGCAGCAAGACCGGGTCGGCAAGGTAGGTCTTCGCCTTCACCGCTCGATCCTCGACCAGATCGCCGGGCGCCTCGGCGAGCTGAAGCATGACAGCCTGGCGTCGCTGTAGCGCTCGCCCCCGGAGGATGGCAACCACGGGCAAGGAGAGCAAGGAGAGCAGGAGAACTCCAAGTCCCACGAGAAAGAGTACGAGACGATCGAGGCCGGCCCCCAGGATCATCACCACCAAGGAACCCAGAGAAGCGACCACCCAGGACACGAACAGTCCCCGCCGAGGTGCCGGTGCCTTCTGCAACGCCTTCCAGGGATTCGGCCTCATCGCCAGGCGAATCAAGAGCCCAATTCCAAGATAGGCCGCCACCGCAACCGGCACCGAATACGACGCGAACACCCTCCCCGCAACCACGGCGACGACCACCGCCACTGCCGCCGGAACGAGATCCCGCAGCAGCTGTCCCGACCTCGCCGGACGCGACAACCGAACCATCCGCCGATTCGTCGCCGGATGCGTCCAGAACGAGTGCAGGATCCGACTGGCTCGAGACGAGTGGTCCAAGGGGTTGAAAGCGACGACCCGCGATAGAGCTCGAGCCATCACCTCGCGTGACTCGACCCGAGCCCCGAGGGCATCGCACCGGTACTCGATCGGACGCGACACCGCGCAGTAGAAGACCATCCGTAGCAAAACCGTCAGGGCAATCAGGGTCGCCACGGAGACCGAGGGCGCAATCAGGATCGCCACTCCTGGCGCCAGAGCCGGGACCCCCACCAACCACCACAGGCTCCCCGTCGCATGATGCGCCACCTCGTGTCCCAGAAGCGCCCGCCGCTCCTCGGGCTCCAGA
>JAIOJS010000194.1 GCA_019911795.1 Thermoanaerobaculia bacterium | reverse complement strand
CCCGCCACTATGGATGCCGGCGATGAAACTCTCGTGTGCGGTCGTGTCCATCGCCGCCCAGCCCGGAGCCGCCACATCGTGGACTGCCCGAGACGAGAGCCTCCACTGACCGGGGGCCGCACACTTCGGGATCAGGTCTTAGGTTTGGTCCATTGTGCCACAGCGGCGCCACCCTCGATCAGACTCCGAGCCCGTGACCGAAGAGTGGTGTGGTGGAGAGGCGTTGCCTGGTCCAGCGGGCCCGCTTCCCACTCGATTGGTCCGAGAGCTGTTGCCCGGACTAGGCGACAGCCCTTTGGAGGACTGCTGATCGAGATGTGGCGCCTACGGTACGGCCGTACTCGCCCAAGAAGTCGATTCCTTGGGCATGGCGAATCGGCTTCAGGCTCTGACGGCTACGGCTCAGGCGGTCCTCGGCGGCGCCCGATTTCACTGTAACTCGCGATTCTCGGCTTACCGGCTCCATCACTTGCTAGGGATCGACGAGAGGATCACCGCGAGCCTTGTCTTCCCCAGCGCCAGGGCTGTTATGCTTTACAACCAAGAAAATTCTTTAGATAGAGGCGGCGCCCTCTCAGTCCCAGGCGCGCGAGTTTGATGGAGGATGATGGCATGAGTGGTGTAGCCGGTCGAGGAGACGAGGAGCGGTGTCTCTACCTCGTCAAGGACTCAAACGATCTGGTCTCACGGTGTAAGTGTAAGCGAGCCTTGATCTCGTTTCCGGGCCAGATGGACTGCCCATGGTGCGGCTGTGGCTGGCTCTTCACTTGCCTCAAGTGTCGAAAGGCGTTCACCTTTGCCAGAGCCGAGTTCCTGGACCGATCTCTCGAGTCGATCGCGCGGGAGGACATCCAGCAGTCTGGACAAGAACCTACCGAGGAGTTCGTCGAGAACTGGTTAGCGGAGATGCGGCCGGTGTTCGAGGGTCTTGAAGAAGGTGAGAGGTATGTCTACTTCGATGGCTACTTCCTTCCTTCCGAGACTGGATCCATCGAGATCGATGGCATCCACTCCGAGCATCGATTCGATGAAGTGCCGCAAGTGGCAGCGATCAAGGACAGTTCGGTTCTCGAAGAGATACTGGCGAACCCCCACTACTGGAAGGAGCGGGAGGTCTCGGAGGACGAGCCTTTCAGCCCCGACGCTCCACCGGGTGACCACGAGTCCATCCACCTTTTCGACCCGTCCGATCCGGAGATGGAAAGAGCCCGAGAGCGAGCTCGGGAGACCTTCAAGTACCTTCTGCGGGAACTCTCCTGGGAGCAGCGTCGGATCGTTCCCGCCTTGGACTTCGCCGCCGTGAAGTTGCCGTTTCCAAACGACAATCCCACCGAGAGTCAGCCGCCAGTCGAGCACATGTGGGTCGGCGATGTGGAGTGCGATGGGGATCTGATCGTGGGGACGCTACTCAATTCGCCGCAATGGATCACAGAGGCGTCCCAGGGTGACGTGGTCGAGGCGGAGCTCGAGGAGCTCAGCGATTGGATGTTCGCCGTGGACGGGCAGGTGTACGGCGGATTCACCGTCAACCTCATCCGCTCCAGCATGTCCCTCGAGGAGCGGCGTGAGCACGACGAGGCCTGGGGTCTAGACTTCGGCGACCCCGAGGACATCTCGCTCGTTCCGACCAGCTTGGACGAAGGCAAGTCCGATAGGGCCGCGGCGGAAGCGAGGGCTCTGGCCGACCATCCAATGAGCCTAAACATGGTGGACACTCTGCGGCAGATGCTCACCGATTCCCCCGAAATGGCCCTCGAGCGCGATGGAGACGGCTGGATGATGTTGCACCACGAAGCCCTGGCCGGAAACCGGAACATCGTGCGAGTGTTGCTGGAGTTCGGCGCCGATCCAGAGGCTAGGACTCCCAACGGTTACACGGCGCGCGAGCTGGCGGATCGGATCGGCTGGTCGGAGGTGGTGAGGCTGCTCCCCGAGGGCTGAGGCGCAAGCGGGCGTCCGCCGGTAGCGCTCAAAGCCAACCATCGCAGCGGCGTAGATTCGTTCGAGCCGGTGAACCCCTGCGAAGAGGGCGAAGCTCTCATGGCCGATCGACGAAGTCGATGGTGCCTCGGAGGTTCGGGGGGCAGGCGGTTGTGAATCTCAGCTTTACTCTTCCAATCCCCCAACGATCGGCTTCTTAGTCGGTGGCATTCTTCCCAACCGTGACGGATTGTCGTCGATCGACACTCGTTCAACCGAACCAATAAGGGGTCTTGCTGCCCCAGACTCCCTGGGTAGGGATGAGGTCTCCCTACGGCCGATCTTCCAACCCTCGATTCGTGACATGCTTTTTCAACGGAAATGTGATGCGAATCGGTGTTGACATCCTCAAGGCCCTGCCCCCCCGAGATGGTATCGGGAACTACACCTACCATCTTCTGCGGGCGTTGGCGGAGACTGACGGTGAGAACGAGTACGTTCTGTTCGGACTGCCAGGGGACCTTGATAGGTCGGTGGTTCAAAGTCGACTACCGCAGCTGCCCGAGAACTTCCGGATTGCTCCGACGCGCTATCCGGCACCAGGCGAAGTCGACCTGTTCCATGCAACCGGTCTCTGGTATCCGGTCGGTCATCGGGGTTCTTGTGTCGCGACTTGTCACGATCTGACGTTTCTCGATCACTCCGACCTGCACCTGGTGGCGAATCGGCTTCAGGCTCTGACGGCTACGGCTCAGGCGGTCCTCGGCGGCGCCCGATTTCACTGTGTCTCGCGATTCTCGGCGGACCGGCTCCATCACTTGCTCGGGGTCGAGGAGGAGAGGATCACGGTGGTCCCGCATGGGGTGTCGCCGGTCTTTGCGCCGAGGCGCCGCGACGAAGCGAGGGCTAGGTTGCATCAGCGATTCGGAGTCGACGGGCCGTTCATCCTCAGCGTTGGCACACTGGAACCGCGCAAGAACCATCGTCGCCTGATCGAGGCCTGGTGGAACCTTCGAAGCACCCACGCCCGGGAGGTCGCACTCGTCCTGGCGGGCCCTCCCGGTTGGAAGACCGAGGGTCTGTTCGAGGACCCTGGTGCGATGCCTGGCCTCCATCGGTTGGGTTGGGTGACCGAGGACGAACTCGTCGACCTCTACGCCGCGGCCTTGGTGTTCGCGTTTCCGTCGATCAGTGAGGGGTTTGGGATGCCGGTGCTGGAGGCCATGGCCTGCGGCGCGCCTGTTCTGACGTCGACGGCCGGTTCGCTGCCCGAGGTGGCGGGGAGCGCGGCCTTGCTCGTGGATCCGACGAGTTCGCGCGAGATCGGCGACGGTTTGGCCCGGTTGATCAGCGAGCCTGAGCTTCGTGCGCATCTCGTCGAACTCGGTTGGCAGCGCGCCGCGGGTTTCTCCTGGTATACGACGGCGGCGGCGATCCGTAGTCTCTACTCCCTGCCTCCCTTTGCGTCGCCGCCGACCGACATCTTGGATGGCGATCCCGAGTACCTTGCGGAGCTCCAGAAACCTATGTCAGGTCCCTCGCAGTCGGGCGATTCGCAGGCCGCGGGTCCTCGCCGGTCGGAAGGTCTGGGTGTCTTGGCCGCCCGCATCTACCACGGTCGTTGGAGCCGGAGTCTACGGGGAGCCGCCGTCAACGTCCTTGGCCACGCCAGGTATCGCCACTGGCGCCAACGGATCCCCCTCTACGCGGCCCGAGATCGCCGACATTGGTCGTCGCGCGTGGACTACCTCGAGGGCCTCGTCGAGTGTGGGCGTAGCTCGGGCTCCTTGAGCGCCGGAACGATCGATCTGTTCCGCTGTCAGGTAGCGGATCTCCGAGCGCTGGGTCGCTTTGACGAGGCCTCTTAGAAGGTACTCCTCAATGGGGATCTCCGTCCGCTCCCCCGACTGTCTCATCCGATGACTCGGTCGGCCCGGTCGACGAGACCGGCGCCAGGCAGTCTTCGTGACATGATCAAACTCTCCAATGTGCACAATCCGGGTACGGTCTTGGATCTCCTGCCAAGCTCTTCTGCTGGTTTGGTTCGGCTTCGCAATGGCCACGCCGTTGGTCGCAAGCCAAGGGAGTGAAGCTCAGTTTCGTCACCTTTCGGTGGATCAGGGTTTGAGTCATAGCTCGGTTTTCGGCATCCACAGTGGGCCCCAGGGGTTGATCTGGATGGCTACAGCGGGAGGGCTCGATCGGTTCGATGGCTACGAGATCGAGCAGATGGGGCGTCGGGCGATTCTCGGGGGCGGCCGGGCGGTGTCTTCGGCCTCATTCATCCTCACGGACGCGCAGGGTCGCTTTTGGGTGGCCACCTGGGGCGATGGCCTGCTGCTCCATGACCCGAAGCGCGGTGAGGTGATCTCTTTCCGGCACGATGACCAGGACCCCGAGAGCCTTGCCGATGATCGAGTTCAGACGATCTTCGAAGACCACTCTGGTCGCATCTTGATCGGTACCTATGACGGGTTGCAGTGGTTTGATGAGGGGCGCTTCAAGGGTCCGGCGGTGGGAGGTCCCGATGGCTTGTCCCACGGTCGGATCTGGTCGCTCGGAGAGGATCGCGAGGGTCGGCTCTGGGTGGGCACTGGTGCGGGCGTCGATGTCGTAGATCCCACTTTGTCGCGTGTTGTAAGCTGAGCATCGTGAGTCGAGATGAGCATTTCGACGAAGTCGAGGGTATCGCCCGGGTAGGCTTTTGACCGAGCGATAGACCCCTCCGCGCACCAGAGTGCGGAGGTCGGGGGCCAACGACTCCCTATGTACTCGAACTGGACGATCGAGGTTTGGCGCGTCCCCTACTTGATCCAGTCTTACGACGCTCCTACGCCGGCCCCCGGAACTCCGACAACCCCTGGGGTCTCGTGCCGCATCGCGACGGCAGCGCCGACCGCGGCGACCGCCAACACCCCGATATAGATCGCCTCGGTCGCGGGCGTCTGCTCGAGGGCAGGGAAGAGGGTGACCAGTAGGTAAACCGAGTAGTTGCCGGCGGTGTGGAGGAAGACGGCGAGGAAGGCGCTGCCGCCGGAGCGTCGAAAGAACCAGGTGTGCACGAACGACCACGCGATGTTCTGGATCAGGTAGCCGATGAGGAAGGTCGCCGTCATCTCGAACCGACCGGTCGCGGCGTAGAGCGGCAGGTGCCAGAGGTACCAGACGACGCCGATGATCAGCGAGGCCACCAGCGGCCCGCGGCGTTCGAGTAGCTTCGGCAGGAGGTAGCCGCGCCAGCCGATCTCCTCACCGAGCGGTCCGTCCACGAGCGCGAAGAAGACGAACACGATCACCAGCTTCGGGAGAGGGATCGCGCCGGGAGCGAACGGAGCGACTGTACCCAGGAGGCGCGCTCCCAGAAGCGCGACGAGGCTCGCGCAGAGCGGCCCGAGCAACGCCAGCGCGTAGAGCCACGGTGCCACGCGCCACATCGTGACCCGCTTCCACAGCCGCGCGAGCCCCTCGCGGCCGGAAAGCGCCAGCGCCGTTGCCAGAGCCGCGAGTGCAGGCGTGTATCCCCGCGCCGTCCCGAGAAGTTCCGACGACGGATCGAACGGCAACCACCCCCGGGCACGCAGCGCGAACAGCAGCCAATAGAGGCCGGACAGCCCGAGCGCGACGCCGATGAAGATCGGCACCGCGACTCCGCTGGATCGACGACGGGACATCGGTTCGGATGAAGCTCTCATGGTCACCTAACGGCGCAGCCATAAGAAAATTACAGTGCTCTGGCTCTCGCGGAGACCTCGATGACCCGCATACCGACTCCTCGACCGCACCTACCTACGGCAACGACAAGGACTCCACCACAAAAGGCTGGACCCGCTAGAGCCCACCCTCAATCGGCAGCGGGACGATGTATCGGCAATGTGAAGGACAGGTCGAAGCCATAGGTTGCGTTGAACTCTTCCTCAGGCTTGGTCGTCTTCAAGCTGGCCTCGACCTCGTTGTCGTCGAACCGGAGGCTCTCGACCCAGTGATCAAAGACACCGAATCCGGACTTGCTACTCGACACTCCGTCATCGTGGACGTGGAGTCCACAGACCTCAGGACTCGAGCCGTCCTCTGATCTGCACAGGTCAACGACCGTATAGGCATCGAGCCCGACGCTCATGGCGGCGAAGAGCGGGTTTCCCTTCTCGTCGAGCGCGTCGAGAAACTCCTGCCGGTCGATCGTCTGCGCTATCAAGACCACCTTGACCCGCTCGCCGCCTTGGAGCTCATCGACGACCACGACACCATCGACAAAATCTTGCTCGATACGAGTCCCATTGTCTTTTGCTTGGTACCAGAGGGTGCCGTCGACGTTTCCCTCCTTGGCGCCGGCGGCACTCGAGGCCAGAACCGCTGCCATGAAAACAGTGACGAGTACAAACCTTCGCTCAATCGTCATGGGATCTCCTTCTGTTCGTCCGATTGTCCATTCAACAATCTATGAGAGGACATCTGAGGAAGAACTGCTCAGTAGATCGAACCAGGAAGGCCAAGCAACGTGATCGAGGTCGTGAAGGAACGGCGTGCCGACGACGTCAGAACCGTGGCGCTGCAGATTCCCGCCGGTCGTCTAGATGAGGCATCGCCCGCCGAGCCTCTTTCTGGGGTCGGCAGCTGATGGGCCTACGTCCAGCTAATATCGTACTCGCAGTAGGCGTCACCCCGGCGGCGACAAGCGACCTCCCGGACCTCGGTGCTGGCCGTTCCGGCCAACTCGACGTTGCGCTCCATCCATCCACCGACACCCGCGCAGATCTCGGCGACGGGTTCCTCGAAGTCGTGGACCTGAAGGCGGACGCGCGCGGGGCCGGCGTTGACGACCTCGAGCCTGCCGGACGAGTAGAACTGGCGCCAGACGCCACTTCCGATCGAGAAGATGAGCCCCGGATCGCCGGGCTTGGAGAACGCGGAGTACATGGCCTTGGCTCCCAGCTCGGCAGAATAGCGGCCCAGCTCCCAGGCCAGCTTGCCGTCGCCGGTGCCCAACACCTGGTCGACCACCTGAGTGAGTTGGACCAGCCATTGCAACGGCCGCCATTCCGCGGGAAGCAGCATGCCGGATTCGAGAACCTGGCTGAACTCGGGAGCGAGCCGTTCCCTGATAGCCTTCTTCTGCTCTGGCGTGGCCCTCTCCTCGACGAACTGCATTCGCAGCAGGATGGTGGTGCCTTTAACTTCGACCATGCGCTACCCCCTTACAGGCGGACCTTCATTGGCAACGGAAAGAAACGCTGTTTGGACCCATTCAGTGATCCTTAGCCTATAACATAGGACCGAAGGCAGCTCGCTGTCACCTTTGGCCAAGCCGTTGGACTTGGCGAGGAAGGATTCACTCATGCTCCACGGAACACCTCGGCGGCCCTTCAAACGGGCCGCTAGGGACGCCAGAGAGCGTAGCTTCCCAACATTTGCAGGTAGGCCGGATCGTCGCGAAGGCGGTCGAAGGCCGGAGTCCGTTGTCCTCGTAGCACCCAGAGGACATCGCTTTCGATCGTCTTGCCGATCCAGGCCAGCGCCGCCTCTCTCAATCCGAGCCCGGCTGAGGCCTCCGCCATGGCAAATGGGGGTGAATTCGGTTGGGATTCGAGGTACGCCAGCTGCCACTTCCAGAAGCCACCGAGTCCAGCCGCGGCGATCGACTCGTCCAGGGCCGCGAGCTGATGGTCATCGGCTCCAGATCGAGCGGCCTCGAGGCGTCGCGCCGCCGCCGCACCCGCCTCGTCGCCGAGTCGAAAAAGGGTGTAGGACAACTCTCTCAGATGCCAGACGAAGGTCGCTCCCAGGCCTTCGGCAGTCTGAAACTCGCTAACCGCTTCGCGGTATCGCTTGGCCGCGCTCAGTCGCTGAGCCAGAGCCGCGTGGACCAAGGGGGACAGCGGGTCGAGGTCGACCGCGATGCGAGCTCGATCGACCGCTTCCGCGTAACGACCCGTCAAGGCCAGCATTTCCGAATACCACTGCTGTGCGGTGACGTAGCTCGGCTCGAGCTCGATGGCCCGCAGATAGGCCACCTCGGCTCGACTCCAGTCCTGATCCCGAGAGGTATACAGCAAGCCCAACGAGGCGTGGGCTTGAGCCAGATCAGGGTCGAGCGCCAACGCGGTCGCAAGGGCCTGCTGCGCGTCCTCATGGCCGGTCGGTCGCATCAGATACCCGACCGAGAGGAGGTGCGCGTCAGCCAGCGCGCTCCAGGCCAGCGCGAAGTCGGGTTCGCGGGCGACGGCGGCTTGGAGCAGTTCCAGGGCGTGTGTCATCTCTTCGCCAGTGCGCTGCCGCATGGCCCACACACCACGGAGGTAGAGACGATAGGCCTCGGGGTCGATGGCGGTGGAGGCGCCAAGGCGAACCCGTTCACCCTCGGTTACCTGGACTCGAATCTCCCGCGCCACGTCGCGGGCCACGGCACGGTGAATCCCCAGGACATCCTCCAGTCGGCGATCGTAGGTTCGGCTAAAGAGCTGTTCGTCACGGTCGGGTCGAACCAACTCAGTGGTGATACGAACTTCGTCGTCGACGACCAGGACGGTACCTTCGAGCAGGTACTGGACCCCCAACTGACTCGCGATCTCGCCGGCCGAGGCTGGGCTGTCTCGAAACTTCATCGAGGAGGTTCGAGAGACGACTTTGAGGCCGGCGATCCCGGACAGCTGGTGGATCAACTCTTCGGTGAGCCCATCCGAAAAGAAGAGCTCATCACCTCCTGACAGGTTGCTGAATGGCAACACCGCAATCGCCGGACGCAGCATCGCCGGTGCGGGCGTGGGCGTCGAGCGCCTAGCTCTCGGCAACAACAGGGCAACCCATAGCGCGGCCAAGAGCACGACGAACAGCGCGACCGGAAGTGACCAACGAAGGGTGGAGCTCGCGGGTCGTACCCGAGAGTCACTCTGCGCCGACGGTCGAGACTCGCCGACGCCGTCGCGGTCGACGACGGCGATCAGACGATACCCCTTGGTGGGAATGGTCTCGATATAGCGGGGACTCCGCGCGTCGTCGTCCAGGGCATGTCGCAGTACCGAGATCGCCCGCGACAGCGTCTCATCGACGACCGCACGACCCTCCCAGACAATCTCGAAGATCTCGTCCCGAGTGATGACTCCGGGCGCCCGGTCAGCGAGAAGCAACAACAGGCTCATTCCGATCGGCTCCAGCCGACGGGTCGTGTCGTCGCGGCGAATCTGCAACAAAGTCGGCTCGACGACCCACTCGCCAATTCTCATGGCTCGCTACCACGTCACCGAATCTGAAGTACCCTGCGACATCAAAGATCATCATAGGCCAGATCCTCGACATTCTCGAAGCCAGCTCCTCGGCTACCAAGCCGAAGTGTCGCCGGTCTCGAAGCCGTCTACGAAGAGAGGGGACGGAATCGAGTACAACTCGAACTGCTCGTCGACACTCTGATCGGCGAGGTAGACGATCGAGCCCTCGCTGGCGATCGTCAGTCCTGAAGAATCGGGGGGCCCAAACACGACGTTGCCTCCTGGGGCAAAATCCAGATCGTCGACCATCTCCTCGGGGGTGAGGCTGAGTGGATCGAGGAGTCGAATCCGCCACGGCCGCTGCACCGCTTGGAAGGAGTTCGAGACCGCGATCACCCGGTCGCCGCGAGGATCGATCTGCCATTCGCTGGAATGATCGACTCGAAGCCCCGAGAGCTGGACGTCCTGGCCGGCTGGTCCGGCGGTGGGCGCCCGGAACAGCTGCGGCAGAACGAAGTTCTGCGTCGCGCGGTAAACGACCCAGGATCCGTCCGGTGAGATCTGGTAATTGAAGACAGTGCCGCCGGAGTTGAGTTCGCCGTTGAGCTTGACCGGGACACCGCCCACAATCGGCACCGTGTAGACCTCTCGCTGGTCGTCGATCTCCTGATCGGCCAGGTAGACGACCCGGTCTCCCGTCGATGCGATGGCGTTGTTTCCGACCTGCCCCCCTGCGACAAGCGGCCCATTGAGCTTGACGAGGCTCCCCCCGGTGCTGGGTGCGCCGTACAGCTCGAGAACCCCGTCGGTATCCTGATCGGCGAGGTAGGTGACGCGATCGCCAGCGGGGGAGCAACGGTACCACGTTCTCAAGACGTCACCACCTGTCGTCATCGTACCGCTGAGCTTGACCACGCCGCCGCCGGTCATCGAAACGCTGTATAGCTCGAAAACACCGTCGCTCTGCTGATCGGCCCGGTATAGGACCCGGTCGCTGGAGCCACAGAACACGTGGTCATCGACGTTGCCTCCCGGAACGAGCGTTCCGCTGAGCTTGATCGGTGAGCCCCCGAGGATGGGAACGCTGTAGAGCTCCACCCAATCGTCGACTTCTTGGTCGGCGGAATAGAGGACGCGGTCACCCGCCGAGTTCATTCCGTAAGACTTCACATCCCCTCCTTGCGTGAGTTCAGCGTTGAGCTTGACCGGTACGCCGCCTGTAATCGGCACACTAAAGAGCTCGGTGACTCCAACACTCTGTTCGGCCGCGGAGTAGATGACCCGATCGCTGGTTGCGTTGATCGCAAAGAAGGTAGCCGAACCGCCCGCAGCCAACGGGCCATTCAGTTTGACGGCAGGGCCGCCAGCAATCGGGGCACTGTAGATCTCGTTCACGCCAAAGGTGTCCTGGGGAGAGGAAAAGACGATTCGACTGCTATCGGGAGAGATTTTGAGGATCCCGGGCGCACTGCCGGCCGGCAGGAGGCCACCGATTCTCACCGGTGGCGCGGTGCCGTCGACCCGGACGGTAAAGACCTCGTAGGCGCTTTCGACGTCACGGTCGTGAAAGTATGCGGCCCATTGGCCGTCTGGCGAGACGCGGAAGGTGCCGTAGACATCACTGGAAGGCCCACCTTCGGTGAGCCGGTGCCATTCGTCCGCGATCGATGCCCCAGGGGTCCAGGCGAGAGCCAACATGACAAAGACGACGACGTAATGGTAGGCCTGCGCCCGAAACCGCACGATCGAGCCTGTTCTCTGGGCTAGGAGGGTCTGGGCGGGGAAGGTCTGGCCTGAGGAGGGCCGGTCTGAGAGGGTCCGGTCTGCGACCCGCCCTTTGGTGCATCCAGGTCTCATCTTGTCTCCTTCTGGGGTTGGAGACCGATGATGGCCAGGTCCTCTAGGGTCGCGGCACCACCGGGTCTCGACGCGAGTCTCGCCCGACCCAGGGTGCGCGGTCCTGAGGGATACCCAAGGACTGGCTTATGGGAGGCTTAGATACCTGGTGGTGAGGAGCGGCCCGACCGCGTGGGCCGCGGCGGCCTCGGTGGCCACGGAACTGGCTTGGGCCGAGTCGGCCGAACAACAGTTGAAGACCGAGATCGCATGAGGACCCGGATGAGGCCCCACCCTATTCGATGAGAGAAGAATCGAGCGACGTTGCCGCTCGCTCTCAGCTCGTCATTCGAACACCGGAAGCTCGCCGCCGAAGATCATTCTCCGGAGCCGGGGCAGGGTCTCGGGCGTTACCTCGCGCAGGGTCAAGAACTCGACGTGGCGGTCCGGCCGGGAGGAATCGACGCGGATACCCCATAACGGCCGGATCTGGTCGGGAAGAAGGGCGTAGCGGCAGTCTCCGATGAGTAGCCGTCCGTCCTCGTCACGCTCGACGGCGACGAGCCAGTCATCGGAGAAGTGACGGAACCGCTCGATATCGCGGGCGGCGACGCTGTCGCTCTCCAGGCTCGGAAGATCGCGGCCGAGATCGAGGGCCGCTCCACGGCTGACGAAGCTGGTCCGATCAGGGCCGAAGAGGCCAGGGCGGAGGGCGGCTACGTGGTAGACGCCCCTGCCGCGATCGTCGGTGCGCCACACACCGCGCCACAGGGCGAGGTTCAACAGGGTCGGCTTGACGATGGCTCGGGTGGCGACGTCGCCGCGCGCCTCGGCAACGCGGTGTAGGAGAGTTTCGGCACGCTCTCGCTGGACCAACCCCAGGCAGAGATAGGCCAGGACCCAGGCTACCGCGACTCTCCCCCAGCGGGCGGAACGCCGGCGCCAGGCGACGATCATCAGGAGGGCGGCCGGCAGGGTAACGCCGGGGTCGACGACACCGACGAGATTCCAGGCAACGCGAACCTCGGATAGGGGCCAAAGAAGGCTCGTGCCATACGTGGTGCAAGCATCCAAGAGGCCGTGAGTGCCGTAGGCGACGGCCAGCAGGATCCAGAGGCGACGCGGGTCGATGTGGCGCAAGAAAGCGCCAACACGGAGCGAGCGAAGGGGATGGAGGAGAGCAACAAGGCAGGCCGCTGCGATGGGGATGAAGAAGAGGGAGTGGGTAAACTGGCGATGGTACTCGAGGAAGAGGAGGGGGTCTTCGGCGGATCGAATGAGGACGTCGAGGTCCGCGAGGGTCGCGGTGACGAAGCCGAGGACGGCGGCGGTACGGTGCTCACCGGGGCGGGCGATGGCTTGGGTGGCGATGGCGCCGACGACGCCTTGGGTCAAGGGATCCACGGTGGGGATCCTGCCACATCTCTAGTGTTGGTCAACAATTCCCTTCTCCCCCGGGGACGTCTCACCTATGTGGGAGCCAGGTCCTTCTGCGACGCCGCACGCCACTCCGACCCAGGCAATCATGCCGCTATCGTGTCCTCGTCTCGTTGCAGGCCTCGCCCGTTCGCGCAAGGACCAGGCCGAGCGGCGGGGACCCTCCGCGGCGCGGCGCGAGGAGGCGAGCTAAACCTGATGCAGCAAAGACAACTGGCACAAGCAAGACGTCCTGGTCCGCCTCGACCCGGGCCTTGAAGCAGCGCCGGCTCAGAAGCGGTAGGTCCCCGAGAACACTGCCGCGTGGAACCAGGGCTCGGCGACCCGGGTGGGATCCCTTGGGGGCTACTCTACCGTCGCAGCCAACCGTCGAGCATTCTCGTCAGGACTGGCATCAAAACCCATGTCAGGATGGCCACACCGGCGATGTTGCCAAGGAGTACGCCGAGAACCAGTCCCATTTCTGGTAGCAGTGCCGTTCGCAACAGGGTCAAGATCAACGCGGTCGGAAACAGTGCAAGCAGCACGACGCAGGCCTGCTTCCAGGGCTTCACCTCCACCTCCTCGGGCTGGCCAAACCATCCGGCAAAACCGCCGACAATGTTCATTGTGCGCTCACTTTTCAGATAGGGCTCTATCTCTTCGAACAATTGCCGCCGTTCGCTCGAATCGAGCCAGGTGTCGAGCTGTTCTCGCGAGCCGAAGGAGAAGACCACCGTCGTCTCTTCTTGAATGCCTTCGATCTCCTCAAACCTCTCGCTGCGAATAAACCCCGGAAACTGGACCATGGCTTCGACAACCCGCGAGTAGATCTCGCCAAAGCGGTCCTTGCCCTGGGCAGTGAGTCGGAAGGAGGCGACCGCCGTCACTGGCGACTTATGCCCCACGAGAGCGACAACTTGCTCACGGGCCTCCCCGTCGAGTAGTTCCGCTCCCTCGATGAGCAGCAATTCACGCTCAGCTGATCTCATCCAATGTTCGAGGCTGTCCTGGTCTCGGAACTGGTACACGACCATCCATTCACCGGGGTGTTGGGGATTCGGCGGCTGGACCTCCGCCCCGCGATGACCAGGAGCCTTACTTGCGACCATCACCAGTCGTCGCAGCCAACTCTCGAACTCACGCTCCCGGCCCGGCTTGGCGCAACGAGCCACGACGACTGTCGGGAGTCTCCGTGCGGGCGGCACCGAATGACTAGATGTACTTGGCACTGGGTTCTTTCAGACTTCGATGAGAGGCCGTGTACGGCCTTCCCGTCTTAGAAAAGGATGAGGCCCCTCAGGACAAGACCTTGGGCCCGAGGAGAAAGCAAAAGAAACCCGCTCGACCACCCATTCCTTCTAGCGACTGAGTAGAGCCACGCCCCCTATCATCAAGCCCAAAACTACCAGACACAGCAGAAGTCCCCCGCCCACGATTGCGGCCCCTACCATCACTGGATTGCGTTGAGAGAAGGCCTCGATCGCAGTCACCTCGGTTGCGATGGTGCTCTCTGGAAGGCGCTCGGCTGCAATTGCCAGCGTTTGCATCCGCGCGATCACACTGTCGATCCGCTGAGGGTTGATCTGCTCGAGCTGGAGGATGGGGCTCGCATAGTAGACGGTGCCTCGACTCCGGGATTGAGCGCTGCCCATCTGCTCCATCAGACTGGGTTCTATGAGACTTGGCGACAGGTAGACACTACCGGCCAGGGTTGGCGAGGAATCCTCTTGGAGAAGCGACGCGGTTGCCGCTATCGCATCGTGTTCCTGGAGGAGATGTTCCGCCCACGTAGGGTCTTTGGCAACCGCGCAGAAGCCGTCCAGCTCGGGCGGAGCGTCGCGAACTACCCTTTGGCGTCGAAGGCGATAGATCCAGCGAATCAACGTGGAGGTAGCGAGCGCTTTGCGGACAAAGAACACTCGCGCTTTCGCGGCTGTCTCAACTTCCACCCGCAACCGATAGCCCACCCGAACGCGCGTCTTGGTCTCGCCAGAGTAGGTCGTTCGGCCTTGGGGGACCACGGAGATCAAGCAGTAGCGCTCCGTGCCATCTTCACGGGGCAGCCGTCCTGTCCAAGATGTCTTGCCAACCTTCGACGAGCGAACGAAGCCGCGCGGTGTGAACTCATCCTCCACCGATTGCAGGACGGCGTGTAGGTTGGCAGTGGCTTCGTTCACGGTCTAGGAGTCCCACCCGTCCGGTGAGACATCACTCTTGGTCAGCTCGGTTTCTGCCGGCGGCTGTCCCTTGGTTGTGTGAGCTGCGATCTGATCCTTGAAGCCGTAGATCAGGCCTCCCGTAGCCATGAACAGAATACCAATGAGCAGCGGGACAAAGGTGGCACTAGGACGACGGTTGAGAACCGCCGAACTTGGATTGCTCGGATCGACGTAAACCGCCACCTCTCCGCCAGAAGAGAAGGACCGTGCGGCCTCGGCGGCTTCCTCGCGGGTCTTGAACTTCTCGAAGGTCGTCCCGAGTCGATAGCGATCGCCTTCGTATTCCTCGCCCTGCCGGGTCCATCGATAGGTGACCTCAGGGTAGTAGCGCCGTTTCTTTTCCCACCCGACATCGTTGTCCTGGAGCGAAGTATCGATCCGTATGCGAACGTCCACGACCTCACCGGTCACTTCGTCCCAACCGCGCACCGCAAAGCCCTCCGCTATGAAGATCACGCCGAAGACGGCGAGGTACAGGCCGAAGCCAATCAAGCCGAAGGCGGTGAGTTTGAGAAGCATGAACGCAGATCTCCTTGAGGGCTCGATTGAATGTCAGCGATTGGTTGAATGCCACCGATTGGGATTCGTAGTATAGGCCTCATCCGGAGGACACCTCATCCGGACGCCATCCGAGGAATGGCCATGGCCGCCGCACAGCGCTATTTGCGCTGACGACGCCTACATTAAACCCAGACCAGCAAGAATCCTGGCCGCCCAACCTCGCCAACCCAGAAAGCGTACGCCCTTCTCTATCCGACTCAAGACGACGCAGCCTTCGTCGGGCTCGGTCCAAGGCCGATGCGAGCTACCCGGCTCATAGGCAACGAAGTCACCGGCATCCGCCTCGAAGAGGCCGTCGCGGTAGCCACCTTGCAAAACCAGGACCTCTTCGAGACCAAGGTGCAGGTGAGCGGGAAAATTACGGTCCGAATCGCCGCGAATTGCCACCAGGAAGCTTCCCGTCTGTGGATCTTTGGACAGCAGTGCCATCTGGGTTCCGCGGATTCCAGGAGATCGCCAAGCAACCGGTCCACGCCACGGGATGTCCTCCGCCGACCAGGTCATCGGCAAAGGCAATCCTCCGTCCCCGCGCACAATGGGTTGTTGGATCGCCGCTTCGAGTCGTCCCCAGATCTCTGGGGACGGTTCGATCGCCGTCGACCCTGAATACCAAGACGAGCCGGGGGCCTGCAACTCCCCAACGGACTCGGAGCACGTCTCGCACATGGCCAGGTGGTTCTGTACTAGAAAGCCACGAGTCCGATCGATCTGTCCCGCCGCCACGTCGACTAGAACTGACTGTGGGGGGTGATGCTTGGGTTGACTCATCGAGTCTCCAGTATGTCTCGCAGTGATTGGAGGCCAACCCTGACCCTCGACTTGAGAGTGCCGAGAGGCAACGACAGGTGGGTTGCCGTCTCCTGGTAGGTCAATCCGCCGAAGTACGCGAGTTCCAAGGCCTCACGCTGTTCTCGTTTCAAGGACCGCATGGCCTGGGCGATGGAGAGGTCCGTCTCCGGCGAGGTCGAGGGTTCGACGAGAGGGAAGTCGACCAGTAGAGGTTGCGTGGGTCGTCGCCCCGTCGACCGCAACCAGTCGAACCACTTGTTGCGGGCGATGGTGAACAACCAGCCTCCAACCTCTCCCCTCGCCGTATCGAAGGTGTTCGCCCGTCGCCAAACCGCGAGAAAGACCTCCTGAAGGATGTCATCGGCCTCGGCGCCCCGGGCGCCCAGTCGGCGGAGGTACCCGAGCAGGCGACCGCCATGGCGTGCATAGAACGTCCGAAATGCGTCCCGGTCTCCGTCCGAGATGAGCCCAATCAGTTCCTGATCTTCGATGTTTGATTTTAGCAGGGGAATCACCGGGTTCTCACCTCTGTCTCGACGATGGCGACTAGCTCCGAGCCGACGTCTCAGCGTGTCAAGTTTCAACCAAGGGACGATTCCTTGGTCCGATGGAACCGCGTTCCAAGACCTCTCCACAACGTTCTACGCCGCAGGCGCGCTTGCGGATGAACCCACTTCATCCGGAAACTGATCTCCAGCGTAGACGGAGATGAGATTCGGCTGCTCACGACATCTGGCTCGACCTCGTTGTCGCTCCTCGAGGTTCGTGGCGGCCTTCCATCGACTCTAGACGTAATTTCAGGAGACCAAAGATGCCTACCCTTCCCAGACTCACGGCCCTTCTACTCTGCCTTACAGCGATTACGGTCAGCTCAATTCCTTGCTCAGCGGAAGTCACCGTGATTCCGACGGCAGAGGGTCAGCTGGGGGGGGTGCCAGCGCAAGGAGAAAGAATCAAGCGTCCGATCTTTGAGATCACAGAGCTGCCCGCTGACTACTTAAGTGCTGCGGCCTGGGATATTATCAATGGTACTGTTCAAGTCGAGATGTTCCAAGGGGAGGTTCACCCAACGGCGCCCTCCGTGCCACTGGGAGGGATCATATCGTCCTTTATTTACACCGACCCCCTCCCGCCATCGGTCGCGGTCAACCACAACCCATCCACCCTCGAGGACTTCTACTCCTTCAGTATCGCGGTGGATGGAGAGGAACCGCAAACCCTGGCGGTCAAAACCCTGCTCTACAGCGGCGGGGCTATTCCTCCCGTCGAGATGACGCTCGTCGACAACGTCGAGACGTTCGACTTCCCCGCCCTCCCCTTTTCCAAGACCGATGTCGCGGTCGACAATCAAGGAAGGGCCACCGTGGTCTACACAGAGTTCGTGGAGGGCCTCCCCGGAGTGCGTGGACTTCGTTTCGACTCCGCGACCGGCAACCCCATCGACTTGGTGTTTCCGATTATCGGCAACGCGCACGCCGACCCCGACATCGCACTGCTGGATCCCAGCGGTAGCCGACTCATCGTCACCAGCAATCAGTTCACAAACCCTCCCTCACTCAGAGGCAACATCATCGACACTACTGGCCCCTCGATCGTGGTCGGTCCCACTTTTCCCATCGACAGCACGGTGGCTCCACTGGGCAATATCGCGCCGGACCTAGCTGCCGACCCTTCCACCGGAAACTTCACCGTGGTCTGGGACCATCAAACCGGAGTCGCCGGCAACCCGGCCGATATCAGGGCCCGTCGCTTCGATGCCAAGGGCACCCCTCTCGGCGACGACTTCGTCGTCAACACGACAACCGCCAACGCCCAGGGACAGGCCTCCGTCGCCTATGGACCGCAGGAACTCTCGGCCGTCGCCTGGACCGGCGACCCACTCCAGCCTCAAGGTCCGCAAGACCTCGACGTCTTCCTGCAGATATTCGACGCCGCCGGTCTTCCCATCGGTGGAGAGATCCAGGTCAATACCTTCACTCCGGACACTCAGGACCAACCCACCGTTCGATTCCTACCCGACCTCGACTCAGAGTCGCGACCGCAGGTGCTCGTCCACTGGCGCGACGTCGGCAACACGGATGGAGCCATGCCACGAGGTACAGGAACCAGCTACAAGTGCTTCTCGATCGAGGGGCTGGAGGATCCTAGTACCAGCATCTTCAACGACGGCTTCGAGTCTGGTGACACCACTTCCTGGACCTCGAACACAGGGGGCTGAGCTAGATCGAAGGCAAGGTCCTCGAACGCCAGCTGCGCTTCCCACGCGAAGGCCTCGACATCGGTGTCAAGGTCAGTGACAACGTCCCACTCTGAGACCACTGCACCACGGTCCTCTCCCCCCTCGCTCTCCGTCGATGGCGCTCCTACGAGGACTCTGCAGTAGGACAGCGGCGTCTACAAGCCGTAACGCACGGATCCCTCTTTCTGGCAGCGCTGCCGAACTCTCTGCGAAACGGTTGGCGTGCTCCTTGGGGAGGGCGGAATCCAGGCCATAGACCCACCGTCTCCGCTCGCCTATAGTGTGTTCTCTGGATGCTGTCTGGGAGCCACTGTGACCTTTGAGATCCTCCTCCTTCTAGCACTCCTTGCCGCCACCCTCGCGTTGTTCGTAACCGAGCGACTGCCCCTGGAAGTGACGGCGATGTCACTGCTCGCGTCCTTGCTGCTACTCGGCACGGTCTCTCTAGACGAGGCGATCGCGGGCTTTTCCAACAAAGCGGTGGTGACGGTCGGGGCCATGTTCGTGCTCGGCCACGCGCTCGTGAAAACGGGCGCGCTGGAGATCGCGGCTGACCGCCTCAGCCAGCGCCTTGGCCGTTACCGTTGGCTGGGCTTGGCCCTACCCCTCACCGCGGCGAGCCTGCTCTCGGGGGTGCTCAACAACACCGCAGTGGTCGCGATCTTCATCCCGCTGGCCATCGACCTCTGCCGGCGGCTGGACCTCAGTCCCAGTCGCGTGCTTCTGCCCCTCTCGTACGCTGCCATTCTCGGCGGCACTCTCACCTTGATCGGTACGTCCACCAACTTGCTGGTCAGCGCCCTGTCGGAGGACGCCGGGGAAGGGCCGATCAGGATGTTCGAGCTGGCGCCCATGGGAC
>JAIOJS010000193.1 GCA_019911795.1 Thermoanaerobaculia bacterium | reverse complement strand
GCATGGGTTGGCGCGACGGTTTCCTGGTAGTTGTGGGGTTGGTATCGGTGGCGGGGGGGCAACCGGCCGAGGCGTGCAGTTCGTATCGGACCGACTCGCTGTTCGTTGGCACATCGATCGGGCTTCTGGTGGATACCGAGGATGCGAAGGGAGCTGGAATCCTCGCTCTGGCGGTGGGCATGTGGGAGCAGTGTCACAACTACGGTAGTGGCTTCCCCAGCTTCGTAGTGGGCGAGCCGGGGACTCGCACCCTCCGAGTGGAGTTCTTGCTCGAGGTTGCCGGTGAGGAGAAGTGCGGTAGCTTTGGACAGGAGACGATCCGCATCTATGGCTACCAACGGGTCGGGGGAGAGATGTTCTCGTGCGGCGACCTGGCCCAGAACCTCGCCCACGAGTTGGGGCACGCGCTCGGCCTGGGAGACGGGAGTTCGGCCCAGCGCTGTCAGCTCCATGTGATGTCGTGGATCACCGCCGACAACGCCTACCGCCGGGCGGTGCAGCCGGCGGAGTGCCAAGCGGCGGGACAACGTTGGTTGACGGCGGAGGAGCTGACCTCGGTCCAACGGAGCGCCGACCTCAGGGTGGCCTCGCTCACTACCGGCCGTTTGGACTGATCGGATGGCGCCCTGTCCTCGCGGCCAAGCGGAAAGGTCGCGGCACGCCTACCGCGCCCGGAAAGTCGATGGGGCCTGCGAACCGACGGTGGACCCCAATGCTGGGTGAGATCAAGGGCCGGTTCAGTCTCCTTGGCGTGCTCATCGTCGGCACGGCGACGGCCGGAAGCGCCGAGTCTCCGCCCCCGAAGTGCCAATCGGTGATCCTCCTCGATCTCGATGGTGACGGCCTCTTCCTCAGCGACGCGAGCTATTCCGTGGAGTTCGACCTCGATGGCGACGGGACGCGCGATCGCTCCAGCTGGACCGCCTCCGGTCATCAGGAGGCCTTCCTTTGGCGGGATTACGACCATGACGGCAAGGTGGACGATGGGAGGGAGTTGTTGTGCGGTCGGGAAGGTCCTGGAGCCTCGAGCTTCGAACAGTTCCGGGGGTTCGACGCGCCGGCCTCCGGGGGCAACGGCGACGGTTGGTTCGGGGTCGAAGATCGAGAGTGGGCGGGGCTCGAACTCTGGATCGATCTCGATCACAACGGCAAACTCGGACGACGAGAGCATGGGCCTCCCGGCGCCTGGGGCGTCTCCGGAATCCAACTCGACTGCGATCTCCACCCTCAGGTCGATGGCAACCTCAACCTCTACACCGGAGTCTCGACGTTCCGTCGCACCGAGGGCGTCGGCGGTCGCGCCATCGAGGTTCGACTGAGGCGAACCGAAGACTAGTTGATCCGGGATTCCGTAGCGGGCCCGCGATGGGACGATGGTGCGCCAGGCCTCTCTTCCCCAGCGGACGTCGACACCGTTCCCCCGCAAGGTCGACATCGTGCAATGGTCCACTCCGCCTTGGAACGCCGACGTCCTCGTTGGCTCTTCGTTCGGGGTCACCGGAAGGGAGCGATTGGACAAGTGGCGCTTCCCGGTGACATTTTTCCCTCGGCGGAAGTCAACACCGGACCCGCAAGATGGAAAATTGACTTTCGCGGCTGGAGTCCGTGATACTCAAATAGAAACTGTTGCGATCAGAATTGAAAGAGCAGCGACTCATCCCTCGATAGCATGATGCGGCCAGTCGAGGTGGTTCAGGAGAACTCTCTATGACTCCACGAAGAGTTGTTTCTAGCGCCGGCGTGGCCGCAGCCATTGTTCTCGCTGCGGCCTCGAGTTCCTTCTGTCAGTCCGTTCGGCTGCCTCCTGCAGACCAATTCGATATGCGAGACGGGATTCTTGATGGTTGGCTCGGGCTCGCTTTCTTTCCGGACGTAAGCCCCACTGACAGCCGTCCCGCCGTTCCCGCCGGATTTCGGGCGGTAGTCGTGGCGGCCGATGATCCGTGGGACAAGAAGACCGTTGAAGCTGGAGTTTGGCAACTTTGGGAAGCGGGCGTTTTCGACTTCTGGATCGAAGGAGATGGCTTGATCGGACTGAGCCCGGGCCGCTTCCTATGGGAGCCCGCGCAGCCGACTCCATTACGTGATGTTGGTCTGCCCGTGAAACAACCCCTAGCTCCGGCCGATCTTGTAGTCGTCTCGACCCGCGGAGCGCCCCCCGAAGCTGTGGTCCACCTATTCCACTTCTCGTCCGAGGAGTTTCTAGGAAACAACCCACCTCCCGGGGGAGCCCTGCTCCGGGAGTTCCGTCGTTTCGAGACGATCGAAGACGCACAGCTCGGTGTGCAACTGCCGTCCGGAGACAACCTTGCCGCAGTGTGGGATCCTCGGATAGGGGAGTACTGGGCGATATCGGCCCCGGGACGAGCGAAATCGGGCACCACAGAACTCCAACCAACCCCTCCCTCTGCGGGGATGACGGACGTGTTGGTCAGCCTGCGGCGCAATGAGGTTGCCGGCCCGACCGACACGACGCGCGCTTACCTCATCGACGCCGAGGGTAGGCGCTGGGAGCCCGCTGCGATTCTGAGAGCCCAGAGACGCGTTAGGGCCGTCTTCTTTGGAGTACCGTCGGGTGAATCGGTGCGGGTCGTCGTCGACTCGCCAACTGAGTGGGCGCCTCCCTACGACCTGCCTCTGAGGTCCGGCAAGGTCGAGTCGGTCGAGCTGGATCTTGCAAAGCGCCCAAAGTTGACGGTTCGGCTCGAAGTGCCGGAACTTCTAAAGGACGCCGAGCTAGGGGTGAGCCTGCTGGTGGACGGGCTCCCGGTGGAGGAGAGACGGGACACGGAGGCCGTTGAGTTCTTCCGGCCGCTCCCGATCCCGACGTCGGTGGTGGCGACCTTCGGTGCTTTGGAGGTGGTACAAGATGTTGACCTTGGCGACGGTCTCGATCAGGTCGTCACGATCGAGCCGGAGCTCTTCGAGGTCGAAGGGACGGTGTTCTACGGCGAGGAGCCTCATCCCGCGAGGATCTCCATTCAAGCCGGGCGCAACAAGGAGGATCTTGTCGTGGACACCGATGATGAAGGCGTCTATTCGACCTTTGTTCTGAAACCAGGGACGTATGCTTTCCTCGTGCAACTCGAAGGTAGAGACTTGGCCATCCCCGAACTCGTGACCATCGAGGAGAGACACCAGACCGTCGATATCATGCTGCCTGCGAACGACTACTGGTTTCGCGTCCTCGATTCGGCCGACGGTCAGCCCATTGAATCCGCGCGAGTGAGCATATCGAATCGTCATGAGACCGGCTCCTCGTCCCTCTTCTGTGAGACCGATTCCAGTGGAATTTCCCGAGCGGCCCCTCTGCGACCAGGGCAGATTCAGTTTCGGGCAGAAGCCGAGAACTATCTGCAATCGGAAGTACAAACTGAGGAGGTTCCCGAGGGTCCAGAGGACGAACCAAGGGTGTTCGAAATCCTACTGCGAGCCGAAGGGGACACTCATGAGGTTCAGATTCTCACCGGCACGGGAGCGCCGGCGGAAGGAGCGCTTGTTCATCTGTCGCGACGCTCCGGTTCCAATTGGAGCACAGTGGCTGACCGTGCCGGCGTGATCGAGGTCCCAGACCACTTGTTGAACGGAGTTTTTCTGGCTCGTCACCCTGCGGCTTCGGTGGGAGCATTGGTCCTCAACCTGGACACTACCCAGTGGAATCTTGGGTCGGCAGGACCGCCGCTGAGGATTCGGACGGTAAGGAGCACGGACGAGATCGTTCCTTGGTGTTCCCATCTGCTCTGGCTGGACGGCCTCCTCATGGCTCTGAGTGACCTCTCCTGGCTGTCAGAGGGCTATGATGGAGGCAACGCAGACGGGCTATGGACACTTCCGAATCCGCCGGCTCGAGATGTCCGAATGTTAACGATCTGCCGAGATTTTGACCTCTTGAATGTAGCGCTGAGTGGTTCGTTTGATACGCAAGCGACTACCGTCCGCTTTCCTTGGCCCGATGAAGTCGTGGTGGCCCCGATCAACTAGCTAGCGGCACCCCCTGTGCTGGATGGAGTGCGTGATCGCTGACAGACTGGTATTGGTCGCGTGAGTGCCAAGGCCGTCAACGTGTCCCAGGGACCGGCGCCGGCAAACTAGTAGCCGAAGGGAGGGCCGGCGCCTGCGCTCCGCTGCGCGGCGGAACGCGGGTGAACTTTGATCGTCGTGGCATCCGCTTGTGGAGAGCCCCCTGGGATACGTCGACGTCCTTGGCACTCGCGGTGCGTTGTGGAGGGATGCGAGGCTCCATGGCACTCCATGCATCTCTTCCCAGCGGAGTTCCACACCGGTCCCCGCAAGGCAGGCGCCGTTCGGTCACCCTGTGCTGAATAGGTGATTGGGTCGCTGGAGAAGTGCTTCGCTACGCGCCGTGGCTCTTTCCGACGTTGCGGCTTAGCTTACGTTGGTAGCGTCCCTGGACCACGTCGGTGAGGACTAGAACCGCGATGACGAAGTAGAAGGTCGCCTTGGTCATGGCGTGGATCTCATGCCCGAAGAAGGCGAGGTGTCCCAGGTGTCCGCCTTCGGTTACCAGCATGATGCCGACGACAAAGAGCACGAACAGTCCCAACACCTCGTACATCCGGTTCTTCTGCAGGAAAGCGGCGACCCGGTCCGACAGCCAGATCATCAGCACGCCGCCGATCACGATAGCGGTGGCCATGACGGCAAAGACGTCGGTGAGTGCCATCGCACTGAGGATCGAATCAAAGGAGAAGACGACATTCATCAGAACGATGGAGGCGATAACCCAGCCCGACGACTTGGGCTCCCGATTGTCTTCGTGGAGGTCCTGCACCGCCATCATGTGCCAGATCTCCTTCATCGCGGTGTAGATGATGAAGGTGCCGCCGGCTAGCACAATGAGGCTGTGGAGATTGAACGAGCCCTCGACGAAGTCCCGCCACTGGAAAGAGAAGAGCGGTTCCTGGAAAGAACTCACCACTCGCAACACGACGAACAACAGCACGATCCTGAGAACGACAGCCATGCCGATGCCCAGACGGCGCACTCTGGCCTGTTGGTCGGCGGGAGCTCGCTTGGACTCCAGCGACACATAGAGCAGGTTGTCGAATCCGAGGACCGCCTGCAGGAGGGTCAACATCAGGAGGGTGAAGAGGTTGTGGAGGGTCAAGAATTCCATGAGTCGCTGCTCCTGGGCGCGAATTGAAGGGGCCGGAGGGTCCGGGATTAGTGGGTGGTTTTTATCACGACAATCCGTCGTGTGCTGGCGTCGTGTGCCGCGGTAGGCTTGCGCCGTGAATCCTCTTCAACCAACTTCTGAATCATCCTCTGGAGTGACGAAGAACCTCGACCTTCGTCCCGGCACGAATCGCCCTTTCGGCCCGAGCCTCGGGGCGTCCGGGCAACGATTGAATCTCGCCCTTTGGGCACCGGAAGCCATGGCGATGTCGCTGCAACTGCGGAGCTCCGGCCAGACGACCCCTTGGATTGCACTCGACGCAGAGCGGCACCGGCAGGATGGCGTGTGGCACGCCGAAGTTGCCGCTCCTGGGGAGGGCGAGGTTCTGGAGTACCGCTGGAGGATCGATCCGGAGAGCGAGGAAGAGCGCGATCCTCGGGACGAAGCCGCGGCCCGAGGTCTCCTCGATCCCTACGCCCCGCTGGTGCTGGGTGGAGAATCCTGGGGAGTGGAGTCGCATCGGGTCGGACAACCCAAGGTCCGCTGGTCCGGATGGTGCCGCGACACCTTCGATTGGCAAGGGGTGGAGAAGCCGCGGGTGGCGCCGGGGGAGCGAGTGATCTACGAACTCAACGTTCGCGGGTACACCGCCCATTTTTCGTCGTCCGTCGACCGGCCGGGCACGTACCGGGGACTGATCGAGCAGATCCCCTACTGGCGGGAACTCGGGGTGACGACGGTCGAGCTGTTGCCGGTCGCCGAGTTCGACGAGTTGGAGATCGCGCGACGGGATCCTAGCTCGGGAGCCATCCTGCGCAATCTGTGGGGCTACAGCCCCCTCTCCTTCTTCGCTCCCAAAGCTGGGTTTGCGGCTAGTTCGGAGCCCGGCGCGGCCGGAGACGAACTCAAGGAACTCATTCGCGAGTGCCATCGAGTCGGGGTCGAGGTGGTGCTCGACGTGGTGTTCAATCACACCGCCGAGAAGGAGCTCGAACCCGCGGATCCCGTGTACAGCTGGGTGGCGCTCGACCGCGGTGGCTACTACCTCTTCGACGAGGACGGTCAACGCCGCGACGTCACGGGTTGTGGCAATACCTTCGCCTCGGGGAGCGGCCGTGGGTCCGAGATGATCCTCGCCGCGTTGCGCCACTGGCGTCGGGAGTACCGGGTTGACGGCTTTCGCTTCGACCTGGCCGCGGCCCTCACTCGAGATGCCTCAGGGGAACCGATGGCGGACCCATCGCTGATCCGCTCCATCGCGAGCGATGCCGAGCTCGAGGGTTGCTTACTAATCGCCGAGGCTTGGGACGCGGCGGGACTCTACCGATTGGGAGAGTTTCCCCAATGGGGTCGCTGGCAGGAATGGAACGGCCGGTTTCGCGACGACGTGCGGCGCTTCGTGAGTGGAGAACCGGGCCTCACCCGAACCCTGGCTCTAAGGCTGCTGGGCAGTCCGGACCTCTATCCGGCACATGGTTCTGACTTGCCACCTGGGACAGACCCGTCGCCGGCTTCGCCTTCGATCAACTATCTCGCGGCTCACGATGGGTTTCCCCTAGCCGACGTGGTGTCGTATTCGAGCAAGCACAACGAGGCCAATGGCGAGAACAACCGGGACGGCGACGGCTACAGTCCGAGTTGGAACGGCGGCATCGAGGGACCGACCGACGATCCCTTGATTCTGGAGCACCGGGAGCGTCAGGTCGAGATGATGCTGGTAGTCCTCCTGCTCTCTAGGGGCACACCGATGCTCCTCGCCGGTGACGAGTTCGGACGCACTCAGGGAGGGAACAACAACAGCTACTGCCAGGACAACCCGGTCGGTTGGGTGGACTGGAGGTCGCTCGCACGACATGCCGAGAGGCGACAGCTCGTCGAGCAGCTGATTGACCTGCGGCGATCCTTGCCGGAACTGGGCTGGCCGGAATCGGTTCCCGAGGACCCGGTCTTCTCCGTCCCGGAGATCGTTTGGCATGGCGTCGATCCCCTGGCCCCTGATTGGGGGCCGGACTCTCAGTTCCTCGCAGTGGAATGGAGGGTTGCGGATCGAAGTCAGGGGCCCAAGGCTGTCTACGTGGCCTTCAATGCTTCGGCGGAACGACGGGCTGTCGAGACTCCCGGTCCCGCGGTCATCGAGTCACCGTGGCTACGGATTTTGCCCCGAAGGGTCGAGATCTCAGCGGACCGGGTAGAACTCGGTCCCTGGGAAACGCTCTTGCTCGTCGACTCCGCTCAGTAGTCCGGATCGAGCCTTATCCGATTCAAGTACTTGGAGGAGTCGTCGCCGACTCCGGCGAACGACTCCTCCTTCGAGAGAAGATGTCGGACTCTACGGAACTCGTCGAACCACCTCAGGGGCAGGTGTTAAACGCGTTCGTATCGTTGGTCGGCAGATAAGTCTGGTTGAGTGGGTTGTGGTAGAACCGCACCTGATTGGTCTCGGTGTCCACCACGGTGAGCGTGACTTGGACATTGGTGAGACCACCCGCAAAGACCCAGTAGTTATCGAAGCCGGGCAAACCACAGGCGTTGATCATCTTGGTGACGATCTCCACGTTGTCCTGATTAAAGAACCAGAAGTAGCCCGTATCCGGCGTCAACTCTTCGGCGTGTCCAATACCAGATGTCTCGTTGGTGATGAAGGTGGTGGTGACGTGGAAGCGGTCGTTGTTGAGGCAGAGCACGGTGGAGCTCTCGACACAGCCCCCCACAATCAAGGGCTGCACCGCACTGGCTTCGTTGCTGGGACCTGAGGTGTTGCCGCCAAGGGCCCGCACGCGGAAGGTGTGAGTGATGCCTGGAGTTAGCCCGCCGACGGTGAGGTCACTGACGTTGTCGGGACCCTCGACCAGGGTGGTGTAGGACTGTCCTGGGCTAGAGACTTCGACGCGAAAGCCGGTTTCGTTGGATGAACTGTCGATGAAGCTGAGTAGGGCCTGAGTGGGAGACAGGGGGAAGGCTACCAAACCGGTTGGAGCGTTTGGAGTACCGCCGCCACCCGTAGTAGGTGAATACAGGGCACGAATGCCAGCCCGGTCGTCGTTCCGGATGGAGGCGCCTCGTCCGTCGTCGTGAACGAAGGCGTTCATCGTAGCGTCTTCCTTGGCGTTCGTATTGCAGGCGCCGCTGTCCGCATCTCCACAGGAGTGACCCAATCCAAGCGTATGGCCGAACTCGTGGGTGAGCACCTCCTTGGCGCGGTTATCGCCCTGGCTTCCACTGAAGTAGCACTCGACTCCGTTGTTGAATACGATGTCTCCACCGAAGGTCTTGAGCCAGGTCTCGCCGTTGAAGGATCCGGTGACTCCGAGATCAAACCACGGGCCGCCCAGTGCCAGCGTGCCCCCTCCTGGGCAAGAGAAACTGCCTGACATCTCGTTGTTCGGATCGCCTCCGAGCACAACGTTGATGTCGTCGAAGTCGGTCAGCCCATCGGAGGCGCCCGTCGATCCGTTGAAGGTGTAGTTGATCGGCGTCTGGCCATCATTGTTCCAAGCCGCACGAGCCGCATTCACATGAGAGGAGGTGAGTGGTGATCCGTTGCTGTTCAGGAACCAGGGCACGCTACCGCCAGTGTCAAACTCAAAGTAGCGTACTGCGGGGTTGGAAATAATGAAGCGGAAGGGCTCGATCTGATTCTGAATACCCTGGCCCTGGCTAGCCAAGTCGCCCGCCAGATAGTCGATGTCCCGCTCGATGCCGGAGACCCGATCAGTGATCCAACCCTTGAAGCGAGCCATGTTTCTAGGACCCTCAGCACGGGCTCCGGACGCCTTACCCAGTTGGGTTGTCTCTGCGAGGTTTCGTACTCCTAGGGTCTCGGTCCCAAGTTGACGCTCGTGAAACGCGCCGAGCATGAACTGGTGGATTCCGTAGGTTCCATCGCCTCGCGGGTCTAGAAAAAGAACTGCATTGTCTCCCAGCTCGAACTGAGGAGCGCCCCAGATGTGAAGACGCCGGCCATTGCTATCCGTCCCACCGAGAACCCGCACCGTGATCACTTCGTCGATACCGAGGCTACCCTTCAGACCCTCTACCACCCGGAACCGCGTATAGGTAGCAGCTTCTCCCGGCGCGGTATCGACCGCCTCGGCGCGGGCGTAGACGATCAGGGTCGCCTGGTCCACCAGGGTCTCGTCGGCCGGCAGGACGTAGCTGGTGGCGAAGCCGGCGCTGGCTACCATAGTGAGGAGGAGGCTGAAGAGGATGCTGCGGACGGTGCGTGCCATGGTAAGTCTCCGGGGGGGTGGATTTGGGCTCTGTCGACGGGTTGGCGTTGGGGTGAGAAGTCCCTCGATCAACCGTTGAATCAAGGTCTAATCTATCGCACTCTTCGCCCGGAGGTCATGACTCGATCTCCAATGAGTAAGGTACAAGCGGGAGGAAGCCTCGAATGGCACACCCCAGGAGACAGAATGGAGGCTTACACGTCTCCCGCAAGGAGCACGCCGCTGAACGGTCTAGATCGCCTGGGCAGGGCTTGCTGCCGCCCGCAAGGCCGATGCTGTTCGGTCACCCTGCGTTGAGTGGAGGGATCGTGATTGCTGACTGGCTGGTATTCGGCTGCGCGAGTTCCAAGGGCGTCAACGTGCCCCAGGGACCGGCGCCGGCAGACTGGTAGTCGAAGGGTGAGCCGGCGCCTGCGCTCCGCTGCGCGGCGGGACGCGGGTGGACTGTGGTCGTTCTTGGCGTCCGCTTGCGGAGAGCCCCCTGGGGTACGTCGACGCCCTTGGATCTCGCGCGGCATTGTGGAGGGAGTCGAGGGAACAATGGCGCTCGAAGGTTTTTCCTCCCAGCGGAGGTCCACTCCGCCCCCCGCAAGGCCGACGCCGCCCAAGGGCCCCCGCCGCCTTGGAACGCCAACGTCCTCGTTGGCTCTTCGCCCGCCCACCGGAAGGT
>JAIOJS010000020.1 GCA_019911795.1 Thermoanaerobaculia bacterium | reverse complement strand
GATCCGGTCCGGTTGTTCAACGCCCTCGGGCGAAGCGAGCAGGAACCCGGCCGCCGCGGTGATCGTCACCAGCAGCGTGATGCGCGGCTTGCACAGCTCGACCAGGTCGGCGGCGAGCGTGCGATTGGCGATCGCGACCCTCACTGCTTCAGTCTATCCCCCGGCGGTGGCACATTCGGAGCGTCGTGCCTCGCGCCCTTGTCCGAGGCGCTGGGCGTCCCTTCTGTGGTGATCGCATCGGCGGAACGCGGGCTTGCGCCTGGCGTCACAGCCTCGTTGACGAAACATCGAGATCCCCGTAGCTTTCACACCTCGAGTGCAGATCGCAGCCCCCCACCCCGTACCTCAAGGAGAGGTCCATGCCCACTCGCCGCTCAACACCGACGTTCGTCGCCCTGCTGCTGGTCGCGCTCTGTTGCTCTTCCCAGGCACGTGCTCAAGCCACGAGAACCTGGGTCTCGGGGGTGGGTGACGATGCCAATCCCTGCAGCCGCACGGCACCCTGCAAGACCTTCGCCGGAGCGATCTCGAAGACAGCCGCGAAGGGCGAGATCAACGTCTTGGATCCCGGCGGCTTCGGCGGCGTGACGATTACCAAGTCGATCACCATCAACTCGGAGTCACCCGAGGCCGGCGTCCTGATAACGGGAGCGAACGGCATCGTCATCAATGCCCTGGCGACCGACACGATCGTGCTGCGCGGTCTGGATCTCGAGGGGCTCGGCACCGGCCTCAATGGTATTCAGTTCCTCGCCGGCGGCACCTTGCACGTCGAGAAATGTGTCATTAACGGCTTCTCCCAGTCCGGGATCAATGTCGCGACAGCGGGCGCCTTGAATCTCCTGGTGAAAGACAGCATCATCCGGAACAACAACCCGACCGGTGGGTCTGCCTTCGCGGGGATCAACTTGGCGCCAACGGGCGCGTCGATCGTCGAAGCGTCGCTGGAGAATGTCCGGCTGGAGAACAACTTCCATGGCCTCCGCCTCGTCACGAACACCAAGGTTACCGCGCGCAATACCACGGCTGCGAGCAACTCGGGCGTTGGCTTCTTCGTCACGGCACCCAATAGCGAGCTGAGCCTCGACGCTTCCGTCAGCGCGAACAACGGCACCGGGATTCGGACCTCGGGCTCGGGCGCGGTCGTGCGCTTGGCCAACACCACGGTGTCGGGAAACACGTTGGGGCTCGCGCCCACGACTGGCGCCATTCTCTCGTTCGTCAACAACCGCATCGCGGGCAACACCACGGACGGAGCACCGACCGGGACGATCGCGCAGCAGTAGTGGCTCCGCCCAGGATGGAGCCCGAGCCTGCCCAATCGCCGCGGCGTGAGTCGGCGCACAGCAGACCCGAATCCGCTCAGGCCCTCCGAAACAGCGGTATCCGCTCACCGCCCCAGCCAGGGAAGATCGGCGCGGTGTCGGCAACGCCGAGGTGAGAGGCGGCCACCGCGCTGAACACGGCGCGGAAGTCAGTGGTGACCGGCAGGTCGCGCCCCTCGTGCAGTTGGTCCGGCTCGAGCCCGGGGAAGCGTCCGTGCACCTTGCCGCCGTCGACGCCGGCACCGAGCAGGAAGAGCGCC
>JAIOJS010000192.1 GCA_019911795.1 Thermoanaerobaculia bacterium | reverse complement strand
GTCGACATCGTGGCCGCGAAGAAGAGCCCTGGAAGCTTCGGCCGTTGGACCAGCCACGTTAGAAAGCTGCCGGAGTTCGGCGGTGAGCTACCGGTATCGACCCTGGCCGAGGATATGGAGGCTGGAGCCCTTCGAGCCTTGATTACGGTGGCCGGTAACCCGGTGCTATCGACCCCTGATGGTGGCCGGCTCGATCGCGAACTGCTCAAAGTGGAGTTCATGGTCAGCATCGACTTTTACGTCAACGAAACTACGCGGCACGCCGACGTGATCCTGCCTCCGACGGCGGCGCTGGAGCATGATCACTACGATATCGGGTTCCACGGTCTCGCGATCCGCGACACGACGCGCTACAACGAGCCGCTTTTCGAGCCCGCGGAGGACACCCGTCACGACTGGCAGATCCTGCTCGAGTTGGAACGGCGCCTGGGACGCAAACCGCGAGGCCTCTACCAGCGCCTGTACCGTGCCCTCGCCGCGCGGGGACCGCAGCTTCTGCTCGATATCTCCCTGCGGATGGGACCCTACGGCAGAGGTTTCCGGCCCTTCGGCCGTGGCCTGTCGCTGCAGGAGGTCCGACGTCATCCCCATGGCATCGACCTGGGGGCTCTCAAACCGTGCTTGCCGGGTCGCCTCCGGACCGAGGATCGCCGCATTCACCTGGCGCCCCCGGTTCTGGTCGAGGATCTCGACCGACTACGGCAGCGGGGTGACCAGATTGAAGCCGACTGGGAGAACCGCAACGGCTCCCTCAGTCTGATCGGTCGCCGGCAGGTACGGTCCAACAACTCCTGGATGCACAACTATCCGCGACTGATGAAGGGATCGGACCGTTGCACCTTGCTCATGCATCCCGACGACGCCGAATCTCGTGGCTTGGAGGACGGTCAGGTGGTCCTGGTGAGGTCTAGGGTCGGTTCGGTGGAGGCACCGGTCGAGGTGAGCGCCGCGCTGATGCCTGGCGTGGTGTGTATGCCCCACGGCTTTGGGCATGGCAGGGGGGGAGTACGCCTCGCAACCGCGTCGGCCAATCCCGGAGTCAGCGTGAACGATCTCAACGATTCCCAACGGGTGGACGAGTTGACGGGGAACGCTGCCTTCTCGGGCCTTCCGGTCACGGTGACCGCCAACACTGCGGTCGATTCTGCCTGAACGTGCGTACCGCCGCAGGCTATCTCACCCCATGGATTTCGGCGGTCCCGGGTTCTTGGGCACTGGGGGGCAGAGTGCTATTGGGTGAGGCGAGAGTGACGATTCCCGGCTGGCTGCTGAACTGCCCGGGCAACCCTCGAGGCTCGAAGAGCGTACCTACACAGTGGAACGGACGGCCAGGCTCCAGTCTCTCGTCTTCTCGGCGGTCACGCTTCTCTGATGCAGCGGAGGATCCTGGAGTCCTGGCTAACCCGGGACAGTCGACCGAGCGGTGTCCATAGAATCGTGTCTTTGCCGCCTGGAGGTGGATCGGGGCTATAGTGCTGCCTCGAGCCGGGAGCTGATTAATCACTGAACGGCGCCGACCCCTTTCTCTCTCCTGCATCAACCAACGCCGCCTGCGGAATTTCCGCTTAACCTCGAGGAAAACAGATGTCCATTACAGCCCTTCGGATTCTCCGCTCGTTTGCAGCTCTGAGCCTGCTGTCGATTTCTGCCCTGCCGCTTCTGGCGCAGGATGCGCCACTCAAGATCGCCGTCGTTGATCTCGATCTCATCGTGAGTGAGTCGCCGGCCGGCAAGGCGTTGGAAGCCAAGCTCCAAGACTTCCAGAAGCAGGCTCGCGCCGAGTTCGATGCCATGAACGAGAAGGCCCGGGGAATCCGGCAGCGCTTGACCGACGGTGCCAACTCGCTGGCCCCGGAGGAACTGGCCAACCTACAGAAGCAGTTCGAAGACGAGCAGCTCAAGATCCGTCGACTAGGTGACGACAAAACTCGCGAGGGGCAGAAGATGCAGTCCGAAGGGCTCCAGCAGATCGAGAAGCAACTCGAGCCGATCTTCCAGAGCATTCGTGACGAGAATGGCTACGACTTGATCCTCAACCGGGTTCCGGGTGTCGTGGTGATGGTAGGCGAGCGCATCGATATCACGCAGAAGGTCATCGACCGCATCAACGCTCCTTGATCTGCCAATGGGAAGCTGCTCTGCCAAGGGCAGGCTCCCGGGAAGGTCGGACGTGAGCGGAAGCATGAACCGATCGATTGACAAGTGCTGAGATTCGCGGTGCCAATAATATCGTAGATCAAGAACCCGGGGGAGGTTCGCTCTGAAGTGCGGAAGATTCTTTCCACTTGCCGCTATCCTCGTTCTCGTAGGCGTTGCACCGGTTGCCGCGGAATCTCAGCCCGCCTCGTCCGTAGATCTGGTGCACGACGACCACAACTACTACACCAGGGTCCTACCGCCGTTCTCGACCGACACCCCCGCCGGCGCTCCGTGCTCGACCATCGACGTGACCTATACCGGCTTTTCCGCACCGGCGCAGACTGCCTTTCAGTATGCGGTGGATCTGTGGGAGCAGTTTGTGTGTTCGTCGGTGACGATCCGGGTGAGCGCCACGTTCGCCGCCCTGCCTCCCAACGTGATCGGATCCGCAGGAGCGAACTTGATTCACCGGGACGAGGTCGGTCTAGTGTCCGGAACCTGGTATGGCGGCGCCCTTGCTGATGCCTTGACCGGCGTCGATCAGCAGCCGGACAACCCGACATCAATGCCACCTTCAGTAACTCTTTCGGCTTCTACTTCGGAACCGATGCCAACCCGGGAGCCGGACAGATCGACTTCGTGACAGTCGTCCTGCATGAACTCGGACACGGCTTGAATTTCTTTGGTTCGGGCGTGGTGGATGATGGCAGCGCGGCGAACGGCGTAGAGTGCGCCGGGACTTCGGGGATCGGCTGTTGGGGCTTCGGCACCGCCTTCCCGTCGATCTACGATCGCTTTACCGAGTCTCCGCTCGGCTCCACCATCATCGGCGACTACCCCAATCCATCGGTCTCCCTCGCCGGGGCCATGACGGACAACCAGCTCGTCTGGGTTGGGACCGCGGCGATGGAGGCCCACGGGGGGCCCGTCCCCCTCTACGCTCCGGCCATGTTTAGTCGCGGTTCGAGCATTTCACATCTCAATGAGAGCAGCTTTCCCGCCGGCGATCCCAATTCGCTGATGACACCCGCAGTCGGCAACGCAGAAGCCATCCATTCTCCGGGGCCGGTGACCCTTCGCTTGTTTCAGGATCAGGGGTGGACGACGACCGGCTGTGCGGGGATCTTCTCCGATGGCTTCGAGAGTGGCAACACCGGCGCCTGGCAGTAGAAGAGCCCCCTCGTCTAAGGGGAGCTCATCCTCGACAAGAGGTGTCCGGTTTGCTTCGCGAATTCCGCCGAATCCCGAAGAGTAGGGACGCAAAGCACAGTCCGTAGAGCAGCCCTTGCAGGAAGTCGGTAAGGTCATTATCTGGCATCAGATGTCGGCCTACCAGGAAATGGAGGAGGCTGGCTGCAATCAACAAGAGAAAGCCGATAGCCATTAGGGGATTCATAGAGCGTCGGAAACGCGGTGAGTTCATTCTCGAGTCCTTTCAGTTCAGTCGGTAAAACGATACCAGGCCATGAAGGCCCATTTGGCGATGACGAAGGTGGAGGCGATGATCAAGAGGTCCCAACTCCAGATCTTGTCGATGTACAAGCGCCAGCCGAACAGTAGGGTCGCGAGAATCCCAGTGAGGATTCCGGCCGAACTGGCGGAGCGCAGTCGGTGTGTGAGGAAGCGCTCGTCGAGGGTGATTCCGAGTAGAGGTAGCTTCATGGTTCTTCCTCCAAAGAGAAGATTTCATCGGTCGGTCGTCCGAACACTTGGGCAATGGCGAGCGCCAACGGGAGGCTCGGCACGTAGCGGTTGCGCTCGATCGAATTGATGCTTTGGCGAGATACCCCGACCGCGTCAGCGAGTTGCTGTTGGGTCAAGCCCCGATCGGTGCGGAGTTGCTGCACATGGTTGAGTACGGTGGTTGGCATGACCAGTTAACTTTCCACTTCAGGCTACCGGATAGACTCTCTATGTGTCAAGCCAGCTTTCCTTTTGCTGGACGAGATGGGTTCGCAGCATGGATTGAAGCCGGTTGGTTCGCACGCTAAGGGTTGAGAGGGATAGCGACGTCTCCGATTCCCATATGATGGACGGAGTCTAGAGGGAGGATGAGGCGAGTCGCTCGGAGATCCGAGCCACTCAGTGTCGCCAGGAGGTCAGAATGGTAAAGGATGCGGTCGCGACTCAGGGCGCGGTAACGCTTGCCCTCGAAGCTCACGCGCGAGGAGAGGACAAGGCCTTTGATGAGGTCTTTGCTACCGTTTATGAGGAGCTCCGCGTACTGGCCCGCTCCCGACTGAAGGGGGGCCGGCAGGCGACTCTCGATAGCAGCGATCTGGTCAACGAGGCCTATTTGCGACTGGCCGGTGCCGACGCTAAGCCGACCAACCGCGGTCATTTCTTCGCGCTGTCGGCGCGGGTTATGCGCCAGATCATCGTCGACCGGGCTCGCCGCCGGCAGAGACAGAAGCGTGGCGGTCCCAATAGCGATGCCACCCTGGAAGAGCATCACGCGGTCTTGGCCGCCGACATCGACGAGGTGCTGTTCGTCGACGAGGCCCTCGGTCGCCTGGCTGTCCTCGACGAGAATCTCCTGCGCACGGTGGAGTGTCGCTACTTTGCGGGCTACACCGAAGAGGAAACGGCGGCGGCCCTCGGGGTGACGACGCGTTCGGTCAGCCGCTATTGGTCTAAGGCACGGAGCTGGTTGGAGCAAGAGCTCACTCCCGGCCGATAGCCTTGATCCCTGACGAAGGGCGGGCCTTCGGTCGGAATCTCCTGGTGCTGGGGATTGGCCGCTTCGCAGCACCCTGAAGCCCCACGACGGGCACGCAAGGCCGATGCCGCCCAAGGGCCAGGTCGCCTTGGAGCTTCAACGTCCCCGTTGACTCTTCGCCCCGCGAACGGGAGTTGGTAGTGGCCCGCGCGAGTGCCAAGCCCGTCCACGTGCCCCAGGGGTCGGCGCCGGCGGGATGATAGTTGAAGGGTGAGCCGGCGCTTGCGCTCCACTGCGCGGCGGTAGATTGTGGAACTTTGGTCGTCGTTTGCGTCCGCTGCGGAGAGCCCCCTGCGTCGACGGTCTTGGCATTCGCGCTGCGTTGCGGACCGGATTCAACGGAGAACTAGACGTTCCAGGGCATCTCCAATCAGCGGAGGTCCACCCTGTCGTGTTTCTCCCGCCGATGGCGTGCTTTGGGTAGGAACCCAGGGAAATAGGAGCCACTTAGGTGGATCTGGGTTCCTTCCAACCTACGGAGGGGACGAGTTCAGTCGGTTTCCGACCGAAGCTTCACCCCCGACAGACCTCGGAGGAGACCACCTTGTTACCAGACTCGAAGACTATCGGATCCGTGTCCTGCGCTTTGCGCTCTTGCCCAGGGCGCGTCCTTGCCGTCGCGCTTCTACTCGCCGCGAGCGGCCTCAGCGTCTCGCCCGCGGTGGCCTCAGATGGCGTTGTCGAGATCAACCAGGTCCGCGCCGAAGTGGGTGGGGTGACGCCCGGCGACGGACCAGGCTTTCCGGTAGTCCTCTCTCAGCCAGGGAGCTACCGGTTGACCAGCAACCTCGATGTCAGAGGGGCTACGGATCCAGCGAATACGACCGCGATCCAGGTGAGTACGGATGGTGTCTCCATCGACCTGGGAGGCTTTGCGATCCTCGGTCCTGTGATCTGTACACCGGACGGGAACATCCCCAACACGGTGACCTGTGTTCCCTCGGGAGGTTCGGGGCACGGTATCGAAGCCGGAAGTCCTTCGGGGCCAACCGGTTTCACCAACAGTACGAGGGTCTCGAATGGCTCGATCCATGGCATGGGGGGGTCTGGAATTTACTACGCCTTCGAGGCTCGGGATGTTGTTGCGGTCTCCAACGGAGGGGCAGGTATCTCTGGTTACTCCGTCTTCTCGTCGCAGGCTCATCGGAACGGTTCTCTCGGAATCTTTGCCGTTCTCGTCACCGATAGCTTGGCAATTCTGAACGGAAATGATGGGGTCAACAGTGCAGTAGCTCGCAGCGTGGTCAGTAGTCAGAACGGTAACGCCGGAATTGTTGGGCAGTTGGCCGAAGGCAGCCTTGCGGTGGCCAATGTCTACGGCTTCTCAGTTGACTTGATGATCAACTCTTCAGCAAGGGCGAACGACAGTTTTGGTTACTACTTTCCGTCCCTCGGCGGTGCGTACGGCTCTAGCAATTTTAGCGACAACAATGGCGGGGCAGCACAGACCGATGGGGGGACAGAGCTTGGTCCGAGCTTGTGTGAGGGGAACACGACGTGTCCCTGACCAGAATTCTGTTGCCCAGTCCCTCGAGGTCAAGAACAGGGAGTTCCCAATGACGAAGCTTGCTTTCGCTCTGCTACTCATCGGCTCGATCAACTCGGCTCAGGCCGCCTCCAATCCCACCGTGATCGCCATGTCGTTCGATCAACACGCTCGCACTGTCACCGGGATCCTGGCGGACGAAGATGTTCTGCTTCTCGACGCCGCTCACAACGAGACCCTGCTGACCTTGGGATTGCCCGCCGACGTCGATCTCGATGCTTACGGTGTGAGTCTTTCCGGAACCGCGATCTCGGTGGGAACAACCACCCTGATCGGCAGCATCGTAGTGGAGCCGGGAGATGTGCTCCTGATGACGCCGGGAGGAAACTCGCTCCTCTTCGACGCCTCGGCGGCCGGACTGGTCGACGCCGATGTCGATGCTCTGACCTTTGACGACAACGATCTGCTGATCCTGTCTTTTGCCAATGCCATCGTCGACTCCTTCGGAGCGATCGCGGAGAACGAGGACATCGTCTACTGGCTTGGCGGCGACCTGTGGACGGTGATCGACGGTAGTGCTGAGGGGATTCCCGAGTCAGCCAACATCGACGGTCTCCATTGGGACTCGGCCGGATCTCGTCTGTGGATCTCCTTTGACACTACCGTTCGTATCGGGGGTCTGGTGGCCGACGATGAGGACATCTTGGCGTTCGAACCCGGCTGGGGCTGGCAGGAGATCCTCGACGTTTCAGCGGTGCTTCCCGGATCGGAGGCTCTCGACATTGATGCTCTGTGGGGGCAGTCGGTGGATGCCCAACTCCTGTTCCGCGACGGGTTCGAGTCTGGCAGTACGTCGGCGTGGTCCAGCAGTCCTTAAGGGCGACTCTCTCGTTCTGACCGAACTCGTCAATATCACTCGCCTTCTCGGGGACGAATATCTCACAGTCCATTTTTCGCTAGGAGATCACGTTGCAATCAAAGAAGCATGTTCAGTCCAGTACGCCACCGAACCGGAAGTTCCAACCGGCGGTTCTTGGCCTTATCCTCGTCATTGGGTCGTTCGACTTCGCTGCACCCCTTCGGGCGTCAGATGGCGTCATCGAGATCAACCAGGTCCGAGCGGAGGTCGGGGGCGTGACGCCAGAGGATACGCCGGGCTTCCCGGTGACCCTCTCCCAGCCGGGCAGCTATCGTCTTACTGGAAATCTTGATGTGAGGAACACCGCGAATCCTGAGAACACCACGGCGATTCAAGTCACTTCGAACGATGTACAGATAGACCTCGGAGGCTTTGCCATCCTCGGTCCGGTGGTCTGTACACCCAACGGAAGCCAGCCGACGACTTTGAGTTGCTCGCCGACGGGGGGAACCGGAATCGGCGTCGAAGGCGGCGGGTATGGCGTCCCCGATGGCCTGACCCTGAACACCCGAGTTCTCAACGGGACGGTTCGGGGTATGGGGGCCGGTGGAGTGTTTGCTGCTCACCGGGTGGAGAAGGTCATCGCATCTTCTAATGGCTCCGTCGGAATCATCGCCTACTCGGTGGCGTCCTCGGAGGCGCACAGCAATGGAGTGTGGGGCATCAACGCCGTCCACTGCACGGACTGCGTTGCCGGAACCAACGGTGATGAAGGGATTCGTGCGTCGGTCGTCGAGCGGGCCTTCAGCTTCGGAAACACCAACATCGGGGTGGTAGGGGACATTGTTCGCAGCAGTCTGAGCAAGGACAACCAGATCGGAATCAGGGCCTTCGGAGTCGTCAGCGACACCTCGGTGGAGAGCAACGTTGGATGGGGTCTCGAGTTTCCCCTGTCGGGCGGCTACCGTTCGTGCGCCCTCACGTCGAACAACTCCGGCGGGGCTCAGGTATCGGGGGGCACGGAGTTCGGCCCCAATCTCTGCCGTGGAACGACGACTTGCCCTTGATGATCTCTGTTGGCGATCCCAGTTCCTCGGAAAGAAGCCCTGTTTGACGTGACTCTGTTTGATGTGACTATGTTCGATGTGACCAAGGAGAATCCAAGAATGATCACTCTCGCCAGCCTTCACACTACCTCCCCTCAGGACCGCGGCCTCCGGCGCTCGTTCGGCCGCACCTTATTACTCGGCACAGTCTTCTGCCTCGCTGTGGTTCCGCTTCATGGGTCAGATGGCGCCATCGAGATCAACCAGGTCCGGGCCGAGGTCGGAGGCGTGACGCTAGGCGACACACCCGGCTTCCCGGTGACCCTGTCCGAGCCAGGTAGCTATCGGCTTACCGGCAATCTGGACGTTCGGAACACCGCGAATGCGGTGGACACGACCGCGATTCACGTGACGTCCGAGGGTGTGTCGATCGATCTCGGAGGGTTTGCGATCCGTGGACCGGTGGTGTGCACCGCGAGTGGTGGCCCTCCCTCCACCCTGGTGTGCTCACCTGCCGGGGGTTTCGGACACGGTATCGCTTCCGACTCTGGCGTGTCGACGCGCGTTGCGAACGGTACCGTCATGGGAATGGGCTATAGCGGAGTCTCTTTTGCAGCGGAGACTCGGAGCGTGGTAGCCATTTCCAATGGAGTCTATGGAATCATCTCTGAACTCATCGTCGATTCGCAAGGTAGTCGCAACGGCTATCGGGGGTTGGACGGGTCGGTGGTCTCGAACTCGATCGCCAACGAGAATGGGGATGTAGGAATCTTTGGTGGAGTCGTTATTGGGTCGTCCGCGGTCTCCAACTCCGGCACTGGGATCCTCGCCTCAGCCATTCACCAAAGCGACGCCACTATCAACGGGGGCGCCGGCCTCGTCGGCGATCTAATTCTCGGCTCGCGGGCCTCCAGCAACACACAGATCAACGCGGCGAGTGGTTATGCCCTGAATGATTTCCTGGGCAATAATGGAGGATCCGGACAACCCCAGATTCAGGGGGTCGAAATCGGCGCCAATCTGTGCAGCGGCGATACAAGCTGCCCCTAGGGAAATCTTGGGAACTTCAGGTCGATGCCTTCGCCTTCAGTGCCGCATCCAGAATTGCTTCCTCGGTGTCGGTCCACAGGCCGTCTGAGTCTCGCTTGGCGTCCTCCAGGGTAGCCGCGGCTCGTGAAGGGTGGTCTTCGAGGAGTTCGATCCAACCGAAGAAGTAGCGGACGTCCCAGTCGTCGCCATAAAACTCGTGGGCGATCTCGATCGCCTTGCGGGCCTCGACGGGACGCCCTTGGAGGCAGGCGAGGTGTGCGAGGTTGAAATTGACCAACGCGATGTTCTGACGTTGTCCCAGTTTGGTAGCTTCCGCGAGGGAGAGTTCCAGGAGCTCCTGAGCTTCGTCGAAACGTTGGAGTTCCGTCAGGATGGTGGCTCGATTGTTGAGCAGCGCTTGGAGCAGACTCAGGTTTGCCGTTTTTCGTGCCAAGACTTCGGATTGGGAGTACGCGGCCAGGGCGGCTTCGAGGTCGCCGCGGCCTCCTTCGATGCTGCCCCGAAGGTTGTAGATCTGAGCCAGGCGACGGTCCAGACCGAGTTCTGCGGCCAGGCTCTCCGCCTCGTCCAGCGATTCGGCCCCCTCGTCAAAGCGCTTGAGGAGTTCGAAGGCGGCGGCGCGACGAAGGAGCACTCCAGCCAGTTCCAGTCGCTTGCCACTGCTGCGATAGATCGTTTCCGCCTCCAAGAGAAGTGGAACAGCTTCCTTCGCTTCTTCGGCGTGGAGATGGAGGAGGGCCATCTCGTTGGCGAGGCGGGCTCTCCACGGGCTGTCCTGCGGACCCGGGTCGAGTCCCTCGAGAGCCGAGTCCAACACTCTCCATGCGGGCTCGAGAAGCCCCTGGTTGCCCAGCAGGTCTGCGGTGATCGAAGCGGCTTCTAGATCTAGCTCTCTGTCCTCGGAGCCGGACCGTTGGCGCACCCGCTGAAGATCGAGTTCAGCCTCCTCCCAGCGTTTGCCGAAGACATAGACTTGAGCTCGCGCTAGGAGGGCGCGATAGAAGTCGGGCGCCGCCTCCAAACAACGGTCGAGCAGGACGCGGATGGCTTCGGGATCCGATCCCGTTTGAATCTCGGCGGAGGCCATTGCATAGAGCCGGTCGGCGAAGGGGTCGCCGGAGTGTGCCTCCCGTGGAACCGCATTGGGATCGATCAGTTCGAGGATCTGGTGGGTCAGTGAACGAGCAGCTAGGGTCAGGTCAGAGGCCTCGACGACTCTAGCTATCTGTCGCCCATCGGCAGTGGCGAGAGTCTGGGAGAGGGTGTAGCCGTCGGGCGACTCGGAAATCTCGACGGCCAGGGCAGCGCCGGCATCGGCGAGAGCCACGATCTCGCTGGGGCTGGCGTCAGGGTGAGCCGCCAGGAGTTCTCGAGTCGCTTCCAGGGGCGCCACCACGACGCCGTCTGCCGCGGCCAGGGTGTCGGTTACCAAGGTACGCAACCCGCTCTCGGCCCAGGCGACACCCTCCAGGTCGTCCGATCTTTCAAAGGGGAGGACGACCATCTCGAGGGGGCGCGGGAGATTGGCGAACACCCTGCGCTCGCTCGTCAGCTCGCGGGTAGACCAGACGGCGATGGAGAGAGCGGTGGCCACGATGATTCCGAGTCCGGCCAAGGCCCATGTTCGCCGGCGGCGACGGGGTGCGGCTCGCAGGGTCCGGATCCGCTCGGCCACTACCCTGGCGCTCGGACGCTTCTCAGGGTCTGGCGAGAGCATCTCTCCGAGAACGCCACGCAGAAGGCGATCTCCCGTTG
This sequence comes from Thermoanaerobaculia bacterium, assembly GCA_019911795.1. Taxonomy (GTDB): domain Bacteria; phylum Acidobacteriota; class Thermoanaerobaculia; order Multivoradales; family JAIOJS01; genus JAIOJS01. Next base: position 1,603 of record JAIOJS010000192.1, on the reverse strand, counting down.
ACAGCGTGGCCGCTTCGACGCTGTCGCTCTGAATCAACGTTCGAAACCCACCGGACAGGGCACGCTCTCCGGTGAGCATCTCATACAGGATGAGACCCAGGGAGTAGACATCCGAGGATCCTGAAACCGTCTCCCCTCGTCGCTGCTCCGGGCTCATGTAAGCAGGTGTTCCGACGACCGAGCCAGTGCGGGTGAGGTCGATCGTCTCTGGGGTCTCCAAATGGCGGGTGGAGCAGGGTCCCCCATCGGCCTCAGAGACCGGGGCGGCGATTGTGGCCGCGGCATCCCAGGCATGAGGCATCGAAGTTGCCGGATCGCGTGGGGTCGCCTTGTCGGTTTCCCACCAACGGGCGATGCCGAAGTCCGTCACCCGGGCTTTCCCGTCGCGCTGCACCATCACATTGTCCGGCTTGAGATCGCGGTGAGCGATTCCGGCATCGTGCGCCACGGCCAGCGCCTGGGCGATCTCGCCCGTCAGGCGCAGTGCCTCGTCCCGCGAGATCCCCTCTACGATGAGGTCCGAGAGCGGACGGCCATCGATCAACTCGAGGACCACAAAGCGGTCTTGGTCCTGCTCGACCATCTCGTGGACTCGGCAGATTCCCGGGTGGTCCAGGCTCGCTAGGGCCTTGGCCTCGCGCAAGAGTCGAGCTTGCGCCTGAGTACTCCAACCGGTGGTCTCGAGGCGCAGGGCCTTGATCGCTACCTCGCGACCTAACACCTCGTCGACGGCCCGGTAGACCAGTCCCATTCCGCCCTGACCGAGCAGCTCTTCGACACGAAAGTGACCGATGCGACGGCCGCTGTGGGGTCCATGCGAACCCTCGGCATCGTCGAGAGAATCCTGGTCGGAGGGTTCCGTATCGTCGCTTGCCGCGAGGCGTCTGAAGATGTCCAGGGCTCCACCGGGACGGAACCGATTCCCCGTGTTAAGCATGGGGATCAGTCTATCGCGAGCTGTCGCTGTGGCGGACACTTTCAGGGGCGCCGGCTCTAGGCTAGGCCCTACTAGACTGCTAACATGGAACGCCCAAAGAAAATATGGCAGACCGACGCTTGTCCGACTGCCGAAAGACGACTAGAAAAATACTGGAGATCGGTAGATGATTCTGAATTTGCGTCGCGTACGAGCCCTGAAACTCACCTTGACATGTTCACTGTTGGCGGTAATTTTCGGCCCCGGTGTCGGACTAGGCCAGGAGTCCCTGACGGCCATCAGTACCCCGGTGACACTGAACTTCAACTCGTTTACCGCTACCGGCTTCACTCCGACTCCAGCGGCCGGTCAGCTCGATTCAGACACCTGGGCGGTCGCCGGCATGAGCGACGGTGACTTAGCCTTTGGCGGTACGAACGTTGCCGGCGACTTCGCTCGAGGCACAAATGTCGATGGTGGGGTCACCACCGGCGGGATCTATGCCTTCGAGCTCGGTGCCGCGAGCGGAAACTTCACGTTGGGAGTCCAGCCCGGCGGCAGTGACATGACCCCAGGAACCATTACTCTCAGGGTCGACAACAACACCGGAGACCAGGTGGACGAGTTGGAGGTTACCTACGACGTGTACACCAACAACGATCAGGCAAGAGCCAACGTCTTCAACTT
>JAIOJS010000191.1 GCA_019911795.1 Thermoanaerobaculia bacterium | reverse complement strand
CTCCCCGAGGAGTGAACCGAGCGCGCGGCGGGTCGTCTCGTCTAAGGCGGCGAGGGGGACCAAATAGGTCGTTCCTGGATCGGCCAGCGGCACTTGCAGGCGGGAGAGCGAGACCGCCGCCGCATCGCAGCTCACCGGTAGAAACGTCGTCAGGGACTCGCAGGAGCCGATGAGCTGACCGATCACCGCGCTCTCGATCCGCACTTCGATCGCGGAGGGGAGAGTGAGTGGAGTCACGGTGAGCCCATCGCTGCGCAGCTCGAGTTGGATGCGACTCGGAATACGGAGGGTCTGTACCGGTAGGGTGACCAGATCGCTGAGGATCGTCGAGGGACCGAACAGGGAGAGTTCAGCGATGAGGATTCCGCTGCCGGCGATGGTGACTTCGAGAACCGCGTCGAAGAGCCCGGGCTCGATGGGCCGTAGATCCACGCGGTGCTGACGGATCTCGAGAAGACTGGAGGGAACGCGGGGCTGCACCACCAACGGTCCACTGGTAACCGCAGCCAGGTCCTCGGGCACGACGTCGGAGTAGGTGCGGTTGAAGGCGCTGAGGAAGAAGCTGAACGTTCCACTTCCGGTGGAACCCGACGCGACGGGCGTCTGGGCCTGGAGGGGGGAGGCGGCGAGCGTGACGAGGGCAACGACTGCGACGCCGACCAGGAGCGAGACAGCCTTCGAGGGGGTACGTCGCGACATCAGGTGATATCCGGCAGAGAGAGCTGGTGCTCTGTCGCCGCCCGTACGATGCTCTGATGCTCGGCGACCTGTTGCAAGTAGGTGCTGCGTTGCTCCTGATCGAGGTCGGCGGTCCTTCTCAGGAGCTCGCGATAGGCTCGACGAAGGTACTGGACGGGAGGCTGGGGTGGAGAACTGCCTCGACTGTCGAGCCATTGCAAGGCGTCGTAGATGCGGTAGTCGATGAGCTCACCACGATCGGCTTGGAGGACATTTTCCCTGAGTTCGATCAACTCCCGCACCAGTGGCTCGACATCATCGCGAGACCGGCGTTCCTGGGCCTCGATCAGCATCCAGGAGAGATCGCGAGCCATCTCGGGCTCATGGTGGAGTTTCCGGTGGAGTTCGAGGGCGCGCTGGAAATGTTGGCGCGCGGTCGGACCGTTCTGTTGGCGGAGGTGGATGCGGCCTAGAGTGCGCTCAGCCAGGCCGAGGTGGGGGGAGTTGTCCACCAGGGTGAGTCGGAAGTGAGCGCGCCTCGCCTCGTCGAGGGCGGCGTTGCCGTGGAAGGCGAGGTCGAGGAGGTTCTCGGCCAGGGCGAGGCGACTCAGCGCCTCGCCGACGCTGCCTTCATGGGTGGCGCGGAGTTCGACCGCGTCGCGGAGCAGGGGAGTCGCCAGGGTGAGTTGCCCGAGACGGGAACGGATCGAGGCGATGCCCATCAGGGCGAAGCTGATCTCGCCGTCGCGGCCGTGCTTTCCAAGGTGTTCGTAGGCGAGTTCGAAGTAGTCGAGAGCCTGGCGGTAGTCCCCCAGCGCCCTCTGGGTTGCTCCCAAGGCACAGAGCGAAGCTCCGAGGGCATTGTCGAGGTCGTGTTCACGGCGATCGAGATAAGCCTGGCGGTGGAGTTCGAGAGCATCGATATAACGCCGTTGGCTAAGGGCGGTATTGGCCAGGTAGAAGCGGCAGGTCGCGGCCAGGGCGATCGAGCGGTGCGGGCTATCGGGACTCGCGATCTCTTCGAGCAGTCGTTCGAGCAGGGCCCGCGCCTCTCGGAAGCGGCCCTCCCGCTGGAGGAGTCGGCCGAGCTCGACGGCAAGGATCGGCTTGCGGCGGGGAGCGCTCGCGATGGCGATCTCGATCGCCTGTCGCAGGAAGCGCTCAGCCTCTCGCGGTCGTCCGTCGTCGACGTCGAGTTCAGCCAGCAGCGTCAGGATCGCCAGCAGCTTCTCGGGAGTCTTTTGGCACAGAACCCGGGCGCGATCGAGCTCGGGACGAATAT
>JAIOJS010000190.1 GCA_019911795.1 Thermoanaerobaculia bacterium | reverse complement strand
ACGATCCCGTATCAACTACGTCGGCCGCGGCAGGGTGCCCGGTACGACTGGAGTGGCGTGCCGGCCGAGACCCTCGGAGAGCCCCTGGCCCCGCCACCGCTGCTGGTCGATGTCGTCGTCCTCGTCGATGCCTCTGGAACTGCCGGCGGAGGGGACGGTGGCCTGGACCTTGTGGAGCCCATTCGAATCGACCTGACTCGTCAAGTGGTGAACCTTCGTCGTGACCTGGCGCGCGGAGAGCAGCGATCTCCGCTGCGGGTCGTGCCGCGGCTGGAGGTGTCGGCGAGTCCTACCCAGATCTTGTGGAGTGGTTCGAGCGGGGAGCCCAACCTCGAAGTGCACTTGGTGCGTCACGGTGAGGCTGCGCTCCATGGAGAACTCCGGTTGGACGTTCCGGCGGACTGGCCATCGCCGGCCACCGTACCCTTTGATCTCACCGATCGTGACGAGCTCTTGCTGCCGGTCTCCCTGCCGCTCCCGGACCCGCTGCCCCCCGGACGGCATCCGATCGCGGTTCATGCCGTACTCGACGCGGCTAACACCGCTGACACGGCGGAGCCAGTGGAGGTAGAGCAGTCCTTCGACCTCTCGCTGTCGACCCTCGACTACGAGCACGTGAGACCGCGCGCGATGCCGCACCGATCGACCGTCGATCTGGTCGCCCTGGATCTCGAGCTGCCCAGCCTGCGACGGATCGCCTACCTTCCGGGCGCCGACCCCGCGGTGGGAGTGGCGTTGCAGGCGGTTGGGGCGCCGCTCGAGATCCTGACGCCGGCCGCCGTCAAGGCCGCTCTCGATCACGACCCGAAGGCGTTCGACGCTATCGTCGTGGGCAGCCGCGCCTATGAGTCCAGTCCCGAGTTGGCTTCGCTGAACGACAGTCTCCTGGACTTCGTCCGCAAGGGTGGGCTGATGGTGGTCGAGTTCCAGCGTTGGGAGTACTTCGAGGCGGACCTGCCCCCCTTTCCGATGCAGCTGACGCGTCGCGAGCGGGACCGGACGACGGACGAGACCGCGCCGGTACGAATCCTCGCCGGAGTGGATGGCGTCGATTGGCCCAATCCGCTGGGACCCGCCGATTGGCAGGATTGGGTGCAGGAACGCGGCACCTACTACCCGGTGACTTGGAGTTCACAGTACTCCCCATGGCTCGGCATGAGCGATCCCGGTGAAGACGAGGTACTGGGGTCGATTCTCGAGGCCGCGGTAGGGGACGGTGTTTACATCTATACGGGCGTCGCCTTCTTCCGTCAGCTCCCCGCCGGAGTTCCCGGAGCATTTCGGCTGTTCGCCAACCTGCTGGGTCGCGCGCCCCGCGCGCAGCGGACCGACGGATGACCGACGGGCGAGCCCAGGGCGAGAGGAAGTTGGCGCGGCACGAGATCGATGATGGTCGTGGAGGTGGGACGATGAAGTTGGCTGGATCCTTGGTTTTGTCGTTGGTTCTTTTGGCGACGTCCGGTTGTGGAGGGGGCGGCGACGGAGTCACTTCGATCACCCTCTACTCGCCCCACGGTCGCGATCTCTTGCAGCTCTACGAAGAGACCTATGAGGCGGCGCATCCCGAGCACGACGTGCGCTGGCTCGACATGGGATCGCAAGAGGTCTACGACCGGGTGCGCTCCGAGGCGGCCAATCCCCAGGCCGATGTCTGGTTTGGGGGACCCGACACGATGTTCTCCCGCGGCGTCGAGGAGGGCTTGCTGCAGCCCTTCCGTCCGACCTGGGCCGATTCGGTTCCCGAGTCGAGTCAACACCCACAGGACCTCTACTTTGGGCTCTACCTCGCCCTGCCGATCCTGGTCTACAACTCCGATGCGGTCACCGAGGAGGAGGCGCCCCGCGACTGGGAGGATCTTCTCGACCCTCGGTGGAAGAACAAGATCGTGCTGCGGGATCCGATCGCCTCCGGCACCATGCGAACCGCGTTCGGCATGATCCTGTCGCGATCGATCGCAGAGACGGGTGACGTCACGGCGGGCTTCGAGTGGCTGCGTCGACTCGATGGACAGACCAAGGAGTACGCTCAGAATCCTGCGCTGCTGTTCTCCAAGCTGACTCGGCAGGAGGCCTTGGTTTCGATCTGGGAGCTCACCGATATCCTGCTCCTGCAACGTCAGGGGTCGCCGCTCGCTTATCGCTTCGCGACGTCGGGCACGCCGATCATCGACGACTCGATCGGACTCGTCACCAACGCCCCCCACGCCGACGCGGCTCGGCAGTTCATCGAGTGGGTGGGGAGCGTCGAGGCTCAGGAATTGGCGGCGGAGAAGTTGTTCCGCATTCCCGCCCGTACCGACCTTCCCCGCGAGGAGTTGCCCACCTGGGCGGTGGACGTCATCGATCAGTTGCAGCCCGCGGCGGTGGACTGGGACCGCCTGACCAAGGACGGTACCGCCTGGATGGAGCGCTGGGACCGCGAGGTCCGCAGCAAGGGCTAACGGTGCGGACATCGCGGGAGCCCGTCGAGCGATAGCGGCTCTCGGGCGCTACAATGCGCCGACGATGACGGACCTTCTCACGATCGATTCAATCGACAAGTCGTTCGGCGCTCACCGGGTCCTGGAGCAGGTTTCGCTCAGGGTACCCGAGGGCGAGGTGTTGGCCTTGCTCGGTCCCTCGGGCTCGGGCAAGACCACGCTATTGCGCCTTCTCGCGGGTTTCGAGAGGGCCGACGGCGGCCGCATCGAGATCGCGGGCGAGGATGTGACCTCCCTGGCCCCGGCCAAGCGCGGGGTCGGCATGGTCTTTCAGCACTATGCGCTCTTTCCCCATCTCGACGTGGGGAAGAACGTCGCCTTTGGTCTCTCCTCGCTCGGTTTTTGCGGCGATCAGATCGCGGCTCGGGTTGCGGAGGTTCTCGCCCTCGTCGATCTCGTGGGCTTCGAACGGCGCGCGGTCGGTGAGTTGTCGGGTGGGCAACAGCAGCGGGTGGCGGTCGCCCGCGCCCTCGCGCCAAGGCCGAGGCTCCTGCTCCTCGACGAGCCGCTGTCGAACCTCGATCCGATGCTGCGCGAGCGGACTCGTCGGGCCCTCCGTACGCTCGTTCGGGAGGTCGGTATCACTACCGTTCTGGTGACTCACGAGCAGCAGGAGGCCTTCGATCTCGGCGATCGGATCGCTCTGCTCTACGAGGGGCGGTTGCAGCAGGTCGGTCCGCCGGATCTGCTCTACGAGAAGCCGGTGAATCGTTTTGTTGCGACCTTCGTAGGGCGGCCCAATTTCCTCCGCGGCGAGTGGGTCGCGACCGAGGATGGCGAGGGCGTTCGGCTCACTCGATTCGAGGGTGCTCCCGTGTGGCCCGGGGAGCGAAACGGTCCCGCGCTGGACCTGGTAGGCGGCGCTGAACTCATGCTGCGGCCGGAGGCGCTTCAGTTCGTGTCGGCAGGAGATCCGTTGGCGGTAGCGGGTCGCGTGGTCGAGCGCGCCTACGGCGGCGGGATCTCACATTTTCGAGTCTCCCTCCCTGAAAGGGACGGTGAAGCAGTCGAGGTCGAGGTCCTGGATCGCTCTTCGGTGGCGGCCGAGGGCGACGCGGTCTTCGTGGCACCGCAACTTCAAGGACCGCGAGGACGTATCTGGGGTACCCGCACCGGGGCGTCGGAGTGACGGGGGGACCTCGCAGGACGCGGTGGCCCCTGGCCGCCACCGCCTTGACGGCCCTCCTCCTATGGCTCGTTGGATACCCCCTTCTCATCACCCTCATCGAGGCACTGCGCTCCCCCTCGGGAGGCTTCTCGCTGGAGACTTTCTCGACCTTCGCCCAGCGCGGGGAGGAGTGGTTGGCCCTGTGGCGGAGCCTCTGGCTGTCGCTGGCGTCGGTGGTGGCGGCGGCGGTTCTCGGCGTACCGCTCGCCTTTCTCTTCGCCCGCCGGGACTTTCCCGGACGGCGACTGCTGACGGCGCTCTTGACCCTGCCCGTCTCGCTTCCACCCCTGGTCGGGGTCCTCGCCTTCCTCTTTCTCTACGGCGAGAGCGGACTGATTACGCGGCTGGTCGGGGGATTCCTCGGGATGAGCGAAGCGCCCTGGCGACTTCAGGGGTGGCCAGCGATCCTCCTGGTGCATGCCTATTCGATGTACGTTTACTTCTTTCTCTTTGCGCGGGCGGCCCTGCTCGCCACCGATCCGTCGCAGCGGGAAGCGGCGGCGTCGCTCGGCGCCGGGCGTTGGCGGATCCTGCGCGAGGTGACGCTGCCTGCCCTTCGTCCCGCTCTGCTCGGAGCTGGGCTGCTGACCTTTTTGACCTCGATGGCATCCTTCTCGGCGCCCTACCTGTTCGGCGGCAGTTTCCGGGTGATGACCACCCAGATCGTCGCCTCCAAACTCAACGGCAACCTGCGACTGGCGATGGTGGAGTCGGTGGCGCTGGCCGCGGTGGCCTTCTTCGCCCTGGTCGTTTCGCGGCGCTGGGGGGGCGGGTCGGTGGTGGCGGTGTCTCACGGAGTGGCCGCTTACACCGCGCCGCCATTGACGGGCTTCGGCCGCTGGGTGGTGCCAGCGATGGCCTGGGGCTTTGCCTTCGTTTTGCTCCTTCCCCACGCGGTGCTCATCGTGCTCTCGCTGGTCCCGACGGCGACGTGGACGGTGGAGCTCTTTCCGCCCGTCCTCGACCTCTCCAATTACCGCACCTTCTTCACCGACGCCCGTCGACTTGCGCCGGTAGTCAGCTCGGCTTGGATGGCTACCCTGGCTAGCGCGGCCGCTCTCGTCCTGGGCTTTCTGGCCGCGAACCTGGGCCGCCGTCAAAGGGGACGGTGGCGGGGACTGCTCGAGGGGATGGTCGTGCTCCCTTGGGCCATTCCGGGGACCGTCTTCGCGGTGGCCCTGGCCGTGACGTTCAGCGTCGATCAGCCGTGGGCGGGACGCTTCCTGCTCATCGGGACGACCTGGATCTTGCCCCTCGCCTATCTCCTGAGAACCCTGCCGCTGACCGGGCGAGCCGCGATCGCCGGCCTGGCCCAGCTCGATCCAGCCCAGGAGGAGGCGGCCGCCGCTCTGGGGGCGGGACGTTGGCGGTCGTTGTGGCGCGTGACCTTGCCGCAGGTTCGCCCCGCGCTCGCCGCCGGGTTGGCTCTCGCCTTCATCACCTCGCTGGGGGACTTCGTCACCTCGATCATCCTCTACACCTACGAGAATCGACCGATCGCCATCGAGATCTACTCCAACTTGCGGTTGCAGGAGATTGGGCTCGCGGCGGTGTATGGCGTTCTCCTCATGCTGTTGTCGACCGTCGTTCTGTTCACCTGGGGTGAAGGCCGTAAAGCGGGAGCGATTTGACCGCCCGCGGAACCCTCGCGCGCCTCGGTGTACTGATGGGAGCGGTCTTTATCGACATGCTCGGCTTCCTCATGGTGCTGCCGCTGCTGCCCTTCTACGCCGAACGTATGGGCGCGGACGCTTTCATGGTCGGCATCCTGATTTCGGTGTTCGCTTTCGCTCAGCTGGTCTCGGCGCCTTTGTGGGGAAGGGTGTCGGATCGCTTCGGCCGTCGGCCGGTGATCCTGGCCGGCTTGGCTCTTTCCGCGGTGGCCTTCTTGCTCTTCGGACTGGCCCAGAGCCTGCTGGTGCTGGTGCTGTCGCGGCTGGTGCAGGGTGCCGGGGGCGGGATCAACGGGGTCATCCAGGCTTACGTGTCCGACACGGTTCCGGCCGGGGATCGGGCCAAGGCCTTGGGGTGGTTGACGGCTGCAACCAGCGCCGGCGTGATGCTGGGACCGGTGCTCGGATCCTTCGCCGCGACGATCTCGCCGGAGGCGCCGGGCTTGATCGCGGCTTCTCTCTGTGTCGTCAACGTGCTCTTCGCGAGCTGGCTGCTTCCGGAATCGTCCACGGGGGAGCGCTCGACCGCGCCCCGACAGTCGATCCGCAAGGCGATTGACGCGCTATTCCGGAATCCGGGGACGCCGGCCCACCTGGTGATCTGGGTCTACGCGGTCGGCATGATGGCTTTCATGGCCATGAATGGGGTCCTCGCTCTCTACCTCGAACGGCAGTTTCATGTTACCGAGGCCACCATTGGCTACTTCTACACCTACGTCGGGGTTATCTCCCTGGTCATGCGTGCTCTCCTGCTGAGCCCCCTGATCAATCGATTCGGCGAGGTGCCGGTGCTGCGACTGGGAGCGCTTGCCATGTTTACCGGACTCCTCCTCTTTCCGACTCCAAACAGCCTCTTTTCCCTGGCCTTTGTCATCGCCCTGATGCCGATCGGTACCTCGATGCTGTTTCCTGCCACCACCGCACAGGTGGCGAGTCACGCACGAGAAGGCGAGGTTGGACAGACCCTGGGGCTACAGCAGGCGATGGGAGGGGTTTCGCGAATGGTCGGGCCGATCTGGGCCGGAGCCCTCTTCCAGCACATGGGCTGGGGTGTGCCCTTCTACTGTGCGGCCGCTTTGATGGCACTAGCGGCCGCCATCTCGATCTTCCTCGTCGCTGACGATGGCGTCGGGAGACGGGTCGCCACGGCCGAGGGACCGAGCGCCTAACAGCAGTCCAGCGAGGATTGCGAACGCACCGATGGCGATCCCGTGGCGTCGTTCCTGGGGTCCATGGTATTCGAGGGTGACCCGGTGGACGCCGCTGGAGACCCGAACCGTGAGGCTGCCGCCCTTGCCCCGATGGGTCGCGACTCGTCGTCCATCGACGGTGGCCCGCCATCCTGGAAAATCCCAGCGAGCGAATTCGATGAGCGTCGGCAACGGGGTCTTGGCGACTAGTTCCATGTGGGTTCCCTGGTCGACCTCGATCTCGACCCGCCCGCTCGTCGAAATCGCTCGAGCCCGCGGCGTACCCTCCTCCTGCCAGCGACTGATCTCGGCGGTCCGAGGGACGTACTCGTCTCCGACCGTCGCGCTCTGCCCATGTTCACGGATGATCTCGGGAGAGAGGGCCCAATCGAGGTCGTGGCGGATCTCGGGAGGCAGGGGTCGCAC
>JAIOJS010000189.1 GCA_019911795.1 Thermoanaerobaculia bacterium | reverse complement strand
GCCTTCAGCAGCCTCAATGGCGATCTCGACGTGACTCTCCCTAGATCGGTGGCGGTCCGCCTAGAACTTCAGACCACGCAGTGCGAGATCTACACCGACTTCGACGTCACCTTGGACCATTCCGCTCCCACCACCGAGCAGGGGAGAGTAGCCAATCGCTATCGAGTGGAGATCGAGCAATCGGTGACGGGAACGGTCAACGGTGGCGGCCCCACTCTGCGGATGAAGACTCACAACGGGGACATTTTGATCCGCAAGGGTAGCTAGGACCCATTTAGGCTCGAGAACGACCTCGCCCAGGGCACAAGGGATTCTCCAAACGGGACGCCAGTCGGAGACCGTGAGGGCGGAAAGGGTAGGATCCCATGGATGCGTCCGTTCCTGCCCGCTCTGCTCCTCGGACTGTTCTGGGGTTGGAGCGGCACTTTCCAGCACGGAGTCTCCGCGGTTGCGGCCGGGGTCGGGGTCTTGGCTCTGCTCGCGGCGGCCTTCTGGGGCGGGTCGCCATCCCTAGATCCTCTGGGTCTGGGCCCGAAAGGACGATGGCTCCTCGCTCTCCTCTACGCTTCGGTGATCGCTAGCTGGTGGTTTTCACCCGTTTCGCGAGCGGGGTGGACGAGCGTGGTTCTCTTGCCGTCCTTCTTCGCGATCCCTGCGATGGTCGAGAGGTGCTGGAGAAGCTCCGAGGACCGGCGTCTCGGGCACTCTTCGATTGCCGTTGGGTTGCTCGTCCTGGCGAGTTGGTCGGGTGCCGCCACGATCTTCCCCGATCGCTTCGGCCAGCCCCTGGGTCACCATCTCCTTTGGGTTGCCGTTGCGATTTCGTGGATCCCCTGGATGCTCGCAAACGGAACCTCGACCTGGCCCCCTCTGCGCTGGACGTCCCGAGTAGCCGGAGTCGCTGCCATCGGTACTGTCCTCGGCACCGGCTCGCTGCTGGGGGCGGCGGGTCTTTTTGTCATCGGGGTAGCCTTTGGCCTCCGGCTCGGCGCTAGGACTCAGGCACGGAAGTTTCGTTGGCCCCTCATCTTGGGTTTTCTCGGTAGTCTCGCGATCGTTGGGGTTGGCTGGGGAAGCAGGCTCCTGGAAGTCGCCGCCGGGGTCGACAGTTCTTGGCTAGCGCGTCGCACCTATTGGGAAGCGGGACTCTCGGGATGGTTGAGGCATCCCTGGATCGGATGGGGCCCGGGTTCGACCGCTTGGACTCTTGGTTTCGACCTAAGACCACGACCGGGGATCAACCCCGCCGGGGAGGTGGTGGGGGACCTACACTCCGTCCCGTTGCAACTGCTACGGGAAGTCGGTGTCGTGGGAGTCTTGGTGATCCTCGCTGTCCTATGGGTGTGGACCAGTCGGCGGATGAACTCGGTCGGTAATGGCCGAGAACAGAGCTTTGATTCACTATCGAGTCCACTTCCTAGCCTCATCGGTTTGATAGCGGCGGGATTCGTCGGATCTGCGGGCGTGACCCTTGGAACCTCTGGAATCTGGGTTGGCCTCGCCGTGCTCGTCGGTGCGGCGATACCGACGACCTCCGCCATTCCTGATGAGCCTCAACCTCCCCACCTGTTGTTTCGAGCCTACGCGGTGATCGCGGCTCTTCTCCTGGTACCCAGCCTGTGGGCAACCGGGGAATACACTGCCGCCGTTCGAGCCTCGAGCCGGGACGCTCCGGAGGGCGCGGTCAATCGGCACCTCGCACACGCTTTGAGGCTCGATCCGAACCACCCTCTCTATCGAGCTCGAGCTGCCGCCTTGGATTCGACGCTCTTCTTGAATCGAGTAGGTGCAGAGTCCGGTCGAGAGGCACCCGCCTCCGCTCCCTACTGGTTGCTTGCGGCTTCACACCTCGAGGATGAGGCGCGGACCGAGGCTCTCGAAAGGGCGGCGAGGATCGACCCCTTCGATTGGGCGGCATCCTTCTCCCGGTTGGTAGAGGATCCCGATTCGCCCGAGGCGGCTTGGTGGGGGGCGCACGCCGTTCTCGTCGAGCCGCGTCTCGTGGCGGCGGATTTCCTGCGAACGAGGACCGACCTGCGCCGACGAATCGCGTCCGAAGTTGAGGAGTGGCCTGGAGTTGCAGCCGGCCTCAGGGTGGCACTTGCCCAGGCCTTGACAGATCAGGTCCCTGCCTCTGGCGGGCCGGGAGCCAACCTGGTACAGACCTGGGACGAAGTCCCCATGACCTCGCCTTCACTGCACCTCTTCCGCCGCACTCCTTGGCCGACTGATGTCGTCGCCGTCCCCGTCGACCTCGACTGGGCCGAGAACCTGGCGATCCCCTCCGCCTCGGTCCTGCTCTCGACCGAGCGTGACGCCCTCGGGCGACCCTGGTGTCCGGTTGGAAAATCCCATGTCACGGACAAGTGACACGGGACTTCCGGAGCGAGACTCTAGAGAGAGGTGCGGAGCGCAGCGTCGAGTCGAGCCAAGCCTTCGTCAGCCTCCTCGGCACTGAGGATCAGGGGTGGACGGAACCGAATGGACCTCGAGCCACAGGATAGACCCAGGACATTCTGCTGGCCCAGAGCGGCGAGGACCCGGTCGCGGGAGTCGGTGTCTGGCAGATCGAAGGCGACGAACAGTCCCCGTCCGCGAGCGTTGGTGACGGCTTCGTAGTCGTCCTGGAGAGCTATCAAACCGGCGACGAGGCGAGCTCCAACATCGCGGGCGTTGTCCAACAGGTTGTCCTCTTCGATGATCTCGACGAAGCGCTGGGCTCGGACCATATCGACCAGGTTGCCGCCCCAAGTGGAGTTGATGCGGCTGGAAATCTTGAACACGGAATCGACTTCGTCGACACGAGCGGTAGCGGCGATACCGCAGACCTGGGTCTTCTTTCCGAAGGCAAAGACATCGGGCTCGACTCCGAAGTGCTCGAAGCACCACCACTTGCCCGTGGTCCCGAAGCCGGTCTGAACCTCGTCGAAGATGAGAAGGAATTCATTCTGATCGGCCAGGTCGCGAAGTGCCTGCAGGAACTCGCGACGGAAGTGGTTGTCACCACCCTCGCCCTGGATCGGCTCGATGATGAGCCCTGCGATCTCGTCGGGATAATCGACGAGGGCCTGACGGATCTGCGCGATGGCCTCAGCCTCGACCTTCTTCGTCGCCGCCACGCCTTCATCTGTGAGCGGGAACGACAGCTTGGGGTTGACCACACGGGGCCAGTCGAACTTAGGGAAGTAGTCGGTCTTGCGAGGGTCGGTATTGGTGAGTGAGAGGGTGTAGCCGCTGCGTCCGTGGAAGGCCTGACGAAAGTGCAGGATCTTCGAGCCCCTCTCGGGCTTGCCGGCGGCGAGATTCTTGCGCACCTTCCAGTCGAAGGCGGTCTTCAGCGCGTTTTCGACGGCTAGGGCGCCACCCGAGACGAAAAAGAGATGCTGGCGGTAAGCAGGTGGCACGCTCCGCGCAAAGGTCTCGACGAACTCCGCCATGTAGGTGGTGTAGAGGTCGGCGTTGGCGACTTTGACGATCGCCGCATCGGTCAACCGCGCCTTGAACTCGGGAGAGGTCAACTTGGGATGGTTGTAGCCCATCGGGTAGCTGGAGAAGCTGGTGAAGAAGTCGAGGAACTCCTTTTCCTTTACTCCATCGTGAAGCCAGGCGCCGTGGCTCTTCTGCATGTCGAGAACCAAGGGAAATCCGTCAGCCAGCATGTGGCGGCTCAAAACTTCGTGGACTTCCTTGGGGGCTACGTGAACGGTCCTATCCGTGGTGGTGCTCATGGCGGGATCTCCTAGCTTGGCCTACTGATCTGCGGCCTATCTGACGAGTGGCGATGGGGAGGGCGCGACGCGGGGTCGACGGTTGCGATGCTACCACGATCCGCTCGGACCGAAGTCCCCGGCGCTGACTAGTCAGCGAAGGTGCGGCCGGGCACCTGGCGGCGGGAGGGCGAGGCTGTGGGGGCGACCTGGAGGCGGTCGCGTCCGTCGTCTTTGGCGATATACATCGCTTCGTCGGCTCGGCGTAGAAGAAGGCTGCGAGCCTCGGCTCCGTCGACGTCGGGTGGAACGTGCTGGTGGAGGGTTGCGATGCCGATCGAACAGGTCAGGTGGCGCAGAAAGAGCGGCTCGGGATGGATGTCGCCCGGCTTGTCAAGAAAGGTGTGGCCTGCGATTCGGCGACGTAGGTCCTGAGCCAATTGGATGGCGCGTTCGGTATTCATGCCCGGCATGATGAGGACGAACTCATCGCCGCCGTAGCGGGCGGCGAGGGCGTCGGGCTGTTGGATGAGGCGCGAAATCTCGTGGCCGACCTCACGCAGCACTTGGCTACCGGCCAAGTGACCGTGAGTGTCGTTGACGTTCTTGAAATGGTCGAGATCCATGAACAGAGCGGCGACGTCAGCGTCCTGCGCACGACAGCGCTCGATGATCTGACTCAGGCCGATGTGAAGGTAGCGATCGTTGAAGAGTCCGGTCAGGTTGTCGAGTTGAGCGATCTCCTGCGCTTGTCGGGCATCTAGGACATTCTGAATCGAAACCGAAATGTAGCTGGCGAAGATCTCCAGTAGATCTAGGTCGCGCCGACCGTAGCCAGCGGGGCTGTCTCGATTGATTAGTTCGAGAACGCCGCAGACCTCCTTCTCGATCCGAATCGGTATCGCCACCAAGGATTCGGTGGAGTAGGCCGTGATCTTGTCGACTTCCGAATAGAAGTGACGGTCGTCGGTAACGTCCGCTGAATAGTAGGAGCAACCCGATACGTAGACGTGGCCGGCAATGCCGTGATGTCCCGAGATCGCTCGCCCCAAGAGCCGTTCGCTGTTGTGGCCGAAAGCAGCGATGAAGTACAAGTCGTTCTTCTGACGCTGGAAATTCTTGATCGTTGGGTTGTCGAGCAGGACCGAGCCGGCTGCCGAGGGCACGAACTCATTGGCCTTGCGCAGGATCTCGACCAGATTCTCCGTAAGGTCGGTGTCCGATGGCGCCTGCGGTTGGGCCCGTCGCCTCAAGAGGAAGCGGTCCAACTCGTTGGGTTCAAGACAATGGTAGTCGACCGGGTCGATCATAGGCCTCTCGGGACGCGGGACTTACGGCTGATCAAGCCGAGAACATACCAGAAACCCGGGTTTGGGCGAAACCAGCCGAACTCCTTGGTCCGGGAGAAGCGCCGCTCCGCCCTCGCGACCCGAGAGTCAGCGAGGACGGGTTGAGACGATCGACCTTCCGTCAAATACTGTTTCGTCGGCTTTTTGTCGCGGTCAGTTCTTGAAGAGAGTCCACCCGCCGAGGGTGCCGTCCTCGAAGCCGTTGCCGAAGATCGGTTGGGAACTCGTCGGGGCGGGGACCGTGGCAACCCAGTTGCGCATAGCTCCTACAC
>JAIOJS010000188.1 GCA_019911795.1 Thermoanaerobaculia bacterium | reverse complement strand
CATTGAGGCAGCGACAGGACAATCGTCCCTTGCGAACCGCCGTTTCGAGAAAGGCCCACTTGCGACCGCGCGGCTCGACCAGTGTAGAGCACCACAGGGGCCTAGCTGCGGCGAGCACGTAGCCAGGGAAACCACCGCCGGAGCCGAAATCCACGTAGTTCAGGGGTTCACTGGGGCACCACGGGAGCGCCACCAAGGACTCTCCGTAGTGCCGACCAAAGACCTCCGCCACCGTTCCTGGCCCGATCAGCGAGAGGCGACGACCCCACAATCGAAGTTCCTCATAGTGCGCCGCTAGCGCAAACACCGTCGCCTCCGAAAGGCTCTCCGGCGACTCTGCCGCCAACCGACGAGCAAACTCGGAACGCTCCAGCAGAGGAAGACTTACCGCCACCTCGCCCCCTGTTTCACGTGAAACACTCGCCCGCCGCCCAAGAAAGGAACCCGGGCTGTTTCACGTGAAACAACCCCGGGAGGATCAAGCGTCGGCCTCGACCGCCTCCACATCGGAAGATACGGCCTCGATCCGCACGCGCCGTCGAAACCCCGACCCCTCACTCCGGGAGCGACCACCACCGTCCTCCTCCACCGCTAGGTGGATCACTCGACGCTCCGCGGGCCCGAGGGGCTCAAAGGTCACCGGCCGCCCCGACGATCGCGACTCCTCCAAAGCCTTGCGGGTTCGCTCGCGAAGTGCCTCGTCGAGCCCAGCCCGGAAGCCGTCACTGTCGACACGAACCCGGTCCCTGGCACAGCCGGCCCGAAAGAGAATGCGCCCCGTAAGATGCTCCAGGGCCAGCAGGAGGTCACCCTCCCCGTCCAGCAACCACTCCCGATCGGCGCCCGTTACGTTGACCTCGGGTTCGCCCTCGCCAACTGTGACCGTCGGGTCGACATCGAGATCAGCGAGATCAAGAAGGGTCTCCAGGGCCGACAACACGGCAGCCTCCACCTTCGCGGGGTCGACCGGAACCTCCTCGCGAGGCTCTGCGACGGCCGCAACCTTGGGCGCATCTGGTCCCTTTGCGCTCTCGACCGGAGCCGGGGCGCCACTCGCCGCCTTCGACCGGGACTTCTCAGCGACTCCGCTGCCGCCAGCATCTGAAACCGCGCGAGTCGGCACCGCGCTCACCGAGGCCGCCTTCTCAGGCTCCGCCTCCGTTGCCACCGCGGCGGGTCGCGAAGACTCCGCCGGCTTGGCCGCCGGCTCCTCTGGTGGGCCAGCGATCTTCACCGGAGCCTCGTCATCTACCGCAATAATGCTTCGGGTCCGTGCCCGAAGTGAGCCCTTCCGGGAAACCGGCTCAAAGGCGACCGCCTCGGGTTCGACCCCGAAATGGGTAGCTGCCTCCAGGATTGCTTGCGCCTCGGTGGCTCCTGAAAAATAACGCTTCGTCATCGTTTCGTCCTCTCTCCCTTGTTGGCCTTACGCGTCTTGGCCAGGAGCTTCTCCTCGGCCTCTTTTCGCTCTCTCCACTTCTTGTAGGTGGTGGTCTGGGCGATGGTGAACAGGTTGTTCACCGTCCAGTAAAGAACCAGACCACTCGGGAAGCTGAGCGAGAAAATCATAAACATCCAGGGGAACAACTGCATGATCTTGCGCTGCATCGGGTCGCCCGCCGCCGGGGTCAACTTCTGCTGCAGGATCTGCGTCACTCCCATCATCACGGGCAACACGAACAGCGGATCGGGCGCCGACAGGTCCTTGACCCAGAGAATCCAGGGTTCGTGGCGAATCTCCACCGCGGTCGACAGTAGACGAAAGAAGGCAAAGAAGATCGGCATCTGCAGAAGGATCGGCAGACAACCCCCGGTCGGGCTCGCACCCTCGGACTTGAAGAGCGCCTGCATCTCCTCGTTCATCTTCCGCTGCACCTCGAGATCCATCTTGCCGCGCTTGTCCTTCATCTTCCCTTTGTAGCGCTGTCGAATCGCCTTCATCTGCGGCTGCAACTTCTGCATCTTCTGCATCGACACGAAGCTCTTGTGGGTCAGCGGGAAGAGCACGATCTTCAGGCCGATCGTCATCAAGACAATCGCCCAGCCGTAATTCGGAACCACGTTGGCGTGGAGCCAATTGAGACCGGCGAGAAGTGGGCGCACCACGTGCCGCAACATGCCTCCCCACTCCACCGTCTTCTCCAGATCGTGTCCCAACTCCCGCAGGATCTCGAACTCCTTCGGGCCGAAGTAGGCGTCCATCACCATCTCCGGCCCCGCCGATCTCAGAATCCATCGGGCGTCGCGGGGCAGGGCTCTCATCTCCTTCGCGAGGCCCTCTTCGTGGTCAAATGGAATCAGCTCGCGGAGCGCGCTACTCTCCGGTGAGATCCCGGTCGAAGACTCGAGCGGCTTCATCAATACCGGCTGAAGGCGCGCCTCGCCGACACCACTTCGCGGCAGAAAGACACTCACAAAGTGGGTGTCTTCGAGCCCCACCCAGGTCACATTGCGACCGGGCAGGGAGACGAGGTCATCGAGTTTGTCCACCCGCTCGGTGTTGATCTCCCCCTCCACCGACCAGACCGCCTTGCGGTTGGCGAAGCGCGTTTCCTTGGCGTCGGGGTCCTGGTTTCGAATTCCCGGACCGAGGAGGACGCCCCAAGGTTGACCACCATCTACCGAGAGCTCGATCTCGACCAACCCCTTGTCGTCAAAGCGCAGGCTCTTGCGGGCAGAACCGAGAGGGCCGCGGTAGCTAAACTCGACCTGAGTCGTCCCCCCCTCCTCGACCTTGGAGACCGCGAAGAGCGCCTCGTCTAGTGAGTGGGGCTGAAGATCGTCGCCAACCAAACCGAGCGGCCATGGACCGACCTCTCGTCGCCGTACCAGATCGAGGGGGGCATCCTCGGCGTCCAGGTGCTCCTTGAGGACAAAAGAAACCAACTGGGCGCCCCGGTTGTCGAGCTCAGCGCGATAAACCGCGGTCTCGACAACGGTAGCCTGTCGCTCGCTCGCCTCGACCGGCGGGCCCGTGGCCTGGCTAGATTCGACCTCGGCGGGCTCCGCGACCTCAGAGGCCGCGGGCTGCGGGATACTCTCGAGTTCGCCCGGAGCCTGAGATTCCGCGGACTCGAGCGGCGCCGGCAACGGTGCGGGAGCGGCTGGCATGAGCATCTGCCAACCGACGAGAATCGCCAACGAGAAGGCGAAAAACAGGAGAAGCCTTCGATCATCCACCGTGTGGCGTTCCTTTCACTTTACTTAGGGTACTCATCAGTAGGAATCTTCAGCGATGGGGCTGGGCCAGCCACCGGAGCGGCAGGATCAAGGGAGATCGACGCCCCCGGGGTGCAAGGGTTGACAGCGAAATAGTCGGAGCAGCGTCTTCCAGCCACCGACCACCACGCCGTAGCGAAGGAATGCCAGGCGCCCATACTCCGAACAAGTCGGGGTGAAGCGACAAGCTGCGGGGAGCCAAGGGGAAATCCACTTTTTATATGCGGAGAGTAAACCAGCGAGCCAAAACCTCATCGCATCGACTTCATCGCGACGGGGTCTTCGCGGCGTCTCGGTGTCGACGTCCCGTCCGGATCGAGCTCATCAGGGACTCCAGCTCCGCCCGTAGATCCGCGAAGCTCGCGCTCGAAGCTGCGGGTTTGACATGCGCCACAACATCGACAGCGGGGAGGGATGCGCGCAAGTCTGAACGGCGAAAAATCTCCCGAAGCCGACGCTTGATACGGTGACGAACGACGGAGTTGCCGACCTTTCGACTCAACGTCGTTCCAAACCTAGCCGCCACGAGGTCGTTAGGAGAGTAGTAGAGGATCATGTGTTCCCCGACCCGTCGCCGACCCCGCCGATAGCAGCGCTTGAAGTCACGACCCTGACGCAATCGAGCGTCACGGGAGAGAGTCTCTTGGCGAACACCGGCCCCCTCGACACTTCGCTCGGGGACGTCACCGTGGGTCACACGGAGAGTCGCTTGCGGCCCTTGCTTCGACGGCGGGAGATCACGGCGCGGCCCTGACGGGTCCGCATCCGGCTCAAAAAGCCATGGGTGCGCTTGCGACGGCGATTCTTCGGTTGGTAGGTTCTCTTCACGGTTCTATCCTCTCTCGTCCTGGAGGCTCATCCGGATCCGACCGGCGCCTCGACTGGTGGAGCTCACTGGGCACTGCTCTTGCTGTATCGCCCACACTCCGGTGTTGGTGGTGAGTCCGCGTCGGACTCACTCGCAAAATTGGGTACTTGCTACTCGACTATTGATGAATGGCGGAGAGGGTGGGATTCGAACCCACGGACCGCTTGCACGGTCAACGGTTTTCGAGACCGCCCCGTTCGACCACTCCGGCACCTCTCCGTCGGCGGCCTAGGCCTCCGTCGTCACACGAATCGTAAGTGGCGGAGAGAGAGGGATTCGAACCCTCGGTGGAGTTACCCCCACACACGCTTTCCAGGCGTGCACCTTCAACCACTCGGTCATCTCTCCGTTACGATCGCTATACTTTTGAATCTATCCAAAGAACGTCTTGCGTCTGCCTGCTCTAGTCTCGATCCTTCGGTCGGCGTTCCCTCTCTCGAAGGCCCCGGAAGAACTCTCGCAACAGCTCAGCGCTGGATTCAGCCTCGATCCCCGACACCACCTCGAGACGGTGATTCAACCTGGGATCGCGCACCAAGTCCCCAAGACTACCGCAGAACCCCGCTTTAGGGTCGGCGGCGCCGAAGACCAAGCGCTCCACTCGGCTGTTGACCAAGGCCCCCGCACACATGGCACACGGCTCCAAGGTCACATACAGACTGCACCCAACCAGCCGCCACCCCCCGATTTTCTGGGCTGCTTGCCTCATGGCGAGCAGCTCGGCGTGAGCCAGGGGGTCTTGGTCAGTCTCGCGGCGATTGTGGGCAGATCCCAAAACCTCGCCTTCGCGAACCACCAGCGCCCCAACCGGAACTTCTCCCAGTCGAGCCGCCAGCGAGGCCTCGGCGAGTGCGATCTGCATCCAACCTCGATCGTCCATTCGCCTCGGTTCCTCTCACCTCCGCACGCAAAGCGGCGGAAGCGCGCTATTGTAAACAACTTGGGCGTAAATCGCAAAGAGCAAGAACCGGGACGACCACGCCGACCCCGCATTCAAGTGGACACCCCCGCCCCGAGGGCATAGGATCTAGGTGGGTAGCGGCCGACGAAGGGTTCGGGTCCTGTGCACCGACGGGCACCGAACCTCGTCAGGACCGGAAGGTAGCAGCGATAAGGAGCATTCGTCGGGTGCCGCAGATTCGCCGGAACCCTTCGTCGACCGTTTCCCTCCAAAAGCCGCGAGACGCGGAACTCAAGATCTGACCTTGCTGCAAACCCACCCCCGATCGGCACCATGACCTACCAGGCCCTTGCCCGTAAGTGGCGTCCCCAGGATTTTAGTAGCCTCATCGGCCAAGAGCCGGTGGTCACGGCTCTCCGCAACGCCCTTACCGAGGGCAGGGTCGCCCAGGCCTACCTCTTCGCCGGAATCCGCGGGGTGGGAAAGACCACCGCGGCCAGGGTCCTGGCCAAAGCCCTCAACTGTGAGCGCGGCCCGGCCGGCGACCCCTGCAACGAGTGCCAGGCCTGCACCCAGATCACCAGTGGCGCCGATCTCGATGTCTTGGAGGTCGACGCGGCAACCTACTCCAAGGTAGAACAGGTACGCGAACTCACTGAGAGTCTGCGCTACGGACCAGCCCACAATCGCTACAAGGTCGTCGTCCTGGACGAGGTCCATCGCCTCTCCCGACAGGCCTTCGATGCCCTTCTCAAGATCGTCGAAGAGCCCCCTCCCCACCTCGTCTTCATCTTTGCCACGACCGAGATCGAGGCGGTGCCCGCGACCATTCTCTCCCGCTGTCAGGAGTTTCACTTTCGACGGGTGCCGGCCGCGATCCTCGCCGATCATCTCGAGACCCTCGCCAAGGCCGAAAAGATCACGGTTTCCCCTGCCGGTCTACGCCTGATAGCTCGGGCCGGAGACGGCAGTGTCCGCGATGCGGTCGCACTCCTCGATCAACTCGCCACCTACGGGGCCGGGACGATCGACGACGAGAGCGCCTCTCGCCTGCTCGCGGGTTTCGATCCGGCCCTCTTCCATCGTCTCCTCTCCGCAACGCTCGGCGGCGATGGCGCGACAATCCAGGCAGCGGTCCGCGAGATCGACGAGGAGGGCCGCGACCCTCGCCAGATCTTCGCCGGACTTCTCGCCTACGGGCGCGACGCCCTTCACCTCTCTCTCGGCTCGCCCGTCGATATCTTGGAGTTGCCGGCCGAGGAAGCGACCCGCTTGAAAGAGCTCGTGGACGAGGCCGGCTACGAAAACCTGCTGCGCTGGACCCACCATCTCCTGCAAAGCGAGAATTTGGTCCGGCGTAGCGAAGCGGCCGGCCTTGCCCTCGAGATCGCCCTGCTCCGGGCGGCCGAACTCCCCAAGGTGACCCGTGTCGAAGAGCTTCTCGGAGCACCACCGAGGGGCGGGCCCGCCGTGGCCCCGGGGGG
>JAIOJS010000187.1 GCA_019911795.1 Thermoanaerobaculia bacterium | reverse complement strand
GCAGACGTTTGCGCAACATTAGGCACTCCTTCGAAGAAAGGGATTGTGCCCAGCTTATCGCATCGGAGCCCCCGACCCATGTTTCAACCCTGGGCCAGGATCCACATCGACCCAGGCAGAAGGTCAGATGAACTGCATGATCTCGTCGCCATAAAGCACCATCGGACCGCTCGGCTGGGTGGCACCGCCTGCGGGTTCCAAAGTGATCGCTACCGCCCGAGTTCCGTGCGGCATCTCCGGTGAGGTCATCTCGACCTGGCGTCCCGGAATGACCTCGAAAGTACCGGCGCTCACGGGAGAGTCTCCTTCCTCGATGACGAACCAGAGCTGGTAGGTTCGGCCCGTCTCGAGAGGATCCAGTCCCTCGGCCTTGAGATACCAGTGCTGATGATCCTCGGCTACGAACAGGAGTCCTCGCGCGGCGGGCTGGAGAGCCGGCTTGCCGACCGGGGGTCGTAGAGGACAGATCCCGGTGTTCAAGTTCGTCACCAGCTGCACTTGGGCGCGCATCGCATCGAGCTCGTTGTCGGAGGCGGCTCGTACATCGGTGGGCTGCGCCTCGGCCCGAGAGAGATCCTTCTCGAGCTGATCAGCCCGGGCGATCTGATCGTCCAACCGCAGTCGAGTCGAGTAGAGAGTGGCCCCCAATCCCAACACCCCCAGGGTCAGGGCAGCCGCCAGGGTCTTCCACCAGGTCATACCGGTCGGAGCTGGCGTCGGCCGGACATCCAGGGTTCTCACCGGTCTCTGTTCCGGTACAGATCGCACCGTCGCCGCCGGAGGAGCCTGGGGGCGGAGCTCTTCGAGGGTGATTCGCTGCGTCTCGTCTCCCACGAGACTGGCCAGGATGCGCCCCTCCAGCTCCGGGCTCGGCTCGGCCCAATCGACCGACCAAGGGACGAGACCCAACAGCTCGGTATAGATCCGAACGAGTTCCAGACTCTCCTCTTCGCCGGACCGAAGCTCGCCGAGAAGTTCCTCGCGGGTCGTTGCCTCGAGGGTTCGAAGTGCTTGGAGGATCGCCCTATCCTCCAGGTTGAGTGGTGTTTCTTCGCTCACAGCAGTTGGTTCACTTCGTCTTCCAAGGCGACTCGCAGCTTCTTCATGGCCAACAGGGTTCGCGTCTTGACCGTTCCCAGTGGAATCCCGGTCTGCTCGGCGATCTGTCGTTGGGTCAGGCCCCTAAAAAATGAAAACTCGAGCACTTGTCTCTGCTCCTGCGGTAAGTCAGCCATTGCCGACGTCATCCTCTGACGCCGTTCGTCTGACAGTACGTTGCTCGCCCCTTCAGGGGATGTATGGTGTTGGAACTGTTCGCGCCCCGCATTGTCCGCCGTTCGTCGCCTCACTTGTCGATTGCGCAGGAGATCGATCGATCGGCTCCGCGTCAGGAGCACCAACCAGGTCGAGGCGGAGGCTCGCTTACGGTCGTAGCGGTGGGCCTGTGACCAGGCCTGAACGAAGACCTCCTGCAGAACCTCCTCCGCGTCCTCGGTGTTGCCCAGAACTCGCCGCGAGAGACCCAGGAGCATCGAGGCGTAGCGACGGTAGAGCTCCGAAAGGGCCTTCTCATCGCGCTCCGCCATGCGCTCGACCAGGGTCCAATCATCGACAGTAGAGAGG
>JAIOJS010000019.1 GCA_019911795.1 Thermoanaerobaculia bacterium | reverse complement strand
GGGCCATGCCGGCTGGATCGATCTCGTGTCCCGCCGCGCTCGCCAGATCGAGCAGGAGCTTGCCGGCTGACGGATAGCGCTCGTGGGGATCGCGCTGGAGCAGGCGCCTCAGGATGGCGGCCAGCTGACCGGGCATGTCGGAGCGGTAGGCCTGAGGGTCGGGAACCTCTTCGCGGAGATGAAAGCGGATCGCCGTCTCGTCGTCGCCCGCCGACGGGAGGACTCCGGTGGCGAGCTGAAAGAGCGTCATTCCCAGGGAGTAGAGGTCAGCCCGGTGATCGTAGCGATCCTGGAGCAGCACCTCGGGCGCGGTGAAGGCCAGAGTCCCCCGGATCTTCCGGTCCAAGGGACCCCGAACGTTCTGGGCTAGACCGAAGTCCATAATCTTCAAGTTGACGCGATCGCCGGGCACCAAACCGAGGTTGGCTGGCTTGATGTCGAGGTGCACGATTCCCTGCCGATGGATGTGGGCGAGACCGGCGGCAGCCTGCATGGCGAGAGAGTAAAAGAGATCCCAATCGGCGTCCTGCACCGTCTGCATCAGATCGGCTTCGGAGAGCAGCTCCATGGTGAGGAAGGGAAAGCTGCCGGGAAGGACTCCGAAGTCGTAGACCTCGATGACGTTGCGATGTCGCGACTCACTGAGGAGCCGCACCTCGTGCTGAAAGCGGACGAGGTCGTCCTCCTGAACCTCCTGAAGCGCGACCTTGAGCGCGAGAGGCCGGTCTGCGCGCCCCTGCGAGCGGATGCGGTAAATGGCGGCGCGGGGAGTTCGAGCAATCTCCTTCTCGACCAGGAAGTCACCGAGTAGCCCCTCGAGCTCAGCGATCCGGGGTGACCCTGGACGGGTTGCAAGTGAGTGATCGGCGGTCACTAACTGTACTCAGCCTGGGCCCAGGTCGGCACGTCGTGAAGCGGCATGCGATCTCTGATCGCCACCTTCAGGGCCTCGATGCCCTCTCCCGTTGTCGCCGACACCCGGCACTCGGGTCCGCCGAAAGCGCCACTCGGAAGGCGATCGACCTTGTTGAAGACGGTGAGGACCCGTGACTCCTCGACTCCAAGATCCGCCAGCACTTCCTCGCCTACCCTCCGCTGATCCTCCCAGGTTGGGTGGGAAATATCGATCACGTGGAGAACGAGGTCCGCCGCCGTCACCTCTTCGAGGGTGGAGCGGAACGACGCCACCAGATGGTGCGGAAGCTTCCTTACGAAACCGACCGTGTCGGCAAACACGACGGTGCGACCCTCTCCCACCGTGCCCTTCCGTAGCTTGGAATCGAGGGTCGCGAAGAGTCGGTCCTGAACGAACGCATCCGATCTCGTTAAGCGGTTGAAGAGGGTGGACTTGCCGGCGTTGGTATAACCGGTCAAGGAGACCTGAAAGGCGTCGCGACGTCCTTGTCGCTGCGTATTGCGAGTGCGAGCGATGGTCTCCAGATCGCGCTCCAGGCGCCCGATTCGTCGTCGCAGCATGCGACGATCCATCTCGAGCTGCTTTTCACCCTCACCGCCACGTTGTCCGATACCGCCAGCCTGCCGTCCGAGGTGACGCCAGAAGCGAGTCAAGCGGGGCAACATGTACTGGAGCTGGGCCAGCTCCACCTGAGTTCGAGCTTCTTTCGTCTTCGCCCGCTGGCGGAAGAGCTGCAGGATGAGGGCACTACGATCGAGCACCGGAAGTCCGATGATCTTCTCCAGATTCTTGACTTGGCTCGGCGACAGGTCGTCATCGAAGAGCACCAGATCACACTCCAGATCCTTCGCCTGAACGCCAATCTGCTCCGCCTTCCCCTCGCCGATGAAGCTCCGGGCGTGGGGTGCCGACCGGGCCTGAACGACCCTCGCTTCGACCTTGCAGCCTGCACTCTTCGCCAGCTCCTCCAGTTCGTCGAGGTGTTCCTCGACTTCGAAGGGCTGCTGAGACTGAACGCGCAGGGCTACTGCGATAGCCCGAGTGTTAGCCAGGACGAGAACAGATTCGTCGGAGTTCAAGAGGGGCGCCTACAGGCAACGAGTGAATAGAAGGAAAAAGAAAAAGAGAAACGACTCGAGACAACTCGGGGACGTCAGAGATTGTGCGAGTAACAGGAGCATTGTAGAGCCAAGGGGGGCGTCGGGTCAAAGAATGACCCCGAAGGGCCCTCGAGATGAAGTCCACGCGCGCCGCGGGGAGCGACCGGAGGATAGACAGAGACTTGGATCAGTCCTTCGGTGTCGAGGTCAAGACTCACAAGCGAACACCAGGCCTTTGGTCGACCACTGCCCAACAAAGCCAGGCTCGTCGACCTAGCCGCCCGGTTCGCGATAGGATGTGGACGTCGCCATTCTGAACTCGAGTCCAGCAAACCCCGCCATGACTTCCCAAGATGCCATGACTTCCCAAGATACCGAGACTCCTGCCCCCACCGCTTCCACCGAGCCTGGCGCGAACAACTCGCTGGCGAGATTCTGGCCACTCGCCCTCGTGGTCCTGGCGATGATCGCGCTTTTCTGGCCCCGCACGGACGACGTTGCCCCCGACGGAAACCTCCTCGACGAGATGTCACAGGAGGTACCGCTACGGCCGACACAGACTCGCGTCACCCTGGTCCATCTGTGGGCGACCTGGTGCCCTCCCTGCATCGACGAGATTCCAGCCTTGCAACGACTCCAACGCGACTATGGAGGCCATGAGGACATGCGCATCGTGTTCATCGCGGTCGACGACAGCCCTGAGAAGGTCAAGCCGTTCCTGGGGTCGATCGGTACTCCGGTTCTCTATGATCCCTCGTGGAAGCTGGCTCACCGCTACGGGACGCGGAAGCTGCCGGAAACCCACCTGGTGGTCGACGGTAAAGTCGTCGAGACTTTCGAAGGCGCCGCCAACTGGGACGATCCAGGGATTCGGCGACAGCTAGACAAAGCGCTTGCGGGCCCTAGTCTTTAGCCCCTAGTCCGGAACGGAACACTAGCGGCGGCTGTCCCACAGCACGTCCGCACTCCCCGATACCCAGTTCTGGTAACGGGCCATCACGAACAGGGTATCGGACAGCCGATTGAGATAGCGCACCGCGCAGGCCCCCACCGGCTCCTCACGGGCCAGACCCACGACCAGTCGTTCGGCCCGCCGGCAGACCGTTCGCGCGACGTGCAGTTGAGCTGCGGCGAGAGTTCCCCCGGGAAGGATGAAGTTGGCCAGGGGCCCGAGGTCTTCGTTCAGCCGATCCATCACCCGTTCGAGGGCCTCGACGTGGTGCGGCTCGATGCGAGGCACGGGCAGGCGCTCTTTGTCCTCTTCGAGGATGCAGAGATCGGAACCGAGGTGGAACAGTTCGTTCTGAATCTCCAGCAGGGAAGCGGCGAGAGACTCATCAACTCCGCTCGCTAGAGCCACTCCAATCTGCGAACTCAACTCATCGACCGTTCCGTAGGACTCGATACGGAGGGCGTCCTTGGGCAGCCGTTGACCGCCGCCGAGTGCGGTGGTGCCATCGTCGCCCGTTCGCGTATAGACCTTGGTGATTCTTGGCATCGAGCTAGCTTATCAGCGCGCTTTCGCTCTGGGCCGGTCCATCAAGTCCGGGGCCGTTTCATCAAGACCTGGGCTGGTCCCTGAAGCCACCCTTCGGGCCAGAACGCAACACCGAGAGGCTCGCTATTCGTAGAGACGACCAATCGCGTCGGACCGGCGCTCGGCGATCACTCTGCGCTTCAGCTTCATCGTTGGAGTCAATTCCGAGGTTTCCACGGTCAGTGGAGAATCGAGAAACTCAAAGCGCTTGATGGTCTCGTAGTGGGCCAAATGGCTATTGAGTTCGTCGACTCCCTTCTGGACGTGGTTTCGGAACTTCGCACAAGCGTTGGCCGAGTCCAGATCGTGGGCGGCGCTTCCGAGCCGCATCGCAAGATCGGGGATCATCTCCTCGTCCAACACCAAGAGCGCCGCGATGTACTTCTGGCGATCGCCCAGAACAACTGCCTGAGCCACCCCAGGAATTCCCTTGAGGTTGGCCTCCAAAGGCTGAGGAGCGACGTTCTTGCCGCCGGCAGTGATCAGGAGCTCCTTCTTGCGATCCGTGATCCACAAGTAGCCGTTCCCATCGAGGGTCCCAATGTCGCCTGAGTGGATCCACCCCTCGTCGTCGAGGGTCTCTCGGGTCGCTTCCTCGTTCTTGTAGTAGCCGAGGAAGACATGGGGGCCGCGAATGAGCACCTCGCCATCTTCTGCAAGGCTGAGCTCACAGTCGGGAAGTGAGCGACCGGCGCTCCCCGTGATGTAGTGGCCCGGCACGGAGAACGTAGCGGGTCCACTGCACTCGCTCATGCCGTAGACCTCCAGTACCGGAATACCCAGGCTGAGGAAGAATTCCAGGGTCGCCTTGGAGATCGGGGCGGCCGAAGTCACACAAATGCGAGCCCGATCGAGTCCGAGCTGCTTGCGCACCTTGGAGAAAACAAGACGATTAGCCAATCCGTAGAGCAACGGTCGGGAGGCACCTTGCTGATCGGCATAGCCGCCGGCCAAGCCGACCCTGCGAGCCCAGGCTGCGATCCTCCGACGCAGGGGAGGCGCCTGCGCCCCGACCGCCTGCATCTTCGCCTGGATCTTCTCCCAGACTCTCGGGACTCCGAGGAAGAGCTGCGGACGACAGGCGCGCAGGGCATCGGGCAGCTTCTCGACACTCTCGGCAAACCAGGTCGTGCAGCCTCGTGACATGGGTCCGTGGAGTGAGACGATCTGCTCGGCGATGTGACTCAACGGGAGGTAGCTGACGATGGAATCGCCCGTCTCACAACCGTGGAGCTCGATGACCTGGCCCGCCGTCCACACCAGGTTGGTGTGGGAGAGCATGACTCCCTTGGGGCTCCCGGTCGTGCCCGAGGTGTAGATCAGGGTACAGAGATCCTCAGGATCGAGAGCATCGACCCGATCCCTGAGGTCCGACTCCGGTACCGTCGCCCCAAACTCGAGAAGATTCTCCCAGGAATGGGCCGAACCGTCCTCCGCCGTCCCCTTCATCAGGACGACATGCTGGAGGCGAGGCAGGTTCTCTCGGTCGAGCTTCGCCAGGTAGCTGGCGTCCTCGAGAACGGCCACCGTCGCCGCACAGTGATCAGCAATGTAGCGGGTTTGGTCGACGGTACTCGTAGTGTATATGCCGGTGGGCACCGCCCCGACGGCAATGGCCGCGATATCCGCCACGAACCACTGTGGGCAGTTGTAGCCCATGATGACAACACCATCCCCGGCCTGGACGCCGAGGTGGATCAAGCCTCGAGCCGCGAGAAAGATCTCATCGCGATGATCGCTCCAGTTCTTGGTGGTCCACCGGCCACCCACCAATTCCACGACGGCCGGAGTCTGCCCATAGTGGTGCGCCGTGGCCTCGAGTACATCGATCACCGTCTTCGCCATGCTCGTTCTCCTAGGTCGATTCGTGCTGTCGAATGTACTGACGCAAACTGCCCCTGTCAACGACAGGCGGGAGCAGCGAGGCCTCGCTTATACTGGCCCCATGCATGAGACCATCTTCGATGAAGTTCTCGCGGGCACCATCCCTTGCTATCGGATCTACGAGGACGAGTGGGTCCTCGCTTTTCTCGACATCAATCCGCTCTCTCCGGGCCACACCCTGGTCATACCGAAGGAGCGCGCCGCGTACCTTCACGAACTTTCGGAGGAGTCCTCGGCGGCGATCGGGCGGACCCTGCCGATGCTCTGTCGGGCGGTGATGGAAGCCACCGGGATCGAGGACTACAACGTTCTCCAGAACAACGGCCATGCCGCCCACCAGGCCGTCTTCCACGTGCATTTTCACATCATTCCGCGTCTCGAGGACCGAGGTCTCGACTTGGAGTGGTCCCCGGGGGAGCTGTCGCCAGAGGATGCAGAGGACCTCCTCGCTGCACTCCATCGATCGTTGGGAACCGACGACTGACCGAGGCCTATGGAAGAGGTCGGCGGTTTTTCGCCTCCGGCTCCCTCTACGCTGCTTTCCGGCTCCCTCTACACCTGGACACAGACCTTTCCGAAGTGGTCACCTCGGCCGAGGTACTCGAGAGCTCTTGGTAGCTCGCCGAAGTCGAAGACCTGATCGATGACGGGTTCGAGGGGATCTTCCGCGCAAGATTTCAGGAGGTTCTCGAAGGCAAGGCGGGGTCCAACGAAGACACCCTGAACTCGAATCTGACGCATGAGGATGGGGATGACCGAGAAGGAAGCCTCATCGCCGCCTAAGTTGCCGATCAAACTGATCGTTCCTCCGGGGCGGACAGCGCGTAGCGATTGTGCGAGGGTAGCGGCCCCTCCCACCTCGACGACGTGGTCGACTCCCCTGCCCTCAGCAAGGTCACGGATGGCTCGCCCCCACTCCGGCTCACTTCGATAGTCGACCCCTCCCGAGGCACCGAGGTCCTGAGCCCGGTCCAGCTTCTCGCTCCGACTCGAGGTCACCAGAACTCGAGCCCCTACGCGGTGCGCGAACTGCAGGGCGAAGAGTGAAACCCCACCGGTTCCAAGAACTAACACCGTGTCACCAGCCTGGACTGAACCCAACTCGAAGAGAGCATTCCATGCCGTCACCGCAGCGCAGGGCAAGGTCGCTGCCGCCAAGGGCGTCCAGCCCTCTGGTATCCGCACCACACCTTCTTGCGACAGGGAAACGTGCCTCCTCAAGGTGCCGTCGAGCGGTCCTCCTAGGGTCGAGCCGTAGGTGGAGTGGGTCGGATCGCCAGCGACCCAGTCTTGGGCGAAGGTCGGTGCCACGAGATCCCCTACCGCAACGCGGTGGGTGCCTTCGCCAGCGGCCACAACTCGTCCGACGGCATCCGACCCAGGAACCAGAGGAAGGGGCTGCCGCGGGTTGTAGCGCCCCTCCACCATGAGCAGGTCCCTGTAGTTAAGAGAAAACGCCTCGAGGGCGACCGTTACGTCTCCCGGACCGGGCTCCGGTATCTCGCAGGCCTTCAACCTCAGAGAGTCGATGCCAAAGCCAGGACCGATCTGCCAACCCTCGGACGGAATCATCACCTGGTGTCCCGCTCCGGCGAACTGACTACCCCTCCCGTCCGTACGCTCTCCGCCGTTTGGGTAACGGCCTGCGAGAACTCGGCCACGATTTCATGCACCGGCTTGACCTCGTGGATCCCCGACACACTCTTTCCCGCTTGGAAGTAGTCCTTGTACGAAATTCCACGCAGCGAGGCCCGCTTCAACTGCCAGACGGATCGTAAGGCGTAGAACGACCGCACCCAATGCTTCGTCTTCCTCCCCTTGAGGAGTCGACGAGCAATAGGGCCAGCCCTCAGGCCGACCTTCTCGATGTAAGGTGTGTTGATCACGGCGCACGGAACCCCGGACAGCTTGTCGGTCAAAACCACGTCGTCTTCGTCCGCGCGGAGGATTGCCTGCTGGTAGTCAGCATGGACCCGACACTCGGAGGACGCGATGAACCGAGTTCCGAGCTGGGCGCCGGAATAGCCCATCTCGAGCACATCGCGAAAGGCCACACCATCGCCAATCCCCCCGGCACAGATCAGGGGAACCTCGAGATCTGCCAGCGAATTCAGGAGATCCAGCGGGCTCGCCGTCCCGGCATGCCCTCCCGCCCGACGGTTGACGCAGATCAAACCGTCCACTCCGTGATCGAGGGCCTTGTCAGCCCATCGTCGCTCGGTCACATCGTGGTAGACCACGCCCCCGGTGGCGTGAACGGCACGGACTACCCAGTCAGGATTTCCGAGCGCGGTAACAAAGAAGCGCACCCCCTCCTCGAGGGCGATGTCGACCCATCGGCGCATACGATCTTCGTAGACCTTGGAAGTCTTCTCTACTAGGGCATTCATACCAATCGGCCTGTCAGTGAGAGACTTGATGAACTGAAGTCCCTCGCGAAAGTCCCAGCCGTAGACATAGGAAAGAGAGATCGGCTGCACCACGCCGATTCCGCCGGCCGCAGAAACGGAGGCCACCAGCTCGGGATTCGAGCAGGGGTACATCGCTCCACAGATGAGTGGCACCTCGATACCGACCTGACGGGCGAAGGGCGTCTGGAGGCGGGGGTCTAGTGAGCCCGGATCGGTCATGCGAGTCTCCTCACCGGGGTCCGACTAGCCATCGGGCCTTGGCTCGGGCGACGACGTCGCCCTCCGGATCCCTGATGGTAGCGTCGAGAATGTACTCCATCTTCTCGTTGGTCTCGGGCACTTCGGCCTTCGCTTCCGCGGTGAGTCTTCCGCGAGCCTTCTTCTCGTACTCGATGGACAAGCCGACGATGATGGCCCGAGCCTCCGGAGGCAGGGCGCTGAGCATCGCTAGGCCGCTGGCGGCCTCGGCCAGGTTCATCATCGCGATGGCGTGTACGGATCGAAAGGGATTTCTTACCCGATGGCGATCACGCATCGACACTCTGGCATAGCCTGGTCGCAGTTCCTCCACTCGAGGACCGATCGTGGCGGTATAGGGGGCCATGCGTCCGAGGTACCAGCTAAAGAGGAGTCGCCCGCCCGGCCAGCGGCTCATTCGGTGCCAAGTGGCGAGGATGTCCGAGGCTCGCGGTGCGGCTGGACCCGAAGTGGTCCCGGCCGCGGGAGTCGACGAGAGGGGAGCGGTGTTCATGCCTGATGTTCCCACACGCCGCTAATTAAGCAAAGGGCCCACCACCAACAAGGTGATGAGCCCTTCGCGGCGACCTTAGGTCGCCTCACGATTCGCTTCGACTACTAGAAGTCGTAAGCGAAGCCGGCGCCGAGGAAGAACGGATCCAAGGCCACCGAGTAGTCATCGGATTCAGCATCAAGGTCCTGATAGCGGGCCGAGAAGCTGAGGTTCCAAGGAGTGGCCTGTCCCAGCGGCACATCGAGTCCGAGCGCGACACCCCAGACGAACTGGTTGTCGAAGTCGAGATCGAAGTTCCGACCGAGAAGATTGTAACTAGTGCCGTTGACCGACGCGTAGCCGACGACGGGAGTAACGAAGAAGTCCACACGACTGCTGGGAGTCAGATGGAAATCCGGTCCAACCGTCAGGGACATCACTCCGAAATCGTCGTTCTGCATGTCCCAAGCGGTATCGATATCAAACTCCATGAGCGAATCGAAGATCGAGTATGAGAGGCGACCCTCGATGCCGACGCGGTCGTTGATGTGGTACTCCAAGGCGATTTCAGCACCGTAGCCGGAATCCGCGTTGAAGAACGACCGCTCCTGGACAAACGGAGGCGTCGCGGCGCGAACCACGCTGGCCGTGTCGCTCCCAGGATCGGCGTAGTGAATGAGGGGACGGAGGGTCCAGCGACCATCCACCGAAACGCCGGCGGTACAGGTTGCGGTCTCACCGATCTCGTTGGTTGCGGTACCCGACAGTGTGTACTCACCAGGCTTGCTGAAGCTCACCGTATTGGGGAACGGAGGCGAGAGGAGAGGCTCGGCGACCGTGTTGCCGTTGGCATCGAGAACCTCTACCGCGATCTCGTTGCCAGGCCAGGTTCCGGAAACCCGGACGTCGGTATCTTCGCCGGTCCAAGGATTCTCGTTGTCGACGGTGATCGAGCAACTTGGTGCGGTCACCGGGCAGCTCAGAGTCACCGACTCACTGCAACCAGGTGCCGGCATCATCACCTCTTCGTCACTGATGAGAGCGAAGTTGAGGCAAAC
This sequence comes from Thermoanaerobaculia bacterium, assembly GCA_019911795.1. GTDB lineage: Bacteria > Acidobacteriota > Thermoanaerobaculia > Multivoradales > JAIOJS01 > JAIOJS01. Next base: position 2,266 of record JAIOJS010000019.1, on the reverse strand, counting down.
CTTTGGGATGACGAACGTCAGCTGACGGACAGGGCTCTTGGGCCCTTCCTTCGCCGATGCGGTGAAGGTGTAGGTGTTGTTGTAGGGACTTGGCATCGATCCCTGCCAGGTTGGACCGGCGCCGCTGGGGATCACGGTCGTCGTATTGCCGTCGCCCGACATGGTCACGGAAACGCCGGGGGAACTTCCGCTGGCATCTACCGAGGCCGTTTCGCTGCGAAATTCACAGTCAGCGGTCGCGTTAATCAGGCACTCGCCCTTCTCAGGCTGGTCACCAAGAGTGACCACGAGCTCGAAGGTACCGTAGCCGTCGTCGGTATCGATACAACGGTTGTCGGTGACCCGTGGCTTACCCTTGTAGCGATAGGCCATCCACTTGAAACTCTCACCGCGGTTCAGGTTCCGCTCTGTGACGTCACCTCGACGGACGGCATCGAAAACAGCGGGGGCCGCGTCGATCAGTCCCTGCGTTTCGAGAAGGAACATGATGTCGTCGCGATTCGCCTCGAAGGCGGCCTGCAACTCAGCGATAGTAGACACCGAAGTGCTGAACGAATTCGTTCCGCCGAGCTTCGTCAGCCGCTGCTTCTTGCTGAAACCATCGCAATTGCCTTGAGCTTGGGCGGCCGCTGCCACCAAGCCAAGAGTTAGAAATACTGTACCGATACATCGAGCGAATCTGAAGTTCATGACCCTCGGACCTCCTTGGTTGGTCTACGAAATCTGATTGTATACCCTTCCCGACGCCAGTTCTACAGGATCCTGGAGAGGCGGGACTCGGGTCTCCACAGATCTGTGGAAAACTCTCTGGAAATCTCAGGCCTTGGAGGCCCTGAAGCCCGTCGGAATGGGCGTTTGGTCCATTTCGTACAGAAAGTTGTGCAGTTCTCGTAACTGCTGAAGATTCAATCGGTTAGAGTTTCTTAAAGAAGCACTTTAAGGTTTCTCGCCCGTCTCGCACAACTCTTTTCCACAGATCGACTTAGCCCGATGGCGCACTCGCTCTATTGTGCCGGTATGATGCGTCCCATGAGTCCCGAAACCCAAGCTGGACGCGCCTCTTCTCACCCCAACCGAAGAGGCTGCGCCTTGGTCACCGGTGGTGGGGTTCGGATCGGTAGATCGATCGCGCTCGCTTTGGCCGACAAGGGCTTCCCTGTGGCCATCCATCATCACCGGTCCGTCGCAGGGGCGTCGGAGACTGCGACCGCGATTCGGACGAGCGGCGGTGACGCACGACTCTTCCAAGCCGACCTCAGTGATCCTGACCAGTGTCGAAACCTCGCTCGTGAAGTTGAGGAGTGGACGGGATCTGTGGAGGTACTCGTCAATAGCGCCGGAGTCTTCCTCGACAATGAGGCGAACCTGTCGGTAGAGGAGTCGTGGCGAGTGCAGAGTGCGGTCAACCTTCTCGCACCGTACATCCTGTCGTTGGCTTTCGCCAAGGCCTTGCCCGAGGATCGAACCGGTACGATCATCAATGTGCTGGATGCCAGGCTCGAGCGCCCTGCCGGAGACCACCTGCTCTATCGCTTGACCAAGGCCGCCCTCGCTCATTTCAACCAATGTCTAGCGCAGACTCTGGCGCCCAGAGTGCGGGTCAATGCAGTCGCCCCGGGTGCGCTCCTCCCTCCTCCCGGTGAGTCCGACGACGAACTCAGGGATCGCTTGCGAGGGAAGGTACCCCTGGGTCTGCCGGAGAATCGCTCCGTGACCAGAACCATTCACTACCTGCTCGACGAACAGTTTCTAACTGGGCAAATCATCAACCTCGATGGAGGCCAGTACACGTGAACTACCCGGAATCCCACCGCGACTGCATCATTGTCCGGAACCTTCTCGTCCGCGGCATTCTCGGAATCAACCCCGACGAGAGAACTTCGCGCCAGGATATCTTGATCAATCTCGAGATCTTTACCGACATTAGCGCAGCTGCAGCCAGCGACTCCATCGAGGACTCCCTGAACTACCGCTCCCTCACCAAGGCCGTCATCGATCATGTGGAGTCCGCCCAGGACCTTCTGGTGGAACGGCTCGTCACCGACGTCGCCAACCTCATTCTCCGGGAGTTCCCCGCACAGGCTGTTCGGGTTCGGATCGAGAAGCCAGGGGCCCTCAGGTTCGCGGAGTCGGTCGGGATCGAGACCTACCGCACCGCCTCCAGCTCGACAGATACCTGATTTCCGGCTGCAGCAACTCCGCCTCGAGCAAGTATGAATAGGGTGTTCGTCAGTATCGGGTCCAACCTCGACAAGGAGCGGCATGT
>JAIOJS010000186.1 GCA_019911795.1 Thermoanaerobaculia bacterium | reverse complement strand
ACCGGGGAGCACGACGTCCGAAAAGAGCAGGTCGACCTTGCCCTCGGCGTCGCGGAAAGCCTCGATTGCCTCTTCGAAGCTCGCCGCCTCCAGGATCCGGTGCCCCTTGCGTCCGAGGAGGATCCGCGCCATGGTTCGAATGGCGTCGTCGTCCTCGACGATGAGGATCGACGCGGCGGTCGCTTCGGTGCTCTCCGGGGTCGGTGGGGGCGCCGCTGAGGTCTCAGCTTGGCCGCTCTCGGCAGTCGCGAGAGGGATTCGTATCTCGAAGTTGGACCCCTCGCCCGGCGTGCTCTGCACGATCAGCGAACCGCCGTGCTGCTCGACGATGCCGTAGGCCATGGCGAGGCCGAGCCCCGAGCCGCGGCCGGACTCCTTGGTCGTAAAGAAGGGGTCGAAGATCTGTTCGACGACCTCCGGCGACATGCCGGTTCCCTCGTCGACCACGCTCAGGACCGCCCATCGATCTCGATCGGCGTGGCATCTCAGGGTGAGCGTGCCGCCATCAGGCATTGCATCCCTAGCGTTGATCACGAGATTCATCAGAACCTGTTCGATCTGGCCTTGGTCTACGAGGACGTTGGGCATCGTTGGATCGAGTTCGGTGACCAAGTGGATGTCTTCGGACACGATGTGGTGCAGGAGGTCCACCATCTGTTCCACGACATCGCTGAGGTTGAGCGGAGTCACCTGAAGGACCTGACGCCGGCTGAAAGCGAGCAGTCTCGAGGTAAGAGTCGAACCGTGTTGCGCGGCGTCCCTGATCTTTCGTAGGTACTCGGGAGCTGGGTCGCTGCGAACCGCGTCGCTGTGGGCCGAGCCTGAGCGTGCCGTGCCAGAGCGGGCCGCGTCGACCCGAGCCAGGTCGATGCGGGAGAGGTCCGACAGCAGGAGGTCGGTGTAGCCAACGATCGCCGTGAGAATGTTGTTGAAGTCGTGGGCAATGCCTCCGGCTAGGGTACCTAGGGCTTCGAGCCGCTGGGATCGCATCAGAAGGGCTTCGGCCTTCTCGCGATCCCGTGTCTCTCGCTCCAGCTTCTCGCTGGCGAAGTTGAGTTCCCCCGTTCGCTCTTCGACCAACCCTTCGAGGAGCGACCGATAGCGCTCCAGTTCCTCCTCCTGGCGGAGTCGGTCGGTGATGTCGGTGAGGAATACGGTGAGGCCCTGGACCTCACCCGAAGAATCGATGATGGGGTTGTAGCTGTCCTCGTAGTGGAAGCGATGGGGCGGCGCGCCGTAGGCCTCGATCTCGGTGAACTGTTCTCCGGTCAGGGCGCGTTCAAAGTTGCGCTGAGCCTTGGCCCGGTCCTCGGGGTCTCCGATGACCTCGAGCATGTTCATGCCGACCTCGATCTCGGTCTCCCAGATACTCCGCATCGTGTCGCGGTGCTTGGAGTTAAAAGCCGTATAGCGGAAGCTACGGTCGAGCGAGAAGATGGCGATCTTCTGGGGGCTCTCCAGGACGGATTCCAACAGGGTCAGGGACTGTTCGAGTCGAACCTGCGGTCCCGGGATTTCTTCTTCGAGGTTCGACGGCGGCTTGGTGGAGCCTTCCACGGCATGCTCCCATTCGTTTTGGGTGACTTGTCTGCCCATGGTAACGCTTTCTGGAAAGTTCATCCGGACTTCGGAATAGACGGGCCCGGAGATCTGTTCTCAGGGTTGCGAGGTCCAGTCGTAGTCCTTGGAGTCGAGATGGTGATGGAAATTGGGACTCGCGCTATCCTTTGGCAAACTTCTTCAAATGAGGTTTCCTCGACGGTTCCTTCGCACCGAGGTGGCTCCGTCGAGTGAGTTCAATGTACCGACCGAGACAACGACGAACCATGACCCAAGAACTGAGCAACGAGCGCACTTTGCGCCCGCGGTGGAAACGTTCCATCGAGAGGACCGTGCCCTCCCTTGCCCTGCTGGGTGGTCTCGGGATCTTGGAACTGGTGAGGGAACGTTTGCAGCGAAAGCGGATGTTCTCTCCCTCCATCTATCCCCGTGGGGTCTGGACGCCGGAAAACCATGGAGTCGAGGCCGAGGACCAGTGGTTCTCCAGCTCCGACGGAATCCGTCTTCACGGATGGTGGATCCCCCACGACAGGGCTCGCGGTACCGTTCTCTATTGCCACGGGAACAGCGGCAGTCTGGGCAGCCAGATAGATACGCTGCGGCGTCTGCGCCGATTGCGATGCAACTTGTTTGCCTTCGACTACCGTGGTTACGGGCGAAGCGGGGGAACGCCACACGAGTCGGGACTGTATCGGGATGTGCGGGCCGCCTACCGACACTTGAACGAGGAACTCGGCGTCGATCCCGCTGAGTTGATGCTGTTTGGACACTCCCTCGGCGGCGCCGTCGCCATCGACGCTGCCACCGACCTCGACATCGCGGGCCTGATTGTTCAAAACTCCTTCACTCAGATGCGGGATATGGCCAGGGTGGACTCCGATCGGATTCCCATGCACTGGGTGGCCAAGAATCAGTTCCGCAGTCTGGCCAAGGTTCATCGCATCAAGGCGCGCACGCTCTTCATTCATGGGCGGCTCGACCAACGGATCCCCATCGACCTGGGACGTCGCCTCTTCGATGCCGCGCCGGAGCCGAAGGAATGGCTCGAGATTCCTGGCGCCAACCACAACGATGTCGCTCGACACGGCCGTCTGCGCTACTGGTTACGATTGTCCCGTTTTCGCGATCGTTGCCTCGACGACTAGGTCGGGCGCAAGCTACGGATGAGGCTGATCACGAGGGCTGTCGAGAAAGGACCTTTACTCCGCCGAGGCGCACGACTGGTCGGCTGGGCCTTCGATGTGCCACGATTGGGGGCCACAGTACAACTCGGAGCCTATTTCACGAGGAGGCCTCATGTCGCGATCGATCGCAGTTCGAATCCTGGCGCCGGTGCTCATTGCTGCACTCGCTGGTACCCTGGTGTTGGCCGTCCCATTGGCCGCCGACGATGCTGAGGCTGAGGCGCTGGGCTCTGCTTCCGCCCCCCTCCTAGCGTCCGATCTCGCCCACACGTTTTCCATCGTCGCCCGCGATCCGCTGACCGGAGACTTCGGGGTGGCGGTACAGAGCCATTGGTTCCAGGTCGGAACGGTGGTTGCCTGGGCCGAGCCTGGAGTCGGGGCGGTGGCCACGCAGTCCTTCGTCGAGGTGTCCTACGGGCCCAAGGGGTTGGCCTTGATGGCCAAGGGCAAGAGTTCGCGGGAGGCGCTCGACGCGCTGATCCAGGCCGATGAGCAGCGCTCGGTGCGGCAGGTCGCCTTTGTCGATAAGACGGGGCGCGTGGCAGCGTGGACCGGAGACAAGTGCATCGCCGAGGCGGGCCACTTCGAGGGCGAAGGATTTTCAGTCCAGGCCAACATGATGCTTCGCGACACGGTCTGGCCAGCCATGGCCAAGGCATATCGGGACTCTAAGGCTCCCTTCGCAGAGCGACTGTTGGCTGCCCTCGACGCGGCGCAGGCCGAGGGGGGGGACATCCGCGGCCGTCAGAGTGCAGCCCTCGTCATCGTCTCGGGGACGGCCAGTGAGTCGCCATGGCGCGATCGAAAGGTCGACCTACGAGTTGACGACCACGCGGAGCCGCTGGTCGAACTACGACGCCTGCTCGGCGTCCATCGGGCCTACGAGGAATCGAACGCCGGCGATGAGGCGGTGGCCCTCGGCGACGAGCAGGCAGCGTTGGCTCACTACGCAGAGGCGGCTCGGTTGGCCCCCGAAATCGTGGAACTACCGTTCTGGCAGGCGGTGACGCTCTTCTCGCTCGGACGAGAGGAAGAGGCAGCGCCCATCTTTCGGCAGGTCTTCGAGAAGGAACCGATCTGGATGGAACTCGTGCGAAGGCTACCGGCCTCGGGGCTCTTGCCCGACGATCCCGAGGCGATCGAGAGGATTCTCAGTCTCGGTCCCAAAGAGTCGGAGGAATCCCGATAGCTTCCTAGGCCTCCCAGGGGGCGGGAGGGATAGCGTCTTCGTCGACCACGCGCAGTACCAGAGCCAGGCCACGTTCGTTGGCTGCTTGGGTAGCGTTCCGCAGTAGTTCGCGGGCCAGCTCGTCGGGTTCGTGAACGGAATCCAACTGCAGGCGAACCGACTTGCCCGCATACTGCGGATACTGTTCTGCGAGATGGCCATCGAGTACATAGACGAAGTAGTTCGATAGCTTGTCGTTGAGCTGTTCCAGTTGGTCCGGCCCCAACCCCCACGGGCGCTTCTCGATCAGGGTGAGGACCACCTGATCACGTCGAGGATCGGTCGAGATCAGGTCGATGATGGCTGGGTTCTCGACTCCGCGGACGAGCTTGGTTTCGGTTGCAGGATTTGTTTCGGTCACAGGGTACTCCTTCGGCGGCGGCTCCGGCGGGGCCCGACTCTAACAGCCCGGTGACTCGTTGGTGGGCTGCCGGGATCGATCCTATTCCGGACTCGTGGCCTGCCGCGCGATCCGTTCGAATCCGAGGGACTCCGCTTCGGAGGTGAGTCGTTCGAGGTCGTCGTGGCCTGCGGAGGACCGATCGTCGATCTCTCCTTCGATCTGGGCCAACGTGAGACGGGCTTCGAGTTCGAGTCTGCGAATTCCATTCGAACGCGCCTCCTCCACTAGGCGTCGAAGCTTCGCGACGGGGGGAGTTGGGGCATCGGCGGCAATCAGGATCCTCGCTGCCTGGATCTCGACCCAGAGTCCGATTGCCGGGTTCTCCCGACGGTCCGCCAGCTGCTCAGCTCGCTCGATCTCGCGGCGTGCGCTCGCGTGGTCGCCGATCGCCGAGTGAACCAAGGCGAGCACTGTTCGTGCGGTGGCCTCGTCGTCGGGTACCCCCTGATCCTGCAACCGAGCAACCGCTTCGCGGGCTGGTTCCAGGGCTCCGATCGGGTCACCCGTTTCGAGCTGCACCATGGCTCGGAGGGCGCGGCTCTTGGCCGCCGCCAGAACCTCGCCTAGCTCGTTCTGTAGAGTGATGGCATGGTCCAGTCCTCGGGCCGCCTCCTCCAGATGGTTCCGGTCCAACTCGAGCATCGCGAGGTTGGCCTCGACCATCGCCAGACTGGAGGAGTCCCTGAGCTCCTCGTAGGTCTCGAGCCCCCGTTGGTAGCTAGTCGTCGCCGCGGCCAGGTCGCCGCGATCCCACTGTAGGATGGCGAGGTTGTTGAGGGCACTACCGATACCGTCGAGGTGTCCAATCTGCTCGAAGCGCTCGAGGGCTCGCTGGTAGTAGATCTCGGCGGCGTCGACCTCCCCGCGGTCGGAGAGCACGATCGCGAGGTTGTTGAGGGCGGCCCCTTCGTCACCGAGGTTGCCCGACGCCTCGGCCGCCTGGAGTGCATCTTCGAAGCGCTTCTGCGCTGCATCGAGGTCCCCCTCGATCGAATCGAGGATCGCCAGGCCCTTCAAGGCGTCGTAGGCGCCGCCATCGAATCCGGTCGACCTCGCGAGTTCGAGCGCGGCCTCGTACTCCGGCCGGGCTCTATCATGGCGTCCCTGACGGCGTTCGAGCGAAGCCAACGCGATGGTCGTGGTCACCCGTCCCCGCTGTGAGCCGGTCGCTTCGAAACTGGTGCGAGCTTCGGTGAGGAGTCGCTCGGCCCTTGGGAGATCACCGGTTGCCATGGCTAGGCGAGCCTCCTCGAAGGAGGTATTGGCCAGGCCGTTCGCATCGCCAGCCTGCCGGTAGATCGCAGCGGCCCGTTCGAGGTGTTCTCGAGCTTCGTCGAGTTGGCCGAGTCGCCGAGCGGCGTTGGCTACTCGGAGACGTCCTTCTGCTTCGAGGAGGTCCTCGCTCCGCCGTTCAGCGGCGGCGATGGCGTCCAATCCTGCCTGGTAGGCACGCGGGAGGTCCGACAGTAGGTTGGCCACGGAGGCCTCGAGGAGCGGTCCTCGAGGGTGAGTGGCGAGGTCGAAGCGTTGGGCGAAGTCGTGAAAGCTGGCGTCGGCTCGGTTGCCCATGCCGGACTCGATCCAGGCCCGAGTGCGCTGCACGGCGTATTCCTCCTCGTCGGGGTAGAAGCGGACCAGTGCATCCCACGTCGCAGCGGCGGACTGCCACTCTCCGCGGTAGGCTTGACTCCGCGCCTGAATCTGCAGCTGCATTTCGCGAGGCAGGTCCTGCGCCAGGTCCGCCGCCCGATCGGCCTCTTCGCGAGCCCGGCGGTCGTAGCCCAGCTCCTTCCAGGCTCGACTGAGTTCGGCATGAAGACGGGGATGCTCGGGGTCGAGGTCGACGGCTGCCTGTAGGGTTCCCTGAGCGGCGACAAAGTCCTGCTGTCTCAATTCGGAGAGGCCCAGGATCAGAAGTCGGGCCACGGACTCGTCACGGGGATGGAGGGCGG